>VGZE01000011.1 GCA_016872755.1 Planctomycetota bacterium
CGAACGCGCCTCGCGCGCGGCGGGCGGATCCTCGCCGGGCGCGCTGATGCGCGCGTGCTCGAGCACGGGATCGCACAACAGGCGCGCGGCGACGAATTCGGCGTCCGCGCGCGACCACTCGGGAGACAGCAGGTAGCCGCGGCCGGCGCGCACGGACGCGGGCTCGCCGTAGCCGCTCTCGGTCAGCGCGGCCTGCACGCTGGCGCCCTCGGCGTCGTCGCGCTCGGGGCGGCGGAAGACCTCGATGCGCCAGGCCTGCGGGCCGGCGGCGCTGGAAGCGGGCGCGCTCATCGCGTGAGGATACGGCGCGTCGGCGCAGAGGCTCAAGCATGCGCCGGCTGCGCCGGCGCAAGCGGTTGCGCTCCCGACCCCGCGCGGGCACGATGCTCGGCCCCCCGGAGGACCCGAGGGGGATCCCCGAGGCACGCATTGGCCGAGAAGAAGAAGAGCTCCGAGAGCACCGCGCGCGAGGCCGGCGGCAAGGTCGCCAGCCTGCCGTTCGAGCGTCCGATCCAGGAATACGAGGAGCGCATCTCGGCGCTCGAGACGCTGGCGCGCAACACCAAGCTCGACATCTCCGGCGAGATCAAGACGCTGCGCGCGCTGATGGAGGAGAAGCTGCGCGAGACCTACGCGAAGCTGACGGCCTGGGAGCGCGTCACCGTCGCGCGCCATCCGAACCGCCCGATCACCTCCGATTACATCGCGACGCTGCTCGACGATTTCCACGAGCTGCACGGCGACCGCGCCTTCGGCGACGACCCGGCCATCGTGACCGGCTTCGCGACCATGGCGGGCCGGCGCATGCTGATCGTCGGCAATCGCAAGGGCCGCACGACCAAGGAGCGGCTGCGCTGCAATTTCGGTTGCGCGCATCCGGAGGGCTATCGCAAGGCGCTGCGCAAGATGAAGCTCGCCGAGAAGCTCGGCTTGCCGATCGTCAGCCTGATCAACACGCCCGGCGCCTATCCCGGCATCGGCGCCGAGGAGCGCGGCCAGGCCATGGCGATCGCCGAGAACATCCTGGCCATGGTCACGCTGCGCGTGCCGATCGTGGTCGTCGTGATCGGCGAGGGCGGCAGCGGCGGCGCGCTCGGCATCGGCGTCGGCGACCGCGTGCTGATGCTCGAACACGCGTACTACTCGGTGATCAGCCCCGAGGGCTGCGCGGCGATCCTGTGGAAGGACGCCGAGAAGACGCCCGACGCCGCCGAGGCGCTCAAGCTGACCGCGCCGGACCTGCTGAGCCTGGGCATCATCGACCGCATCCTGCCCGAGCCGCTCGGCGGCGCCCATCGCGCGCCCGAGCAGGCGATGGCGACGGTCAAGCAGGGGATCCTGGCCGCGCTGGACGAGCTGGCCACGATCCCGATCGACCAGCTCGTGGCCGCGCGGGGCGAGAAGTACCGGCGCATCGGCGAGCTGCCCGGGCGCTTTCCGCGCCCGGACTGAATCTTTTTCCGAACGGCGCGGACCAACACCCGTGGGCTGTCCCGCGTAGCAGTCGGGGTCCGAAATGCTAGCTTCGACCGCCAGCCGCCTGCCGCGTCGAATGGCCCCCGCCCCTCTTCCCCCGCACGAGCGCAACCACGAGCCCCTGCCCGACCCTGGTCCGGTGGAGCGGGGGCGCGCCGAGTCGTCGCCGGCCGGGAGTGGGGGCGCTGCCGCCGGAGCGGATCACGCGGCCGTGCGCCGCGCGCAGCAAGGGGACGCGCGTGCGTTCGAGGAACTCGTCCGCCGCCACGAGCGCGGCGCGCTGCGCGTCGCGCTGAACCTCGTCGGGCGCCGCGAGGACGCCGAGGACCTCGTGCAGGAGGCCTTCCTGCGCGTGTTCAAGAACCTCGAGCGCTTCGATTTCCAGTACGAATTCTCGACCTGGCTGTATCGAATCGTCACGAACCAGGCGATCGATTGGCTGCGCCGCCGGCGGCCCGTGCACACGACCAGCGCGCGCGAGGAGGACGAGCCCGAGATCGAGCTGCCCGACCCAGGCGTGCCGGCCCCCTGGCAGGGCTTGGAACTGGGGGAGGAGGCGGTCAAGGTGCGCGCATGCCTGTCGGCCCTGGCGCCGCACTTCCAGGCCGTGCTGGTCTTGCGCGAGATGGAGGGTATGGCCTGCACCGAGATCGCCGACATCGTGGGCGCCACGCACGTGACCGTGCGCTGGCGGCTGCACCGCGGCCGCAAGCTGTTCCAGGAGGAATGGGAGCGCCGCGAGCGGCTCTCCGAGCAGGAACTCGGCCTGACCGAGCACCGCCGCTCGAACCCGGCGGCGGGCGAGCCCGCCGGCGGCCCCCCCGAGCCGGATCCCACCTGAGCCGGCTGCCCAACGCACACCAACGAATCCCGCTTCTCCACGTACCTCTTCCCGCACCATGGATGGCCATCCCGACTGCCTGCTGATCCAGAGCCAGCTGCAACTGCACGCCGGCGGCGACCTCACGCGCGAGGAGGGCGAACTCGTCGAGCGGCACCTGGCGCGCTGCACCGAGTGCGCCGAACTGGCCGCCCGCGCGCGCCGCTCGCGCCAGCGCCTGGCCGAGGCCGCCTATCCTGCCTCCAGCGTCGCGACGAGCGCCTCGCTGTGGCCGCGCATCGCGGCGGGCCTGCAGCCGGTTGCTCCGACGGCGGAGCGCGCCGCGGATCCTGTCCCCGCGCCCGCGCGCGGCAAGTTGCTGCACTTCCCGCGCCTGGCCAAGATCAGCGGCCTGGCCGCCGCGCTGTTGTGCGCCGGCTGGTGGCTGGCGCAGCGCGGCACCCCGGCCGAATTGCCGAACGCCGCTGCGGACGAGAACGTCGCGCTGGTGGATGCGCCGACGCCGCAGGCCGGCATCGAGTCGAGCGCTCCGGACGGCACTGCCGTCGCTGATCTGGGTTCGAGCGAGCCCGCTGCGGCGGCTCGCGGCGGCGGCCTGCGCCGCATGAGCGCCGACGAACTGCCATTCTCGGACTTCGCACAAGACCCGGCCGCGCTGCGTGTGCTGCCGGTGCGATTGGGTGCCGCGCCGTCCGGCGCCACACCTGCTTCCGTGCGCGAGCTGCGCTGACGCGCAGGATCCGCCATCCGTTTCCGACCGATCCAGGCCACTCCAGGAGGCCCCATGCCGTCGAATTCGTCGACCGCGTCGCTGTGTCTTTCCTTGGTCCTTTGTGCCGCCGCGCTGCCGGCCCAGCAGGCGCGGCTGTTCCGCGTGACGCCCCAGGCGCCGCGCGCCGCTCCGCAGGCGCCGAGCGAGCCGTTCGATGCGCAGCACTGGCAGTCCGCCCTCGCGCAGTCGGACCTCGCGCTGCGCGAGCGCGCCTTCGCGGACCTGGCCGAGCTGGCCGGGCGCGACGCGGCCGCGCGTGAATGGGTGCGCGAGACGATGCGCGGCGACGGCGAGCTCGCGTGGACGTGCCGGTTGCTGATGCGCGAGCTCGACGGCGCCGGGAACAGGCGCAGCTTCGGATTCCAGCCCTTCGCCTTCGATCACGGCAACTTCGACCACGGCCTCTTCGACCACGGCCCCTTCGCGACGCAGGACCAGCTCGCCGACCTGCACGAGCGCATGCAGCAGATGTTCGACGACCTGCGCGGTGGGCTCGCGCCGCTGCCCGGCGCGCCGGCGCAACCCACGCAACCCGCGCTGCCGGGTGTGCAGGGCTCGTCGCGTTCGGTGCGCATGGAGCAGGGCCCCGACGGCTGCAAGGTGACGGTCGAGGAAGAGATCGACGGCAAGCTCGAGAAGCGCAGCTACGAAGCGGCCAACCTGGAGGAGTTGCTCGAAGCGCACCCGGAACTGCGCGACAAGGTCGGCATCTCGATCACGACGCCGAATGCGCACGGCTCGCCCGGTCAGCTCGATCGCTGGTACCGGCCGCGAGCCGGGGCCGACGGCGGCTGGTTGGACAATTGGCCGCTGGTCGCGGGGAGCGATCAGGGCCCGCTGCGCACGGACATCCTCGGCGTGATCGTCGGCGCGGTTCCCGCGGCCCGCGCGAAGGAACTCGAGCTGCGCGACGACGTCGGCCTGCTGGTGCAACGCGCCGAGCCCGGCACGATCGCCGGCGTGCTCGGCATCGGCGCGGGGGACGTGCTGGTCGAGATCAACGGCCGCGCGATCCGCTCGCGCGACGACATCGGCGCCGCATTGCGCGAGCGCAAGCGCGGCGACGAAGTCGGCGTGACCTGGTACGACGCGCGTGGCCAGAAGCGCTCGCGCACCTGGCGCGAGGGCAGCGCGGAGCAGGACGGCGCGGATGCGCGCGGCGACGGTTCGCGGCCGCTGCGGGCGCCCCAACAGGACGTATAGATACCGGGTACCGAGCCCGCCTCGAATCCGGCGACTTGGCGTGTAGGTACCGAGCCCGCCTCGAATCCGGCGACTTGGCGTGATTCGAGACGGGCTCAGGTCTTGCCAACTCGCCGGATTCGAGGCGGGCTCCGTACTACTACCCGCGCAGGCCGGCTTCGCACTTGGTGCGCAGGTCGTAGGCGCCGCGCACGTCCGGGTGATCGTACGGGTGCTCGGACAGCTTCAGGTACAGGTCGATGTCCGTGAGCGCCTCGGCGTGGCGCGACAGGTCGTACAGGCGCTTGGCCCGCAACCCGTACAGGTCGGCGCGCTGCGGCGCGAGTTCGATCGCGGCCGTCAGCTTCTCGACCGCCTGCTCGCGCGCATCGAGGCGCACCAGCGTCTCGGCCGCGAAGACCAGCGTGTCGACCGTCAGCAGGCGCGCCTCGCCGAGGCTCTTGCGGAAGCGCGTCTCGTCGGTCAACGAGATCTGCGGCCGGTCGAGCTGCTGCGCGTAGAAGGCGCGGTCGGCGTCCAGCGAGCGCAACAGCTCCTGGCTCTTGGCGTAGGCCTCCTTCCACTGCCCCAGGTACGCGCAGACGCGCTGCGCGCCGTTGAGCGCACTGCGGTCGGCGGGCTTGGTGCGCAGGATCTCCTCGAACTGCGCGCGCGCATCGGTCCATTGCGCGGTGGCCTGTGCGCGCAGCTCCTCGGCGCGCTTCTTCGGATCCTTGCCGCCGACGGCCTCGCGCTTGCCCGCGTCCAGATCGTTGGCCGCATCCTGTGAGAGCCGACCGAGGCGATCCAGCGAGTTGGCCAGGCCCAGTCGCGCTTCGTAACCGCCGTCTTCGAGCAGCGCGCGGAACTCGCGCTCGGCCGCGAAGAGGCTGTCGCGATCCTCGCGCCGCAAACGGCACCAGGCGACCAGCAGCCGCATCTTGAGATCCTCGGGCTCGAGCTCGAGCGCCTTGCGCGCCTGACCCTCGGCGCGGTCGATGTCGTCGTTCGCGTAGTGGTAGGCGGCCGATTCCTTGTACAGCGATAGCTGCTTCTCGGGGTCGACGCGCGGGCCGTCGGACTGGCAGCCGGCCAGCAGGGCGGCGAGCAGAAGCGGAGCGGTGCGAAGAGACCGGTGCATGCGGGGGATTCTACGGGCTATGGGGGGGGACGGGAGGGTCCTACCCGCGGCGCGGCGCGAGTCACTCGCGTTCGCCGGCTGCGCCGTCGCCGGCGCGCGTGTCGAGCAGCCGCTTCAGTCGCTCCGCATCGACGCGCAGTTGCAGCGTCTTGCCGCCCGACAGGTGCACGAGGCCCGGCTTGGCGCCGCGCGGCTTGTGCACGTCCTTGGCGCGCGCGACGTGCACATCGGCCTTGCGGCTGCCGCGCAGCGGCGAAAAGTGCACGGCCAGGTGCGCGGCGTCGAGCACGTCCTCGGGGTCGGCCTCCGCGCCCTTTTCGACGCGCAGCACGACGTGGCTGCCGGGCGAGTCGGCCGTGTGCAGCCAGACGTCGTTGCCGCGCGCGTGCTTGAGCGAGAGCGCGTCGTTGTCCGCGGCCGTGCGCCCGACCCAGATCTCGGTGCCGCGCGCGGAGCGGTAGACCTTGTACGGCAGCCGCGGCGCGACCGCGGCGAGCTTGCGCGGCGGCTGCTGCGGCGGCTCGAGCAGCCCGGCGGCCTGCGCCTCGCGCTCCAGCTCTTCCGGGTCCGCCGCGTCCACGCGCGCCAGCAGCCGCTCGAGCTCCGCGAGCGCGTGCGCGCCGCGCTGCTCGTCGGCGCCGAGCTCCTCGGCCGCGCGCAGCAGCTTGTGGTAGCGCTGGAAGATGCGCTCGACATTGGCGTGCGGCGAGAGCTTGGGATCGAGCTCGATCGCGCGCGTGCCCGCGCCGTCGGCGCTGAACCAGTCGGGGACCTCGACCCGCGCGGCGCCGCGCTCGACGCGCTCGAGCGCGGCCTTGAGCAGCTCGCCGTCCTCGCGCAGGCGCTCGGCGCCGGCGCAGGCCGTGCGCCGGACCGCGAGGCCGTTCAGGAATTGCCGTGTCTTCGCGCGCTTCTTCTCCAGTCGCTCGCGCAGTGCGTCGCGCAGGTCGGCCAGCCGCAGCTCCTGCTGCGCGAGTCCCAGCGTTCGCTCGATGCGCGCCGACAACGGCGCCTCGGTCGTCGGCGCTTCGGGCGCGGCTGCGAAGACCTCGGCCAGCGGCGGCCCCGGCTCGGCCGCTTCGCGCGCGGGCGGCGGGGGCTGGTAGCGCAGGCCGACCTGCACGCGCAGCGCCTTGGCGCCGACCGGCGGGTCGAGCGCCGCCAGGATGATGTCGTTCTCGTCGAGCAGCGCGAGCGTCGCGCGCCGACCGGTCAGTTCCAGCACCAGCGCGCGCGCGCGCCCTGCGCGCGTGCCGCGGAACTCGAGCCAGGCGATGCGGTCGCCGCGCAGCTGCGAGATGCGCGCCAGCGTCGCGCCGACCAGCTCCTGCTCGCAGGCGCGATAGAACGGCCCCAGCGGTCCCGCGTGCGGCGCCGCGCGCGCGCGCTGCACGTGCAGGCGCGCGCAGCGCGGATCCGCCGACAGCCGGACGAGCCGCACGCGCGCGCCGGGCTCGGACGGCTCGAGCACGAGCACGAGATCGCGCGGCGGGAGTCCTTCCAGCGCCTTCAACGCGCGGCCGGCGCAGAGCGTGGAGAGCTCCGCGACCAATTCGCCGACGTGGCGGGCGCTGAGGCTCGGCGGCGTCAGGACGGCCTCGCTACGACAGCTCTTCCTTCACGCTGTAGACCCAGCCCAGGTTGGCCGGCGTCCACGTGACCAGCTCGCCCGGAGCGGGGAAGAACAGCGCCAGCTCGCGCGCGGCGGCCTCGGGGCTGTCCGAGCCGTGCACGAGGTTGTTCGAGAAGGACATGCCGAAGTCGCCGCGGATCGTGCCGGGCTCGGCCTGCGCGGAGTTCGTCTTGCCCATCAGCTTGCGCACGACCTCGATCGCGCCCTTGCCCTCCAGCGCCAGCGCGACGACCGGGCCGGAGCCCATGTAGGCGACGAGGTTCGGATAGAACGGGCGCTCGCGGTGCACCGCGTAGTGCTGCTCGAGCAGTCCGCGCTCGAATTGCCGCATCTTCAGCCCGATCACCTTGAGGCCCTTGTCCTCGAAGCGCGTCAGGATGCGACCCAGCAGTCCGCGTTGGACGGCGTCGGGCTTGAACAGGACCAGCGTGCGTTCCATGGCCATGGAGGCGGTGTATCTCGTGGGGCGTGGGAGGGGGAGAAAAGGGGCGGAGATTCTACGCGCTCGGGGCGCGGGCCGGAACGGCGGGCCGGCAACCGCTATTTGGCGCGTGAGTGTTGATTCGGGAGCCCGGATTCCTATCCTGTTGGCCCTCGAACGGCGTACGAGTGCCGCGGGTCCCACCGGGCCCGCCGGCGCGCGCGCACCCTTCGCACAACTCGGACGGATCCGCACGCCTGCACGCAGGCGCGCGCGGCTTCCGATCGCGGCATGCAACCCCAGGAGCCCGAGCCTCGCAGAGGTCCGGCCGCTCGACGCCAGGCGCTGGCCGTCGAGTGGTCGCGCTTCGCCGGCCTCGGCATCCAGTTCGCCGCGACGATCGGGCTCTTCACCTGGGCCGGCTGGTGGGCGGATTCGCGCCTGTCCAGCTCACCCTGGTGCCTGCTGCTCGGCGTCGCGCTCGGATTCACCGGGGCCCTGATCGCGCTCGTGAAGGCCGTGCCGCGCGCGTCGCGGCGGAGCCCGCCGCGCTGAAACCCGATCGATCACGTCCCCACGCCATGACTCGCCTGACGCTGGCCCTGCTCGCCTGCACCGCTGCCGCGGTCGGGCTGTACGTGTGGCGTCCGGGCCCGATCGGCCTGGGCTCCGTGATGGGGATCTGCATGGGGGCGGGCCTCGGGGCGCTGGGCGTGCTGTGGGTCGCGCGCGAGGCGCGCCGCGGCGGACTGCACGCGTTCCGCGCGCAGACGCTGCTGTTCCTGCTCAAGCTCGGCGTGCTGACGGCCGGCGCGCTGGCGCTGCGCTTCCTGCCGCAGCTCGAGCAGAGCGCCGACTGGCGCGCCTGGCTGCTCGCCTTCGCCGCGGCGAGCGTGCTGGTGCTGTTCGTCGGTCTGTGGGGCCTCTTCCCGATCCCCCGGCGGCCGCTGCTGTCCAACGTAGACCGCCTCGCATGAGCCCCGTCCCGTCCCTCGGCAAGTTGCTGGCCTCCCCGCGCTCGCTGGTCGCGCTCGCGCTGTGCATCGGCGCGATCTGGTTCGGCATGACGCACATCGCGCACCACGCGAACGAGTCGCCGTTCCAGACGCTCTACCTGCACTTGAAGCCCGAGGCGCTGGTCTGGCATCCGCCGCATGCCGAGCCGGGCGTCGAGGCCGCCGCTCCCGGGCCCGCCGATCACGTGCTCGCGGTCCCGGCGAACTTCCTGCCGGCGCTGTTCACGCGCCCGCTGGGCGCGGGGCCCGAGGACAGCCCGTCCGGGCAGCGCTACCTCGTGCTGACCAACCTGCAGCTGTTCCAGCTGCTGGCGGTGCTGCTCGTGCTGGTGTTCTTCTCGGGCGTGCCCAAGCACGTGCGCACCGGCCAGGGCGATGCGCCGACGCGCATGGCGGCCGGATTCGCGCAGTGGATCCGCGACGAGATGGTCTACCCGGTCATGCACAAGGAGCTCGGCTCGAAGTTCCTGCCGTACTTCCTGTGCGTGTTCTTCTTCATCCTGTTCATGAACCTGGCCGGGCTGCTGCCCGGCGCGGCCACCGCGACCGCCTCGATCTTCGTGACCGCCGCGCTGGCGCTGACGACCTTCCTCTCGATGATCGTGTGCGGGATGGCGATCCAGGGCCCGATCGCCTTCTGGAAGCACCTCGTGCCGCACGTGCCGCTGGCGCTGTGGCCGCTGATGTTCGTCGTCGAACTGATCGGTCTGCTCGTCAAGCCCTTCGCGCTGATGATCCGCCTGTTCGCGAACATGACCGGCGGGCACCTGGTCGTGCTCTCGTTCATGGGCCTGATCTTCTTCTTCGCGCAGCAGATGGGCGCGGCCGCAGGTTGGGGCGTGTCGCCGCTGGCCGTCGGCTTCGCGGTCTTCATCATGATCATCGAGAGCTTCGTCGCGCTGCTGCAGGCCTACGTCTTCACGCAGCTGTCGATCCTCTTCGTCAACGCCAGCGTGCATCCGGAGCACTGAGCCGAACGCTGCTTAGCCCCACGCTGACCCGCATCGAGCCGGAGTCCGGCCCCGGACCACGCCTCGTACCTCTAGCAACCAGAAACCCATTTCCGAAACCAAGACTGCTCATGAATCTCCCCGTTGAAGGCAATGTGATGGACCTCGCCAAGTTCGGTGCCGCGATCGGCGCTGGTGTCGTCGCGATCGGTGCCGGCCTCGGCATCGGCCGCATCGGTGCCTCCGCGAACGAGGGCATCGCGCGTCAGCCCGAGGCCGCGGGCGACATTCGCGGCGGTTCGATCATCCTCGCGGCTCTGATCGAAGGCGTCGCGCTGTTCGCGGTCGTCGTCACGCTGCTGATCGCGCTGAAGTAGCGCTTCGCGCCGGGGAGATGCGCGACGGACAGGCCCGCGCGGCCGGTCCGTCTCCTGCCTCCGCGGCGCCATGCGCATCCTTCCTCGGCACGCCCACTCCGCAGGTCCACAACCATGCCTACACTCCTCCTCGCGTCCGCCGGCGGCGGCTTCGACCCGCTCGACGTGTCGGGCGCCGGCGGCCTGATCTGGACGCTGGTGATCTTCTTCATCGCGCTGCCCTTCATGTGGAAGGTCGTGATGGGCC
Organism: Planctomycetota bacterium; assembly: GCA_016872755.1. Classification (GTDB taxonomy): domain Bacteria; phylum Planctomycetota; class UBA1135; order UBA1135; genus GW928-bin9. Next base: position 10,057 of record VGZE01000011.1, read on the forward strand.
CGGTGGCCAAGGCGCTGACCGAGCGCGACGCCAAGGCCTCGGAGGCGATCGTCGCCGCCCAGCGCGCCAGCGAGCAGGCCCAGAAGGCGCGCGACGAGGTCGAGTCGAAGCTGACCGAGGCGCGCGCCGACGCGGCCAAGACGATGGCCGATGCGCGCACGCGCGCCGAGGCGCGCGAGCGCGAGATCGTCAGCGCCGCGCAACAGCAGGCCCAGGTGCTGCTGGACAACGCGGGCAAGGCGATCCGCGCCGAGCAGGAGAAGGCCGTCGCGGCGATCCGCCGCGAGGTCGTCGACCTGTCGCTCTCGGCGGCCTCGAAGGTGCTGAAGCGAGGCGTCAACTCCGACGACGATCGCCGCCTCGCGCAGGAGGCGGTCGCGCTGGGTCAGCAGTCCTCGGCGGCGCGGAGCGGGTCGTAGCGGCATGAACGCAGATCCGGTCACCTCACGCTGGTGCGAGGCGCTGTTCTCGCTCGCGGGCCGGCGCGGCCGGCGCGACGCGGTCGCGGCCGACCTGCACAAGCTCCAGCGCGAGCTGGCGGGTCCGCTCGGCCGCCTCGTGTTCGACAACCGCGTCGCGCAGTCCGAGCGCCGCGCCAAGCTCGAGCCCGTGCTGGCCGGTTGCGATCCGCTGACCGCGAACTTCGTGAACCTGTGCTTCGACAAGCGCCGGGTCGAGGTGCTGCGCTCGATCGCCGCGGCCTTCGAGCAGCGCCTGCTGGCCGAGCAGGGCGCGATCGAGGGCGTCGTCGAGAGCGCGCGTCCGCTCTCGCAAGGCGACGTCGCCGAGCTCGCGCTCGGTCTTGCCAAGCTGTACGGCAAGCGCCTGGTCCTCACCAATCGCGTGCGTCCGGAGCTGATCGCCGGCGTGCGCGTGATCGCCGACGGCCGCATGGTCGACGTGTCGGCCCAGGGGCGCCTCGACAGCCTCGAGAAGCGCCTGCTCGAGTGTTCGCTGCCCGCGCCCACCGCCTAGGCGCGTCCCTTCCCTCCGCTCTCACCGCAACCGGAAACCGCCACTCCTCCCATGGATCTCCGCCCCGCAGAAGTCACCTCGATCCTCTCCAAGGAGATCGAGAACTACAAAGGCGACCTCGCCGTTCAGAACGTCGGCACCGTGCTCAGCGTCGGTGACGGCGTCGCGCGCGTCTGGGGTCTCAACGACTGCATGATGAACGAGCTGCTCGAGTTCTCGGGCGGCGTTCGCGGCGTCGCGCTGAACCTCGAGGAGGACAACGTCGGCTGCGTGCTCCTCGGCGATGCGACCAAGGTCAAGGAGGGCGACACCGTGCGCACCTCGGGGCGCATCATCTCGGTGCCGACCGGTCCGCAACTGCTCGGGCGCGTCGTCAATGCGCTCGGCGACCCGGTCGACGGTCGCGGCCCGCTCGGCGTGACCGAGAAGGACTACCTGCCGATCGAGCAGCCCGCTCCTTCGGTGGTCGAGCGCGAGCCGGTCAAGGAGCCGCTGCAGACCGGCATCAAGGCGATCGACGCGATGATCCCGATCGGCCGCGGCCAGCGCGAGCTCGTGATCGGCGACCGCCAGACCGGCAAGACCGCGCTGTTGATCGACACGATCATCAGCCAGAAGAACTCCGGCGGCGGCGACCCCAACAACCCCGATCAGGTGCTGTGCGTCTACGTCGCGATGGGGCAGAAGCAGTCGACGGTCGTCGACGTCGTGCGCCGCCTCGAGCAGTCGGGCGCGATGCCCTTCACGATCGTGGTGTCCGCCTCGGCGAACGACGAGGCCTCGATGCAGTACCTGGCCGCCTACGCCGGCTGCTCGATGGCCGAGCGCTTCCGCGACGAGGGCCGCCACGTCGTGATCATGTACGACGACCTGTACAAGCAGGCGCTCGCCTACCGGCAGGTCATGCTGCTCCTGCGCCGCCCGCCGGGGCGCGAGGCCTTCCCCGGCGACGTGTTCAACCTGCACAGCCGTTTGCTCGAGCGCGCGGCCAAGATCTCGCGCGACGCGCCGAAGATCAATCCGCGCTTCAAGAAGGGCGGCGGCTCGATCACCGCGCTGCCGGTCGTCGAGACGCAGGAGGGCGACGTCTCGGCCTACATCCCGACCAACGTGATCTCGATCACCGACGGCCAGATCTTCCTCGAGTCGAACCTGTTCAACTCAGGCGTCAAGCCGGCCGTGAACGCGGGCATCTCGGTCTCGCGCGTCGGCGGCTCGGCCCAGATCAAGGCGATGAAGGACAAGGCCGTGGCCGGCGGTCTGCGCCTGGGCCTGGCCAGCTACCGCGCGCTGGCGGCCTTCGCGCAGTTCGGCTCGGACCTCGACAAGGCGACGCAGCAGGAGCTGACGCGCGGCGAGCGCCTGGTCGAGCTGCTCAAGCAGGGCCAGTACGCGCCGCTGCCGGTCGAGCAGCAGATCATGGCGATCTACTGCGGCACCTCGGGCGGCCTCGACGACTTCCCGGCGCGCCGCGTGCAGGAATTCGAGAAGGCCTTCCTGCGCTTCATGAACGACCACCACCCGGAGGTCGGCCAGGAGATCCGCACGACCAAGGAGCTGTCCGCCAAGTCGCGCTCGACGCTCGAGGCGGCCTGCAAGACGGTCAAGCAGCAACTCAACCCGGGCGCCTCGGGGAAGGGCTGACGAGCGCGCCATGGCCTCAGTTCGCGATCTGCGCTCACGGATCAAGTCCGTCGGCAACATCCGCCAGATCACGCGCGCGATGGAGATGGTCGCGTCGACCAAGCTGCGTCGATTCCAGGATCGCGCGGTCGCGTCGCGGCCCTACGCGCGCGAGATCGCCGGGCTCGTCGGCCGGCTGGCGGGACTGCTCGGCGACGATGTCGGCGACCGGCCGCTGTTCAAGGACGGCGCCGGCGAGAAGACGGCGATCCTGCTCGTGACCAGCGATCGCGGCCTGTGCGGCGCGTACAACTCGAACCTGTTCCGCTTCCTCGAGCAGTGGTTGCGCGAGCATCCCGCCGCGCAGCCGCGCTACTACGTCTACGGTCGCAAGGGCTACCAATACCTGTGCCGCCGCGGGCGCGAGGAGCAGATCGAGCGCTTCCTCGTCGAGCCCGTGCTCGAGCAGACCGACTACCGCGCGGCCGCGCGCACCTCGAACCTGCTCGTCCAGGCCTTCCAGTCGGGGCAGTACAAGGACGTGCTGATCCTCTACACCGCGTTCGAGACGATGGTGCGCTACCTGCCGACCTGCGTGCCGTTGCTGCCGATCCGCAGCGACAACCTGGCGGCCGGCCCCGGCGAGAAGAGCGCCGCGACCGACGTCATCCTCGAACCCGATCCGGCCACCATCTTCGATCAGCTGGTCCCGCGCTACCTCGAGACGCGCGTGTACAACGCGCTGCTCGAATCACTGACCAGCGAATACGCGTCGCGGCGCTTCTCGATGAAGAACGCGACCGACGCGGCCAAGGGCATGCAGAACGTGCTCAAGGGCAAGTACAACCGCAAGCGTCAAGAGACCATCACCAAGGAACTGCTCGACATCGTCGGCGGCGCGGAAGCGCTGCGCTGAGTTCACCGCCTGGCTGAGCTCACCCCGAGCCGGCGCTCGGGCCGCGAACAAGCCTCGTCTACCCACGATCCAACCATGACCACCGCCACCGCCACCCGCAACGGCACGATCGCCCAGATTTTCGGCCCCGTCGTCGACGTGCGCTTCCCCGCCGGCTCGCTGCCGCCGATCTACAACGCGCTGAAGGTCACCGACAAGGCGCGCAACATCGATCTCGTGCTCGAGGTCGCGCAGCACCTGGGCAACGACATCGCGCGCTGCGTCGCGATGTCGACCACCGACGGCTGCCGCCGCGGCATGACGGTCGTCGACACCGGTCGCGCGATCGCGGTGCCGGTCGGCGAGCGCACCAAGGGGCGCCTGTTCGACCTGCTCGGCAACCCGCTCGACACGCTGACGCGCGGTTCGCTGCCGGCGGGCGAGAGCTGGCCGATCCACCGCCCCGCGCCGAAGTTCGAGGAGCAGGAGGCGATCAGCCAGGTCTTCGAGACCGGTCTGAAGGTGGTCGACCTGCTCTGCCCGTTCGCCAAGGGCGGCAAGATCGGCCTGTTCGGCGGCGCGGGCGTCGGCAAGACCGTGCTGATCCAGGAACTGATCCGCATCACGGCCGTCGAGAAGGGCGGTTTCAGCGTGTTCTGCGGCGTCGGCGAGCGCACGCGCGAGGGCAACGACCTGTGGCTCGAGATGACCGAGGCGAAGTACAAGACGCCCGAAGGCAAGGAAGCCAGCGTCATCGACAACGCCGTGCTCGTGTTCGGTCAGATGAACGAACCGCCGGGCTCGCGCCTGCGCGTCGCGTTGTCCGGCCTGACCATGGCCGAGTACTTCCGCGACGAGAAGGGCCAGGACGTGCTGCTCTTCGTCGACAACATCTTCCGCTTCGTGCAGGCCGGCTCGGAAGTGTCCGCCTTGCTCGGCCGCATGCCGTCCGCCGTCGGTTACCAGCCGACCATGGCGAGCGAGATGGGCGCGCTGCAGGAGCGCATCACGTCCACGAAGAAGGGTTCGGTCACTTCGATGCAGGCGGTCTACGTGCCGGCCGACGACATCACCGACCCCGCGCCGGTCGCGACCTTCGCGCACCTCGACTCGACCATCATCCTCGAGCGCTCGATCTCCGAGCTCGGCATCTATCCGGCCGTCGATCCGCTCAAGTCGACCTCGCGCATGCTCGACCCCAACGTCGTCGGCGAGGAGCACTACAAGGTCGCGCGCGAGACGCAGCGCATGCTGCAGCGCTACGCCGACCTCAAGGACATCATCGCGATCCTCGGCGTCGAGGAGCTCTCGGAAGAGGACAAGATGACGGTGCACCGCGCGCGCCGCATCCAGCGCTTCTTCTCGCAACCGTTCTTCGTGGCCGAGCAGTTCACCGGCACGCCGGGCCGCTTCGTGCCGCGCGAGAAGACCGTGCAGAGCTTCAAGGAGATCCTCGAAGGCAAGCACGACGACCTGCCGGAGAGCGCGTTCATGTACGTCGGCGACATCGCCGAGGCGCGCGCCAAGGCCGGCAAGTAACCGCTGCATCCCGTTCCACGACGCCTATGGCCACCGACCTGCACCTGCGCGTGATCACGCCCGACAAGATCGCGCTCGACACCCGTACCGATTCGGTGCGCGTGCCGGCCGTCGACGGGCAGATGGGCATCCTGTCGCGGCACGCGGCCATGGTCGCGGCGCTCGATGCCGGCGTGCTGCGCTGGACCGAAGGCGGAGTGTCGCGCCACATGTTCGTGGCGGGCGGCTTCTGCGAGGTGCAGCGCGGCGAGGTGCGCATCGTCACGCCGGCCGGCGAGCGTCCCGTCGAGATCGACGAGGCGCGCGCCCGCGAGGCCGAGGCGCGCGCGCGCGAGCGCCTGCGCGTCGGCAAGAGCACGACCGGCGAGCCCCTCGATACCGTGCGCGCCGAGCTGTCGCTGCGCCGGGCCCTGCTGCGCCTTTCGGCAAAGAGCCTGGAGTGAGCGCGTGAGCACTCCAGCGGCCGCGGCGCAGCGTCGTCCGGGAGACTGGCGGCGCACGCACACCTGCGGCGCGCTGCGGCTGTCGGATGCCGGCGCGACCGTGACCCTGAACGGCTGGGTGCACGCGCGGCGCGACCACGGCGGCATCTACTTCGTCGACCTGCGCGATCGCTACGGCCTCACGCAGGTCGTGCTCGACGAGAAGCTCGCCTCGAGCGTGCGCTTCTCGGCCGAGTACGTGCTCTCGGTGACCGGCACGGTCAAGGCGCGCGACGCGCAGAATCGCAACGCCGAACGCGCCACCGGCGAGATCGAGGTGGTGGCTGCGCGCGTCGAGGTGCTGTCGGCGTCGCCGAATCCGCCCTTCGAGGTCTCCGACGACATCGACACCGCGCTCGAGACGCGCCTGCGCTACCGCTGGCTGGACCTGCGCCGGCCGCTGTTGCAGAAGAACCTGTTGCACCGCTCGCGCTTCATCAACGCCATCCGCCGCTCGTTCGAACGGCAGGGCTTTGCCGAGATCGAGACTCCGATCCTGACCAAGGCGACGCCCGAGGGCGCGCGCGACTATCTGGTGCCGGCGCGCGTGCACCCCGGCAAGTTCTACGCGCTGCCGCAGTCGCCGCAGATCTTCAAGCAGCTCCTGATGGTGGCCGGCATGGACCGCTACTTCCAGGTCGCGCGCTGCTTCCGCGACGAGGACCTGCGCGCCGACCGGCAGCCGGAGTTCACGCAGCTCGACATGGAGATGAGCTTCGTCGAGGAGGAAGACGTCTTCGCGTGCTGGGAGCGCGTGCTGTCGGAGACCTTCGCCGAGTGCATGGGCCTGCAGATCAAGACGCCGTTCAAGCGCCTGCACTACGACGAGGCGCAGCAGCGCTACGGTTCGGACAAGCCCGACACGCGCTTCGGACTCGAGCTGAAGGCGCTCGACGCTTGGGCGCGCCAATGCGAGTTCAACGTGTTCAAGTCCGTGACCGCGCAGGCGGGCGGCCGCGTGATGGGCATCAGCGTGCCGGCCGACCTGGCGGCGCAGATCTCGCGCAAGGACCTCGACACCGAGCTCACCGACCATGCCAAGTCCTTCGGCGCCAAGGGCCTGGCCTGGTGGCGGCCGGCGGCCGACGGCGGCGCCGGCCCGCTGGCCAAGTTCGCCGCGGGCGAGCAAGGCCTCGCGCTGCGTGCGGCGCTCGGCGCCAAGGATGGCGACCTGTGCCTGTTCGCGGCCGGCCCGCAAGCGCAGGTGCTGCGCGTGCTCGGCGAGCTGCGCAACCTGCTCGGTCGCAAGTTCGGACTGGCCAAGGCCAGCGGGATCGCCTGGGATTTCCTGTGGGTGACCGGCTTCCCGATGTTCCTGCGCAACGAGGAGAATGGTCGCTGGGAATCCGCGCACCATCCGTTCACGGCGCCGGCCGATTGGAACTTCCGTGCCGACGACGACGCGGCCCTGGGCAAGCTCGAGAGCCGCGCCTACGACCTCGTGATGAACGGCTGGGAGCTCGGCTCGGGCTCGATCCGGATCCACCGCGAGGAGGTCCAGCAGCGCGTGTTCGGCCTGCTCGGGATCGGTCCAGACGAGCAGCGCGAGAAATTCGGCTTCCTGCTCGAAGCACTGGCCCACGGCGCTCCGCCGCACGGCGGCTTCGCGGTCGGGCTCGACCGGCTGACCGCCCTGACGGCCGGGCTCGACAACATCCGCGAGATCACCGCCTTCCCCAAGACGGCCTCGGCCGCCGACCTGATGTGCCAGGCGCCGTCGCGCGTGGCGGACGCCCAGCTCGCCGAGGTGCACGTCGCCCGCGCGGGCAAGGGTCTCGAGGAAGGCGCTTGATCCAGAGGCAGGCCGGCGTTCGTTGCGGCTTTGCAGTCGCGCGCCTATCCTTGTGCACCGGCGCAGATCCCCGTCGAGATCCGCCAGCCCCCGAAGTGGAATCCAACCCCGCGTGACTCAGACCTACCGCGTCAACCGTCAGATCCGAGTGCCCGAAGTCCGCCTGATCGATCAGGACGGCAACCAGGTCGGGGTGGTCACGATCGAGGACGCGCGCCGCCGCGCGGACGACGCGAATCTGGATCTGGTCGAGGTGTCGCCGAACGTCGCGCCGCCGGTCTGCCGGATCCTGGATTTCGGCAAGTTCAAGTACGAGCAGCGCAAGAAGGAGAAGGGCGGGGCGGCCAAGAAGCACGCCAGCCAAGTCAAGGAGCTGCGCGTGCGGCCGGCGATCGGGGATCACGATCTGGAGTACCGGATCCAGCAGGGAAGGGGGTTCCTGGAGGAGGGGTACAAGGTGCAGGTCGTGTGCGTGTTCAAGGGGCGGCAGATGGCGCACCCCCAGCTTGGACGGCAGGTGATCATGGAGGTGGTGGAGAAGCTTGCGGATATTTGCAAGGTGGATGGGAGTCCGAAGTTGATGGGGAATCGGATGACGACGTTGTTGGTGAGGAAGTAGAGGGGGAACGTGGGGGAGTCGCGCGCTGCGCGCGCGACTTGCGTGCGCGAGGACGCGCACGCGACTCCGCATGCGCTCGGGCGCGCAGACGCGCCCTCGCGTCTGCGGAGTTTAAGTAAGAGGGATTCGAGGAGGGGGAGATCGTGGGGGCGGCGTGCTTTCACACTTTTTCTGGCACGCCCTCTGACACACCCGAGCGGACCGCCCTCCCGTTTCTCTCCTCTCTTCTCTCCTCTCTTCTCTCCGCCATCGAGTCCAAGTCATGAACTTCGCATTCGCGCGGGTCGCGTCTGCGCGACCCGAGCGAATGCGAAGTCGCGTGCGCGTCTTCGCGCACGCAAGTGCGCGGGCGCAGCCCGCGCACCCTCCACTACCTCTTCAACTTCGCCAACCCCGAATACTCCACCCCATACCGCTCCGCCCTGAACAACGCATGCGGCGGCGCCTTCCCTCCCTGCTCCGTCGGCTTCTCCTCGCCGCCCAGCGTATTGCGCCAGTCCCACACGACTTCCTTCTCCGGCGTCACCTCGAAAACCCGTCCCGCCGCGCCCGAGCAGATCAGCGTGTTCCCGTTCGCCAAACGCTGCGCCCCCGAGATGAACGGCGAGAAGAACAGCGGCGCATCCTTGTACGCCCAGACCGGTTCTCTCGGCCCGAACGCCGCCCCAGCCGCGAGCTCGAAGCCCTTCCCGCTCGCGTACGGCAGCTCGAGCTCGAGCACCTGCGAGAAATCCCCCGGCCGGTGCATCCCGTTGTCGAAGACCAGCAACCTCGGCGCGCCCGCGTCCGCATTCTTCAACCACGTCGGATTGTGCTGGTAGTGCAGCCTCTGATCCGCCTCCGTCCCGCGCCCGTAGTTCCGCGGATTGCCCCAGCGGAACAGGATGTCGCCGCCCTTGCCGTGGCGCCCTCCGGAGGAGGTGGCCGCCTGCGCGGTCGTCGTCGAGTGATCGATCACGAGCAACTCGCCGAGCTCGGGTGACGAGATCACGATCACGTCCAACCCGGCGTGGTGCTTGACCGAGTTCGTGTGCATCCAGTCGCCCTTGTACTTCGACTTCGGCTTGTCCGGCCCCTTCGCGGGCGGCGGCGCGCCGCCGCCGGCGTAGCCGAGCGCGGCCATCTTCTTCTCCTCCTCCTCGCGCTTCTTGCGCTCCGCGTCCGACTCCTCGCGCGGCTCGAAGCGGTGATCGGCGTTGATGTCGAGCCGACCGGGATGGTCGGCCTTGGCGACGAAGTTCGGCTTCTTCGGGTTGCGGTCCTGCATCAGGTGATCCCAGGCGCGCCACTGCCAGACCACCTTGCCGCCGCCGCGCGGATTGCGCTCGAGTTCGAGGATCGTGTCCGGCCACAGGCCCTCCTCGACGACCGCGTGGAGATCGCGGCCGGCGGCGAGCGCCTCGTCGGGCGAGTGGTACTCCCACGCGATCAGCAGCAGGTTGCCGTTGGGGAGCACGTCGAAGTCGTGGTGCAGCGTCAGCTGGTCGGTGGCCTGCACGTGCTCCCACACGACACTCGAATCCCATGCGAGTTCCTGGATGCGTCCAGCGATCCCGCCGCCGTGGAAGCGCGGGTTGTCGGGCTCCTGGCACTGGCGCAGCAGGTTGCCGTTCGGGAGCAGCACGCAGGCGCCGCCCGGCACGTACTGCGTCTTCCAGGTGTGAACCGTGTTGCCGTCGAGGTCGACGAGGTGCGCGTTCTTCGAGTTCAACGGGTTGACGAGCAGGTAGCCGGGCGTCGCGCCGGGGGTGCGCAGGCGCAGTCCGCGTGGCTCGACGGCCTCGAGGCCGCCCTCGAACGGCGAAGGCCGGGACTGGGGAGCCTCGGCACCCGGGGCCTGGATCGCGGCAAGCAGGAGCAGCGCGGAGAGGGGCAGCATGTCGGGCATCTTGCCCAGCGGGGGGGGCCCCGCTATCCTCTTTCCCCCCAAGTGCTCCGCACGCCTCCCACGGCGGCGGGACACCCCTGCAAGCGGCCGATCGTTCGGGCTGGCTGGCGAGCAGGGCTCCGCAACCCCGCTACGAGTCCAAGGAAATGCCCAAGAACAAGTCCAAAGGCGCCGTCAAGAAGCGCTTCAAGATCACGAAGAGCGGCAAGGTGCGCAGCAGCCGCCCCGGTCGTGGTCACATGCACGCTGCGTACGACGGCTCGACGAGCCGCAAGCTCCGCTCCGGTCTGATCCTGAACAAGACGTTCGGGGATCTGATCAAGGCGATGATGTAAGGGGAGGAGCAACACCATGGTACGCGTCAATCACGGGGCGGCGACCCGCCGCAAGAAGAACCGCTATTTCAAGCAGGCCAAGGGCTTCCGCGCCGGCCGCCACAATCAGTGGCGCATGGTGCGCGAGACCCTGCTGCGCGCCTGGTACTTCGCGTTCCGCGACCGTCGCCAACGCAAGCGCCACTTCCGCCGGCTGTGGATCCTGCGCATCAATGCGGCGGCGCGCATGCGCGGCCTCTCGTACAGCCAGCTGATCGACGGACTGAAGAAGGCCAAGGTCGACCTGAACCGCAAGAACCTGTCGCAACTCGCGTTGAACGAGCCGCAGGCCTTCGATCAGTTGGTCAGCCTGGCCAAGTCCTCGCGCGGCTAGGTTGCGCGCCGGCGCGCGCGTTGTGACGAACCGCGCGCGCTGGCTAGACTTGCCCGGATCGTGCACGAACCGACGCAAGCCCAGCCGGCGCTGCCGGAACTGTTGAACGACGGCCTCGCCCGCGTCGCGACGGCGCGGACGACGGACGAGCTGCGCGCGTTGGAGCGCGAGTTCCTGGGCAAGGGCGGCGTCATCGCGACGCTGCTCGCGGCCGTGCCGAGCCTGCCGGCGGAACAGCGCCGCGCGGCCGGCCAGGGCGCGAACGAGCTCAAGTCGAAGCTGGCCGAGGCGCTCGCCGCGCGCGAGCGCGAGCTCCAGGAACAGCATCTCTCGGCCGAACTCGCCGGCGCGAGCTTCGACCCGACGCTGCCCGCGACGCCGCCGCGCACCGGCTCGCTGCACCCGCTGACGCAGGTCACGCGCGAGCTCGAGGCGATCTTCACTTCGATGGGCTACGCGATCCTCGACGGGCCGGAGGTCGAGCGCGCGTACTACAACTTCGAGGCGCTCAACATCCCCGCCGACCACCCGGCGCGCGAGATGCACGACACCTTCTGGTGCGACCGCGCGGGCTCGCTGGTGCTGCGCACGCACACTTCGCCGGTGCAGGTGCGCGCGATGGAGCGACTGAAGCCGCCCTTCCGCGCGATCGTGCCGGGCAAGGTCTTCCGCCAGGAGACCACCGACGCGTCGCACGAACACACCTTCCACCAGATGGAAGGGCTGGTCGTCGGAGAGGGCATCACGGTCGGCCACCTGATCGGCACGCTGAAGACCTTCCTGCGCGAGGTCTTCCGCCGCGATCTCGAGGTGCGGCTGCGGCCCGGCTACTTCCCGTTCGTCGAGCCCGGCTTCGAGCTCGATGCGCGTTGCCCGTTCTGCACGAAGGGCTGCTCGGTGTGCAAGCAGTCGACCTGGATCGAGCTGTGCCCGTGCGGCATGGTTCATCCGAACGTGTTGCGCGCCGGCGGCATCGATCCCGAGCGCTGGACCGGCTTCGCGTTCGGCCTGGGCCTGTCGCGCCTCACGATGCTGCGCTACCGGATCGACGATGTCCGGCACCTGCTCGGCGGCGATCTGCGCTTCCTCGAACAGTTCTAGCCCCGCTTCCCAGTCGTGAAGATCTCCTACCGCTGGCTGTCGCGCCACGTCGACCTGACCGGGCTCTCGCCGCAGGAACTGGCCAATGACCTGACGCTCCATACCGCCGAGGTCGAGGGCTTGCATGCCTTCGCGCCGGTGCTCGAGCGCGTCGTGGTCGGGCACGTGCTCGAGCGCGCCAAGCATCCGGATGCCGACAAGCTGTCGGTGTGCCGCGTCGAAGTCGGCCCCGCCGGTGTCGCGGGAGAGGCGCTGCAGATCGTGTGCGGCGCGCCGAATGTCGCCGCGGGGCAGCGCGTCGCGGTCGCGCTGGCCGGCACCGAGCTGCCGGGCGACGTCAAGATCAAGAAGAGCAAGATCCGCGGCGTCGAGTCGAACGGCATGATCTGCTCGGAGCGCGAGCTCGGCCTGGGCGACGAGCACAACGGGATCTGGGTGCTGCCCGAGGCCGCGACGATCGGGCGTCCGGTGCTCGCGTCGGCTCCGGCCTTCGGCGCGTCCGGCATCGCGGGCGCGCTCGACTGGGTCATCGAGATCGACAACAAGTCGCTGACGCACCGGCCGGATCTGTGGGGCCACCGCGGTTTCGCGCGCGAGGTGCACGCGATCCGCGCGGCGGCGTTGCGGCCGCTCGATCTGGAGCTCGGCGCGCTCGCGCAGCGCGCCAGGACCGGCCAGCCCTTCGACCTGCGCGTCGACTCGCCCGCCTGCCTGCGCTACCTCGCGCTCGAGCTCGACGGAGTCGCGAACGGCCGCTCGCCCGACTGGCTGCGCTTCCTGCTGCTCGCGGTCGGCCAGCGGCCGATCGACCTGCTGGTCGACCTGTCGAACTTCGTGATGCTCGACCTGGGTCAGCCCAACCACGTCTTCGACCGGCGCAACCTGCCGCGGCGCTCGATCGAAGTGCGCATGGCTCGCCCCCACGAGCGTCTGACGACGCTCGACGGGATCGCGCGCGACCTCGGGCCCGACGACCTGCTGATCTGCTCGGGCGACGCGCCGGTCGCGCTGGCCGGTGTGATGGGCGGCGACGCGTGCAAGGTCGCGCCGGACACGAGCTCCATCCTGCTGGAGGTGGCGAGCTTCCAGCCGGCCGTCGTGCGCCGCACCGCGCAGCGACTGGCACTGCGCACCGACGCCTCCGCGCGCTTCGAGAAGAACCTCGCGCCGACGCTGGCGGGCGAGGCCGTCGCGCACTTCGCGCGCCTGCTCGCCGAGCTGCAGCCAGAGGTGCGCGCGACATCGCTCGCCGACGCGGGCGCGTGGACCGATCCGGCGCGCACATTGCCGCTGCGGCCGGCGCGCGTGCGCGCGCTGCTCGGCTGCGAGATCCCCGACGCGCGCATCGAGGAGATCCTGACGCGCCTCGGGCTCGGCGTCGTGAAGCGCACCAGCGGCGAGTGGGACGTGCGGATTCCCGCCATCCGCGCCACCAAGGACCTGACGATCGAACAGGACCTCGTCGAGGAGATCGGCCGCATCGTCGGCTACGCGGCGATCCCGGAGCGGCCGCTCGTGGCGCCGCTCACGCCGGCGCCGCGCGACGAGCGCCGCGAGCTCGTGCGCGCGCTGCAGGATCGGTTGTCGGGCACGCATGCCTTCCACGAGACGCTGTCGTACTCGTTCCTGCCCGAGCCGTTGGCCGCACAGCTCGGCGTGCTCGGCGACCCCTGCGTCGAGGTCGTCAATCCGGTGGCCGAGGGCTGGCAGCGCGTGCGCCGCGGCGTCGCGACCAGCCTGCTCGGCCTGCTCGAGCCGAATCTGCGTCACGCGCCCGTCGTTCAGCTCTACGAGGTCGGCAAGGGGTACCAGCCCGAACGCGCCAATGCGCACGGCGAGCCGCTCGAGCTGCACGAGCTCGCGTTGCTCTGCGCACAGCCGCGGCCCGCGTCCGGCGCGCGGCACGACGAGGGCGCGCTCCCGCGCGCCAAGGCGATCGTCGAGGACCTGCTGCGCGTGGCGGGCCGACCCGTGCGCACGTGGATCACGCCGCACGAGGCCTCGGCGGCCCACGGCTTGCCGGCGACGCTGCCGCCGTGGGTGCACCCGAAGCGCTGCGCGCTCGCCTGCGGCGAGCAGGCCGGGGTCGTGCTGGCCTCGCTGGCCGAGCTCGATCCGCGCGTCGCGCGCGCGCTCGGCGTCGCCAGCGACGTCGCGATCGCCTCGCTGTGGATCGACGCGCTGCTCACGGCGCCGCGCACGCCGGTGCATTACGAGCCGCTGCCGAAGTTCCCCGGCACGCGACTGGATGTGGCCATGTCGATGCCCGCCGAACTGCCCGCCGCGCGCGTCGAGCAGGCGATCCGCGGCGCCGGCAAGGAGCTCGTGCGCCGGCTGCGGCTCTTCGATCTGTACGAGGGCGAGAAGGCCGGTCCCGGGCGCAAGTCGCTCGCCTACACGGTCGAGCTCGTCGCCGAGGGGCGCACGCTCGCGGAAAAAGATACCCAGCGCTTCCTGGAGCGGCTCGCGCGCGAGGCCGAGGCGCTGGGAGGCGAGCTGCGGCGCGCCTGAGCGCGTCCCGCGGCGTAGGATAGTCCTGCCGAGTCCTCGTCCGGCCCCAGCGCGGGTGCCGATGCAGGTTCTCGGATCGCTCCGCTCCCAGGCATGAAGATCACGCTGGTCACGCCGCCGTCGCCGCCCGAGTTCCGCGTCAGCCGCGGGCTGATGGGGGGCTTCGGCATGGCGGTCAACCAAGAGCTGCTCTACCCGCCGATCGAGCTCGCGCACGTCGCCAGCGTGCTCGAGGCCGACGGCCACACGGTCGCGATCTTCGACGCCGACGCGCGCGGGCTCGACACGCAACAGAGCCTCGCCGAGATCGCGCGCGACAAGCCCGACTTCGTGTGCCTCGATTCGTCGAGCACCTCGCTCGATCTCGACCTGACGCTCGCGCGCGGCCTGCGCGCCGCGCTCGGCGTGCCGGTCGGCATCCTCGGCTCGCAGGTCACGTACACGCCGCGCGAGGTGTTCGAGAACGAGAGCGTCGACGTCGTCGTGCGCGGCGAACCGGAGCACACGGTGCGCGAGCTCGCGCAGCGCGTCGCCGCCAAGCGCGGCTTCGAAGGCGTCGCCGGCACGAGCTGGAAGCGCGGCCCGAACGACATCGTCGACGAGCCCGAGCGCGAGAAGATCGCGAATCTCGACGAGCTGCCGATCCCGGCGCGGCACCTGCTCGACAACCAGGCCTACCGCTTCCCCGGCGTGCGCGGAGCGATCACGACGGTCAAGAGCTCGCGCGGCTGCCCGCTCGACTGCTCGTTCTGCGGCTACACGCTCGCGCAGGGCCTGCGCTTCCGCTTCCGCAGCCCCGAGCACGTGCTGTCGGAGCTGCGCGACATCGCCAAGCGCTGGAAGGTCGCGCACGTCGTGTTCCGCGACCCGATCTTCACGACGCGCAAGGACCGCGTGCACGCGATCTGCGACGGCATGATCGCCGAGGGCCTGAACCTCGAGTGGCAGTGCGAGACGGCCGTCAAGACGGTCGACCGCGCGCTGATCGAGAAGATGGCCAAGGCCGGCTGCAAGCACATCTCGTTCGGCGTCGAGTCGGGCAATGTCGAGATCCAGACCAGGCACTGCGGCTCGAAGCTGCTCGACGGCAAGAAGCAGCTCGATCGCGCGCGCATCGTCGAGGTCTTCGACGCGTGCCGCGACCACGGGATCGAAACGCGCGCGTTCTGCATGATCGGCTTCCCGGAAGAGACGCCGGCCATGGCCGAAGAGACCTTCGAGCTGGTCGAGGCCTGCGACCCGGACCAGGTGCAGTTCTGCGCGGTGACCGCGTACCCGGGCACGCCGCTGTACAAGATGCTGCGCGGGACGCGCGAGTTCGACTTCGCGCAGATGACCGGCTTCCAGGCGCTCGAAGGCAACGAGCACATGAGCGCCGCACAGATCGAGGCGAAGATCCTCGAGGGCTACCGGCGCTTCTACCGGCGGCCGCGCCGGCTGGTGCGGGAACTGCGCCACCCGATGCGCTTCGCCGGCAAGGCCGCGCGCTACTTCACGCTGTTCACGAAGCGGGCCTGAAGCGCCGGGCGCGCCCCCTGGCGCCGGCCTGGTCGCGCAAGCCTAGTCGCGCAAGTAGTGGCAGGTGTACCCGCCCGGGTGCTTCTGCAGGTAGTCCTGGTGGTAGTCCTCGGCCGGCCAGAACTCGCCGGCCTCCTCGATCGCCGTGACCACCGGCCGCTTCCAGCGCCCGGACTTGTTCGCGCGCTCGATCGCCGCCTGCGCCTCCTTCCGCTCGGCTTCGTTCGCGACGAAGATCGCCGAGCGGTACGCGCTGCCGATGTCATTGCCCTGGCGATTCAGCGTGGTCGGGTCGTGCATCTTGAAGAACCAGTCGAGCAGCGCGGCGTAGCTCAGGCGGCTCGGGTCGTACACGACGCGCAGCGCCTCGGCGTGGCCGGATTTGCCGGTCTTCACGTCGTTGTAGGTCGCGTTCTTCACGCTGCCCCCGCAGTAGCCGACCTCGGTATCGAGCACGCCGGGGATCTCGCGCACGATCTCCTCCATGCCCCAGAAGCAGCCGCCGGCGAGCACGGACGTCCCTTGCGCGGTCGCGGGCGCGGCGGCGCCTTGGCCGAACAGGCTCGCGTACTCGGCGTAGCCTTCCCGGACGAGGTCCTTGGCCGGCACGAAGCGCAGCGCGGCCGAGTTGATGCAGTAGCGCTGCCCGGTCGGCGCGGGGCCGTCGTCGAAAACGTGGCCGAGGTGCGAGTCGGCGCGCGCCGAGCGCACCTCGACGCGCAGCATGCCGTGCGAGGTGTCGCGCTTCTCGGCGATCGGCGCGAGCGGCTGCGTGAAGCTCGGCCAGCCGGTCCCCGAGTCGAACTTGTCCTTCGACGAGAACAGCGGCTCGCCCGACACGATGTCGACGTAGATACCGTCCTCGTGGTGGTTCCAATAGGCGTTGCGGAACGGCGGCTCGGTCCCGCACTGCTGCGTGACGTGGAACTGCTCGGGCGTCAGCTTCTTCTTCAGGTCGTCGGTGGAGGGCTTCACGTAGGCACCTGCGGTGGGGGGCGCGGCGGACGGCTTCGGGTCCGCGCCGTACTCGGAGCCCGCGCTGCACCCGCAGGACAAGAGCACGACGGCGAGGAGCACGAGCCTTAGGGAGCGGAAATACATGGCGTTTCGGATGCCGGAGGTCGCTGCGAGGTTTCGGTCGATTCGGGCGTGCGGATGGTAGGCTCCGCCACCCCGCAACCAGGTCACGATCATGAGCGAGATCGACAGCGTCCTCAAGGAGACCCGCAGCTTCCCGCCACCGGCCGCCTTCCAGGCGCGCGCGCGCCTGAAGAGCGAGGCCGAGTACCAGGCCCTGTGGCGGGAGTCGATCGCCGACCCGCAGGGATTCTGGGGCCGCATGGCGCGCGAGATCCCGTGGATGCAGCCGTTCACGCAGGTGCTCGACTGGTCGAACGCCCCGTTCGCGCGCTGGTTCGTCGGAGGCCGGCTCAATGCGAGCGCGGTGTGCGTCGATCAGCACCTGGCGCGGCACGGCGCGAAGCGCGCGATCGTGTGGGAAGGCGAGCCCGGGGACACGCGCACGTGGACCTACGCACAGCTGCACGCCGAGGTGTGCCGACTGGCCAATGCGCTGAAGGAGCGCGGCGTCAAGAAGGGCGACCGCGTCGCGATCTACATGCCGATGGTGCCCGAGCTCGCGGCCGCGCTGCTCGCCTGCGCGCGCATCGGCGCCGCGCACTCGGTCGTGTTCGGCGGCTTCTCGGCGCAGTCGCTCAAGGATCGCATCGAGGACGGCGGTTGCACGGCCGTGATCACGGCCGACGGTTCGTGGCGCCGCGGCAAGCTGCTGCCGCTCAAGAGCGTCGTCGACGAGGCGCTCGCGTCCTGCAAGGGCGTGCACACCGCGCTGGTCGTCAAGCGCGCCGGTTGCGAGGTCGCCTGGGACGCGCGGCGCGACGTGTGGTACCACGAGCTCGTCGCGCGCCAGAGCGCCACCCGTGCGCCCGAGCCGATGGACAGCGAGGACCTCCTGTTCCTGCTGTACACGTCGGGCTCGACCGGCAAGCCCAAGGGCATCATGCACACGACGGGCGGCTACGTGCTCGGCGCGGCGCTCTCGGCGCGCTACGTGTTCGACCTCCGCGACGAGGATGTCTACTGGTGCACCGCCGACGTCGGCTGGGTCACCGGCCACTCGTACGTCGTGTACGGGCCGCTCGCCAACGCGGCCACGATCGTGATGTACGAGGGCGCGCCCGACGCGCCGCACCGCGGGCGCTTCTGGGAGCTCGTCCAGAAGCACAAGGTGACGATCCTCTACACCGCGCCGACGGCGATCCGCACTTTCATGCGCTGGGGCGACGAGCACGTCACCAAGCACGACCTCTCGTCGCTGCGCCTGCTCGGCACGGTCGGCGAGCCGATCAACCCGGCCGCCTGGATGTGGTATCGCGACACGATCGGCGGCGGCCGCTGCCCGATCGTCGACACGTGGTGGCAGACCGAGACCGGTTCGATCGCGATCACGCCGCTGCCCGGCGTGACCGCGACCAGGCCCGGCTCGGCCACGCGGCCGTTCTTCGGGATCGACCCGGTCGTGCTCGACAAGCACGGCGCGGAGGTGCCGGCCGGCTCGGGCGGACTGCTCGCGCTGCGCAAGCCGTGGCCGTCGATGTTGCGCGGGATCTGGGGCGATCCCGAGCGCTATCGCCAGACCTACTGGTCGAAGTTCCCCGGCTACTACTTCCCCGGCGACGGCTGCCGCAAGGACGCCGACGGCTACTACTGGATCATGGGGCGCGTGGACGACGTGATCAAAGTCAGCGGGCACCGGCTGGCGACGATGGAGATCGAGAGCGCGCTCGTCTCGCACCCGGACGTGGCCGAGTCGGCCGTGGTCGGGCGGCCGGACGAGCTCTCCGGCGAGGCCGTGGTCGCCTTCGTCACGCTCAAGCCGCATGCGGTGACCTCGGATGCGCTGAAGGAGACGCTGCGCGCGCACGTCGCGAAGGAGATCGGATCGCTGGCGCGACCGGCCGAGGTGCGCTGGGCGGCCGCGCTGCCCAAGACGCGCTCGGGCAAGATCATGCGGCGCTTGCTGCGCGACATCGCGGCCGGGCGCGAGACGGCGCAGGACACCAGCACGCTCGAGGATTTCAGCGTGCTGGCGACGCTGCGGGCGGCCGAGGACGACGAGTGACTCGGCTCTCAGGATCAGTTTTCTCACCTTTGGGTCAGGGCGAAGCCTAGACTGGCGAGCCTGTCGCTCCCCCAGACCCTCGATCGGCTCGAGAAACAGCACGGCTCGCAGCGGCGGCCGCTGCTGCGCACGCCGTTCGCGTGGATCGTGTGGCACAACGTCGCGTACCTCGTCGATGACGAGCACCGGTTGCGCGCCTATCGCGCGCTCGAGCGGCGCGTCGGTCTGGACCCCAAGGCCATCGCGGCCGCCTCGAACGAGGATCTGCTCTCGATCGCGAAGCTCGGCGGGCCGATCGCCGACAAGCGCGTGCAGAAGCTCAAGGCCTGCGCCGAGCTCGCGCTCGCGCTCGGCGGCGGCGATCTCGGCCAGTTGCTGTCGGAGCCGACCGCCAAGGCGCGCCGGCAGCTCGAACGCTTCCCGTCGATCGGCGCGATCGGGGCCGAGCAGATCCTGTTGTTCTGTGACGCTTGGCCGGTGCTGGCGCTGGAGGCGCATGGGTTGCGCGTGCTGCTGCGCTTGGGCTACGGCGTCGAGAGCGACGACTATGCCAGCGCCTATCGCAGCGCGCAGCGCGCGGCAGCGTCCGAAATGGCCGAGCAGTGCACCGGGCTGCAGCGCGCGTACATGCTGCTCCGCCTGCACGGACTGAACGTGTGCAAGCGCAGCGCGCCGCACTGCGGCGAGTGTGCGATCGCGAGCATGTGTCCGTCCGCGGGGAAGGTCGTGGAAATCGCGGCCGCGCCGGCCACGGCGCTGGCGGCGACGACGGCGAAGCCGGCTGCCAAGCCGGCCCGCAAGAACAGCGCGACCAAGCCGGCGCGCGCGAAGGCGAAGTAGCCGTGGCGGAGGCGCGACAGCCGGTGCTCGTCAGCGCCTGCCTGCTCGGCGAGGCCTGTCGCTACGACGGTCGTCACAACCGCGACGCCGCGCTGGAGCGCGAGCTCGAAGCGCGCAACGAACACGCCGTGCCGTTCTGCCCGGAGGAACACGGCGGCCTGGGCACGCCGCGGCCCGCCGCCTGGCTCGATGCCGGCGCGGCGGACGTGCTCGACGGTCGCGCGCGCGTGTTGACCGAGGCCGGTACCGATGTGACGCGCGAGTTTCGCGCGGGCGCCGAGGGCGCGCTGGCGGTCTGTCGCGAGCAGCGGATCGCCAAGGCGTACTTGAAGGAGCGCTCGCCGTCCTGCGGCTGCGCGCACACGCATGTCGGCGGGCGATTGGTCGCCGGGTCGGGCCTGACGAGCGAGCTGTTGCGCCGCAACGGCGTCGCGGTCGTAGGCGTCGAAGGCCGGCGCGAGTAGCGCCGGCTCGGCGCACCGCGGCCCTGCTACTGCGGCACGATCACGGCCGCGACGGGGCGCAGCAGGCCCTGCGTCACGCTCAGCGGTTGCAGGACCATCTGCAGGCCGAGCAGCCCAGTGTCGTTCGGGATCGAGTAGTTCTTGATGCCGAAACCGCCGCCGGGGCTCAGGATTCCGAGCGACATGAAGGTCGCCGGATTCAGGAACGCCGTCCCCAGGCCGGGCACTGCGATCGGCGCGCCGGGACCGAAGGAGAACAGCGCGTAGCTCGCGCCCGACGGTAAAGTGAAGCTGAGCAGCCAGGTCGCACCTGGCTTGGGATCGCCGACGGCCTCGATCGTGCCCGGCAGCGTCGCGTTCGTGCCGGCGATGACGGCCGGGTAGCTGCCGTAGTTGAAGCAGTTCAACGGCGTTCCGGAACCCGCCGATCCCGGCCAGGCGAGGTAGATCGAGCCGGTGCCGGACTGCAGCGTGGAGTTGGCCTGGTACACGGAGCCGGCCTTGACCGCGCTGGCGCCCTCGCCGCCGGCGGTCGCGACTCCGAACGGGCAGTTGCTGGCGAACTCCGAGCACAGGTAGCCGCCGTTTCCGCCGCGCAGCGTCGAGTCGAGCACGAGCAGCGCGCCGCTGCCGATGTCGACGGCCGCGTGGTTGACCTGGCCGAGCTGGATCGCCTGGGAGAACGAGCAGATGTCGACGTCGTTCTGCGCCGAGCGAATGTTGCAGCGCTCGAGAGCGACGAAGGGGATGCCGGTCGTCTTGAGGCCCTCGACGCCGTTGCCGAGCCCGGTCGCGCCCGACAGCGGCTCGGGGATCTCGACCTCGTACAGGAACAACGAGGCGAAGCCGCTGCCGCCGATCGGCGTGGGCGGATCGAAGCAGTCGAAATTCGAGCTGAACTTCGCGTTCGTGATCGTCACGCTGCCGCTGCCGGGGCCGGCGAGCCGCACCAACGGTTGGGAGATGCAACCGATCGTGTTGGCTTCGATCCGGAGCAGCGGATCACCCAGGATCGTGATCGGCTTGGTGATCGACACATTGCCCTGCGGCACCTGGGTCTGCACCAGGATCACGTCGTTGGGCGCGGCGGCTGCGAGCGCGGCGGCCAGCGTCGGCTGGTCGGTCGGCACGCGGATCTGGCCCGCTTGCGCGGGCAGGGCGGGAATGAGCAGGGTGGCAAGGGCAATGGCGAGTCGCGGCATGAAAATCCTTCGAAGAGACCTGCAACTAGCCCAACTTCCGCAGTTTCGATGGACGATCTGAGTCCTGACAAGGACTTATGTCCGTTTTCTCCCAAATGTTGTCACTACACGGGCGCGACGACCGGCGAGCGGTCGCTGGTCTCTTGCGCCCTCGCCGAACCGTCGTGTGCCTCAGGTACATCGCTGGCTTCGCCTGGCACTATTTCTCGCGATGCAGAGCGCCGCGGACAATCGGCAATGTTGTCACTACATCGACTTTTTAGCGTTGTTGACTGCCGAATTGCCTTTCCGACGCTGCAGATGCAAGTCGAGCATCCGCAATTGACTTCCGCTTTTTCCCAACTGCGGAAGTTGGGCTAGCCTACGCAAACGGTTTCGGAGCGCCAGCACGCGGCCTCACCAGCGACGCCTCGCGGCGCCGGGGGACGAAGCTCTACCCGGCCTTGGCCGGTGGCACCGCCGCCGGATCCTCTTGCTTCCACCAATCACCGGCCGCGACCTCCCTGATCCCCTCGGCATAGGTCCGCGGTGTCCAGCCGAGCTCGTGCACGGCGTTGGTGATGTCGTGCTCGTGGTGCAGCCCGAAGTAGGCCGAGGAGCGCCGGTACTCGGTCGTGTCCTTGAACCAGCTCAGCACGGTCATCCCCATGTCGATCCACTTCTTGGGGATGTTGCGCCGCTTGACCTTGCCGCTGGTCGCCGCGATGGTCAGGTCGATGAATTCGTTGTACGGGATGCCGGCCGGACCGGCGAGCTCGTAGATGCAGTCGACCCCGCGCGTGAAGTCGAAGAACCGGATCACCGCCTCGACCACGTCCTCGACGTGCACCGGGTTGATCTTCGAGCGCCCGTCGTGGGGGATCCACAGGCTGCCGCCCTGCGCGCCGCACTTCTTGAGCAGCGGCGCCGTGTGCCGGAAATCGCCGCGGCCGTAGACCAGCGTCGGCCGGAAGCTCGCCCATTCGAAGCCGGAGCCGCGGATGATCTTCTCCTGCACGCGCTTGGAGTCGCGGTAGTACGAATAGACCGGTGCACCGATCACGGCCGAGGAGATGATCCACAGGCGGATGTCGGGAGAGCCCGAGCGCTTGGCTTCCTTGATCAGGTTGTCCGTGCCCTGCACGTTGACCTTCTGCATCTCCTCCTCGGTGAAGTGGTCGTGCGCGCTGGCGAGGTGCAGCAGGATGTCGATGCCGTCGAGGAAGCCCTCCAGCGACTTGGCATTGGTCAGGTCGCCGCTGTGGATCTCGATCGGCCGCTCGACCGGCTTCTCGATGGCGCTCTCGCGACCGGGGCGTGCCAGCGCGCGCACGTCGTGACCGGCGCGCGCCAGTCCGTGGACCATGTAGCGACCGATGAATCCTGTGGCTCCGGTGACGGCGATGTGCATGGGGATCGTCGCGAGTGTAGCAGGGCGCGCGCGTGTGCCGAAGCCGCCGGCCGCTTAGGCTGGTGGCCATGGCGCAAGATCCCTCCGGCGCCGCGGGCGCGAGCGGCATCGGCATCCTGTGCGCGCTGCGCGAGGAACTCGGCGGGCTCGCCGTGGCGGTCGTCGCGCGCAGTCAGTCCCAAGGGCTGGAGCTGTGCGCGCTGGGGCGCTCGCAACTGGGCCTGGATCCGGACGGACCGCCGTTGTGGGCCTGTGTCTGCGGTGTCGGCAAGGTGCATGCGGCTCGCGCGGCGACGCTGCTGGTCGAGCGCGGCGCGCGCGACGCGCTGCTCGTCGTGGGGACCTGCGGGGGCATGCGCAAGGGTCTGGTGCCCGGGACGCTGGTGCACGCCGAGCGCGCGATCCAGGCCGACCTCGCCGTGCGGCACGCGCGCGAGCAGCGCGCGGACGCGCAACTCCTGGCGCTGTGGGAGGGGGTCGCCGGCGGCGTGCGCGGAGCCTTCCTGACCGCCGATCGGCCGGTTCTTTCCGCCTGGCGGCGCTGGCGCGTCGCGCGGCACGTCGTGGGGCCCTGCGTGGCCGACATGGAAACGGCTGCCGCCTCGGCGGTGGCGCAGGCCGCCGGGGTGCGCTGGGCCGCCCTGCGCGCGGTGACCGATCGAGCCGACACCATGGGCCCGCTGTCGTTCCGGCAGCACTTTCCAGTCCAGGCCGGGCGCGCAGCCGATACGATTCCCCAACTGTTGCGGCGCTGGCGTCCGCGCTCCTGAGCGCCGCATCCCCCCCCGGAAGCAATCTCGTACACAATGGCCGACGACTTGGCGGACTCAGCCGCATCCTCCTCGGTCGCACCGATGTCCCTGGCAGGAACCCTCGTGCGGCGGCACTTCGAGCCGCTGACCCTGACCGCGCAGGTCCTCTTGGATCTATGCGTGCTGCTCGGCGCGTGCTGGCTCGGCTGGTGGGCCGGCGCGCTCATCGACGTGCCGGGCGCGATCCCGCCGGTGACCAGCTACGAGAAGCTGTGGTACCTGACCTCGGCCGTGTGCCTGGTCACCTTCCACGCGTTCGGGATGTACAGCCCGGTCAAGAGCCTGCTGAACGTCGAGGAGTTCAAGGCCATCGCGAAGAGCACGGTGGTCTCCTTCCTGGTGCTGTTCACGTTGATCGCGTTCCTGCGCGTGACCAAGCAGCAGCCCGCGGACGGGGTCTTCGCGTGGCTGGTCCGACTGCACCGGCTGGTGGACGTCGAGTTCAGCGTCGAGCAGGTCTCGCGCCTGACGGTCCTGATCACCTTCGTGCTGATCTGGTTCCTCACGACGGTCAGCCGCTTCTGCACGTTCAAGCTGATCCAGTGGCTGCACCGGCACGGCATCGGCAACCGCAACGTGCTGATCATCGGCACCGGCACGACCGGCCGCTGGCTGGAGCGCAAGTTCGTGATCGTCCCCACCCTGGGACTGCGGCTGATCGGCTTCGTCTCCGAATCCCCCGGCGACGTCGGCAAGCGCGTGGATCGCGCCGATGTGCTCGGTTCGCTCGACGATCTCGACGATCTGGTTCGCGCGCACAAGGTCTCCGAGGTCTTCGTCGCGCTGCCCGAGGCGGACGAGGGGCACGTGCTCGGCATCATCGAGCGGCTCGAGCGCCTGGGCGTCACCTACCGCGTGGTGCCGCGCTTCTACCACCTGATGGGACAGCGCGTGCGCATCGAGAACCTCGACTCGATTCCGCTGATCACGAGCGCGGAACGCGATCCCGGCCTGATCGGCCTGTTCGGCAAGCGCGTGCTCGACATCGTCGGGGCGAGCTTCGTGCTGCTGTGCACGGCCCCGTTGTTCCTGATCGCCGCGATCCTGATCCGGCGCGAGTCGCCGGGGCCGGTTTTCTTCGTGCAGAACCGCATCGGCAAGGACGGCCGCTCCTTCCCGATGCTGAAGTTCCGCACGATGTACACGCACTTGTCGGGGGACGCGCTCAAGCCCAAGGACCACCACGATCCGCGCGTGACCAACAGCGGGCGCTTCCTGCGGCGCTACTCGCTGGACGAGCTGCCGCAGTTCTTCAACGTGCTGCGGGGCGAGATGAGCATCGTCGGCCCACGCCCGGAGATGAAGTTCATCGTCGACAATTACGGGCCGCTGGAGCGCGAGCGCCTGCGCGCCAAGCCCGGCATCACCGGCCTGTGGCAGATCTCCTACCACCGTTCGGCCGCCATCCACGAAAACCTCGATTACGACATCTACTACGTCGAGAACCGCTCGCTGCTGCTGGACGTGCTGATCATTTTCCTGACGGTCTTCGCCGTGGCCAAGGGCACGGGAGCGCATTAGCTCCGTACTGGAGATCGCACCCGCGCCGTTGCAGACTGCTGCCCGCAGCATGCGCGTCGTACACGTGATGGAGTCGACGATCGGCGGCACGCGGCGCCACCTGGTGGACGTCGCGCGCGGGCAGGCGCGCGCCGGGCTGGACGTGCACGTGATCGCCTCGTGCGAGCGCATGGCGGCCTTTCGCGATGACATGCAGGCGCTGTCGCGCGAGGGGGTGCACATGTACGAGGTCCCGATGCGGCGCGAGATCGCGCCGCGTCGCGACCTCGCGCATGCGCGCGTGATCGCCGCGACGCTGCGCTCGTTGCGCCCGCAGATCGTGCACACGCACAGTTCCAAGGGCGGCGCGCTCGGGCGCATCGCGTCGATCGCGACGCGCCAGGGCCGGCGCGTGCACACGCCGCACACCTTCGCATTCCTGTTCGGGCAGATGTTCTCGCCGCTCAAGCGGCGGCTGTTCCACGGCGTGGAGGGCGTGCTCGGCGCGCGCACGGATCGCATGATCGCCGTCTCCGCGTCGGAGCGCGCGACGATCGAGCGCTCGCGCGTCACGCGTCCCGAGCGCCTGCGCGTGGTCGCCAACGGCATCGATCCGCAGCCCTGGAGGAAGGCCGAGCCGCTGCCGCGCGGCGTGCTGGGCGTCCCGGAGGGCAAACCGGTGGCCGCCGTGGTCGGGCTGCTCAACGCGGCCAAGGGCCAGGACCTCGCGCTGGAACTGCTGGCGCTCGAGGGGCTGGGCGAGCTGCACCTGTTGATCGTCGGCCACGGCGAGGATCGCGCCAAGCTGGAGGCGCTGGCGGCCGAGCGCGGCGTCGCGTCGCGCGCGCATTTCCTGGGCTGGCGCGACGACGTCCCGCGCCTGCTAGCGAGCTCGGACTTCCTGCTGCTGCCCTCGCGCTGGGAGGGCATGCCGTACATCGTGCTGGAGGCCTTCGCGGCCGGCCTGCCGGTCGTCGCGGCCTCCGTCGACGGCGCGCGGGACCTGATCGTGGAAGGTTCCCAGGGCTTCCTCGCGCGCGTGGAGGACGTCGCGGACCTGGCCAGCGCGACGCGCCGGATGTTGGCCTTGTCGCCGCGCGAGCGCCGAGCGCTGGGCCAGTCGGCCGCGGCGCGCGTGCAGGACGGCTACACGATCGACCACATGGTGCGCGGGCTGATCGACGTGTATCGCGAGCTGGCATGAAGATCCTGCACGTGATCACGACGCTCGACGTCGGCGGCGCCGAGATGCACATCCTGTCGCAGGTCCGCGGGCAGGTCGCGCGCGGGCACGAGGTGCGCGTCGCCTACCTGAAGGGACACGGCACGCTCGTGCCCGATTTCCAGGCGGCCGGCGCCGGCTGGGTCGGCTGCGTGTCGAGCGGCCCGGCGCTGCCCGCGCGGCTGTGGCCGCATTTGCGCTGGGCGCAGATCGTGCACAGCCATCTGCTCAAGGCCGACATGGTCAGCGCGCCGCTGGCCTGCCTGGCCGGGCGGCGGCGCGGTCTGGTCTCGGGCAAGCACAATGACGAGCAGGTGCTGCGCCGCCCGCTCGTCTCGCGCGTGCACGGGCTGATCGGCGCGTTGCCGCGCCTGACGATCGTCCTGTCCGACCACGTCGGCCGTTTCATGGAAGAACATGGGCGGGTGCCGCGTGCGCGCCAGGCTCGCGTGTACTACGGCATCGACCACGCCGCCTTCGAACGCGCGGCCGAGGCGGGTCGTGCGCGGCGCGACGAGCTGCGCGCGGAGTTCGGCTGGGGCGCCGCCGACATCGTCTTCACCTGCGTGGCGCGCTTCGCGCCGCAGAAGGCGCACGACGTGCTGCTGCGAGCCTTCGCGCGCGCGCGGGCCGCCGGCGAACCGAGCGCGGCGCGCCTGCGGCTGCTGCTGGTCGGCGACGACCCGTTCGGCGACGGGCGCGTCCGCATGGAAGCGTTGGCGCGCGAGCTGGGTCTGGGCCAGGCCTGCGTGTTCGCGGGCATCCGGCGCGACGTGGCGGCCCTGCTGGGCGCGTCCGACGTGTTCGTGATGGCTTCGCTGTGGGAGGGGCTGGGCCTGGTCTTCCTCGAGGCGATGGCGGCCGGCCTGCCGGTGCTCTCGACCCAGGTGTCGGCGATTCCCGAGGTCGTCGTCGACGGCCTGACCGGCCGACTCGTGCCGCCCGGCACGGACGAACCGCTCGCGCAGGGCATGCTGGAACTCGGGCGCGATCCCGATCTGCGCGCCCGACTCGGACGGGCCGGCCGCGCGCGCGTCGCGGAGCGCTTCGGCCTCGCGCGCATGCACGAAGAAACGCTGGCGCTGTACGCGCGCCTGCTGGAGCAAGGTTGACCGATGCTCTTCGTCCTGTTGCTCGCCGTGTGCGCGTTGCAAGCGCCGCTGCCGTCGACGCCGCAGCAGCCGGCGGCGCAGGCGCTCGACGCACGCCTGGGCGCCGAGGGCGCTGCGCTGCTGGAGCGGATGGCCGATGCCTACGGCGGCCGAGACGCGTGGCGCGCGCAGGGCGGCGCGGCGTGGGACCAGCTCGAGACGCTGCGCGTCGAGAAGCAGCCCGGCAGCGGGCAGTGGAGCGTTCACAGCCGCGTGCCGCGGCGCGCCGTCTTCGATCCGCTCGGACAGGGCTGGCTGCTGTCGGAATACGCGCGCTACGACGAACCCAGCGCGCGCGTCGTGCGCGATCTGTATCGCCAGGTGCGGCATGCCGAGGCGGCCTGGGCCGAGCACGCGGGCCTGCCAGACCGCGCCGCGGCGACGGCCGCGCGCGCGCGCGACACGCTGCAGCGCGAGTTCCTGCTCGGCGCACTGCCGTTCGCGCTGCCCGAACTCGGCGCGCGGGTGCGCGAGCTCGAGCCGGTCGTGCTGGGGGAGCGACGCGCGCTGCGCATCGCGCTGCTCTTGGACACGCCGTTGTCGCTGCAGGCCGACGAGACGGTGACCGAACTGGAGCTCTTCGTCGACGCGGCCTCGGCCGAGCCGCTGCGGCTCGCCTACACGGCCTCCGGCAGCGGTCCCGCCGGGAGCGCCGCGAGTCGCCAGCGCGCCTGGATCGATTTCAGCGGCCGGATCCAGGCCGGAAAGGTCTTCCTGCCCGCGCTGCGCGAGCACCACCTCGAGCAGGGCGCGCGCTCCGCGCGGGTGGAACTCGCGCGCACGCGGCCCGGAACGCCCGACCCGGCCGGGTTGCGCCGCCCCTGGGTCAGCGGGCGCGTCTGGGATGGGGCCGAGCGCGCGCTCAGTTGGGACCCTCCCGCGGCCGAGTCCGGGCAGGCCGTGCTTGAGAGCATGCCCGCCGCGGGCCGATAGCACGCTGCGTGGTGGAGTCGCGCGGCCCCGCCCGGCCCCCATGCAGGAACCGCAAGCATCGCAGCCGCTCGTGCCTGCCCCGACCAGCACGGGCAAGCCGCCCTGGGGCCCGCGCGGCAGCGATCGGCGCCGGCGGCGCACGCCGCGCTTCTCGCGCTTCACGTTCTTCGGCGGCAAGCGCATGCACGCGCGCCGGCCGCACGAGCTCGAGGGCAGCTTCGTGGACCTGTACAGCCAGCGGCTGTGGCTGCTCGCGCTGTGGACCGCGCTGATGAACAGCGGCGACTGCTTCTTCACGCTCGTGCACCTGCAGTCGGGCGGCACCGAGGTCAATCCGGTTGCCGCCGCCCTGCTCGGCACGGGCCGGCTGGGCTTCGTGCTGTGGAAGTCGCTGCTGATCGGGCTCGCGCTGCTCGTGCTCGTGCAGCACAAGAACTTCGGACTGGCGCGCTTCGGCCTGTGGGTGGCCAGCGGCGGCTATACGCTGCTGTTCCTCTACCACCTGCTGTTGTTCCGCTTCTGAGCCGGCGCCTACACTGGCCGGCTCGCGGTCCCCGCCCCATGCGCATCGCCCGAGTCCTGACCCGCCTGAATCTCGGCGGTCCCGCGCGCCAGGTCCTGGCGAGCGATCCGCTGCTGGCGCGGGCCGGGCACACGCTGCGCGTGTTCGCCGGCGCGCCAGAGCCCGGCGAGGGCGATCTGGCCGGCGCGCTCGCCGCGCGCGGGATCGAGGTCGAGCGCGTCAGCGGGCTCGCGCGCGGGCTGAACCCGGCCAAGGACCTGTGGGCGCTCTCGGCCCTGCGCTCGAAACTCGCGGCCTTCCGCCCCGACATCGTGCACACGCACGCGTCGAAGGCCGGCGCCCTGGGTCGTCGCGCGGCGGCCAGCCTGCCCGGCGCGCGCTGCGTGCACACGTTCCATGGGCACGTGCTCGAGGGATATTTCCCGCCGCTCCTGTCGCGGCGCCTGGTCGCGGAGGAGCGCCGGCTGGCCGCGCGCAGCGAGCGCATCGTCGCGGTTTCGCATGCGACGGCCGAGGATCTGTTGCGCCTGCGCGTCGTCGAGGCCGCCAAGTTGGTGGTCGTGCCCCCGGGCATCGAGCTCGATCCGTTCCTGGAGTTGCGGCGACCGCCCCCGGGCAGCGCCGAATGGGCCTCGGAGCGGCGCGGCGCGCTGCGCGCGCTGCTGGGCGCCGATCCGGAGCGGGTGCTGGTGGGGATCGTCGGCCGGCTGGCCGAGGTCAAGCAACCGCTGCTCGCGCTGGAGGCGCTGAAGCTCCTCGCGGCGCGACATGCGCGTCTGGAGCTGGTCTACGTCGGCGACGGCGAGCTGTACGCGCCGCTCGTGCGCGCGGTGCGCGCGCTGGCTCCGGAGCTCGCGCGGCGCGTCCACGTGCTCGGCGCGCGCGAGGACATGCCGGAGGTCCTGCGCGAGCTCGATGCGCTGCTCTTGTGCTCGCGCAGCGAAGGCGCGCCGGTCTGCCTGATCGAAGCGCATGCCGCCGGCCTGCCCGCCGTCGCGATGGACGTCGGCGGTGTCGGCGAGATCGTCGCTCACGAACGCACCGGTTTCCTCGGCCGCACCGTCGACGATCTCGCCTTCGGGCTCGACAAGCTGCTGGCCGACGACGCGTTCCGCCACGCCTGCGGGCTGCGCGGGCGCCTGCGCGTGCGCGAGCGGCACTCGGCGGCGGCGCTGGCCGCGCGCTTGGAAGGCCTGTACCAGGACGTGCGGGAGGCGGCCACATGCGGCTCTTGATGCTCTCCGGCGACCGGCAGGTCGTGCTCGGGCAGAAGGGCCCGTTCCACTCGATGCAAGCGGAGTTCTCGCGCCACTTCGAGCGCATCGACGTGCTCGTGCCGCGGCCGGACGGGCCCGCCAAGGTGCTGCTGATCCACGAGCGCGTGCACTTCCACCCGGCGCCCTGCGGTCGCGCGGGCATGCTGCGCTGGTTGACCCGGCGCGGCCGTGAACTGCTGGCCGAGCAGCACCACGACCTGATCGTCAGCCACGACTACGGCTGGTTCTACAACGGGCTGGCCGCCGGCCGGATCAGCGCGGCGACCGGCGTGCCGTTCGTCAGCGAGATCCACCACGTGCCCGGCCATCCGCGCGCGCAGGACTGGAAGGAGCGCTTCGACAAGCTCCTCGCGCGCCTGTACATCCGGCACTGGGCGCGTCCGCGCGCCGTCGCGATCCGCGTCGTGAACGAGCGCGAGATGCCGCCGCTCTTGGAGCGCTGGGGCGTGCCGCGCGAGCAGATCGCCGTGCTGCCGTCGCTGTACATCGACCTGTCGACGTTCCGCGCCGCGGGGCGCGCGACGCCGCTGCGCCAGGATGTCGTGTACGTCGGGCGCATGGTCGAGAACAAGGGTCTCGACCGCATCGTCGACGCGCTCGCTCTGCTCAAGGCGCGCGGCCTGCCGCATCGCGCGCTGTTCGTCGGCAAGGGGCCGCTGCTCGGGGCCACCAAGGAACGCGCGGCGCGCCGCGGTCTGGGTGAACAGGCGCGCTTCGTCGAATGGGTCGACACGCCCGCCGATCTGGCCGAGGTGTATCGGCAGAGCCGCGTCGGCGTGTGCGCGTCGACCTGCGAGGGCGGACCGCGCGTGACGGTCGAGGCGATGGCCTGCGGCGTGCCCGTGGTCAGCACGCCGGTCGGAGTGATGCCCGAGTTGCTCGAGGACGGGCGCGCCGGCCGGCTGGCCGGCTTCGACGCGGAGTCGCTGGCCGACGCGCTCGGCGACGTGCTGGCCGACGAGACGCGCCGTCGCGTGCTGGGCGCCGAGGCCGCGCGACGCGTGCAGCGCTTCGAGGCCAAGGCGATGCTCGACGGCTACGCGCGCGGCCTGGCCCGCCTGGCCGAAGCGGGAGCGGCGCGCCGGGGGGCGGCGCGCGCGTGAAGCTCCTGTTCCTGACGCAGGTCCTCGACGCGCAGGACGCGGTCCTGGGATTCGTGCCGCGTTGGATCGAGGGGCTGGCGCGGCATTGCGAACGCGTGCGCGTGGTCGCGCTGGAGGTCGGCGACGCGCGCGGGCTGCCGGCCGGCGTGGACGTGCGCGAGATCGGGCGTCGCGGCGTCGTGCGACGCTACCTGCGCTACCGCCGCGTGCTCGCGGAGGCGCTCGGACGCGACGGCTTCGACACGGTGCTGTCGCACATGGTGCCGCGCTACGCGCTGGTGGCCGACGGGCCGGCGCGGCGCGCCGGCGCGCGCGCGTTCCTGTGGTACACGCACAAGGGCGTCGACGCGCGACTGGTGAAGGCCTGCGCGCGGGTCGCGAAGGTCTTCACGGCCAGCCCGGAGTCGCTGCGCGTCGACACTCCGAACAAGGTCGTGACCGGCCACGGCATCGATCTGCGGCACTTCCAGCCGGCCAGCGTGCCGGCGGGCCCGCCGCGCCTGCTGTCGGTCGGCCGCATCACGCCGGCGAAGGACCCGCTCGTGATCGTCGAGGCGCTCGCGCGGCTGCGCGCCGAAGGCCGCGACGTCGCGCTCGATCTGGTCGGCGGCGGTCTGGCCAGCGGCGATGCCGAGTACGGCGAGCGCGTGGCGCGGCGCATCGACGAGTTGGGGCTCGCGCCGCACGTCGAGCGTCCCGGCGAAGTGCCCTATCCGCGCGTGCCCGACAGCTACGCGCGCGCGACGCTGGTCGTCAATGCCTCGCACACGGGTTCGGTCGACAAGGTCGTGCTGGAAGCCTTCGCGTGCGGGCGTGCGGCGCTTTCCTGCAACGAGTCGATCCCGCCGCTGCTCGCGCCGCTCGGCGCGCGCGCGGAATGGCTGCGCTTCGACAAGGGAGATGCGGCGAGCCTCGCGCGCGCGGTCGGCCGGCTGCTCGACCTCCCCGCGGCCGAACGCGCGGAGCTGGGGCTCGCGCTGCGGCGCGAGGTCGCATCGAAGCACGAGGTCGATGCGCTGATGGCGCGGTTGTGTCGGGAGATGGCCGCGTGAAGCTCTCGATCGTGATCCCGTCGTGGAACACGCGCGAGCTGTTGCGCGCCTGCCTGGCCTCGCTCGAGCGCGCGCGCTTGCCGGAGCACGAGACGATCGTGATCGACAACGCCAGCGTCGACGGTTCGGCCGACATGGTCGAGCGGGATTTTCCGCGCGTGCTGCTGCAGCGCAATGCGCGCAACGAGGGCTTCGCGATCGGCTGCAACCAGGGGCTGCGCCGCGCGCGCGGCGCCTACGTGTTCCTGCTCAACGCCGACACGGAGGTCGAGCCCGAGGCCGTCTCGCGCATGCTGGCCTACCTGGACGCGCACCCAGGACATGCGGCGATCGCGCCGCGGCTGGTCTCGCCCGACGGCTCGACGCAGCGCACCTGCATGGATTTTCCCAACTGCTGGACGCCGCTGTGCTTCGGCGGTCCGGTGGAGCGCTGGTTCCCGCAGAACTTCGAGCTGCGGCGCTACTTCATGCGCGATTGGGACCAGCAGTCCAGTCGCGACGTCCCGCAGCCGCCGGCGGCCGCGCTGATCGTGCGCGCGTCGGCCCTGGCGGAGGTCGGGCTGTTCGACGAGCAGCTGTGGTTGTTCTACAACGACGTCGACCTGTCCAAGCGCCTGCACGCCGCCGGTTGGCGCACGCACTACCTCGCCGAGGCGACCGTGCTGCACCACATCGGCGCCTCCACGCGCCAGTTCGGCAATTTCCTGCCCGAGTGGCACAAGAACCGCCTGCACTACTACCGCAAGCACCACGGGCGCCTGGGCGGCCTGTGGGTCAAGGCCTGCACCGGCCTGGCCGCGCTGGACTGGTCGGTCGAGATGCTGGGCCGGCGCGTGCGCGGGCAGGGCGCCGAACCGATCGCGCCGCTGTGGAGCAAGTATTGGAGCTACGTGCGGCTGTGAGGCGAGCGCGTCGCACGGGGGACGCATGAGTCCGCTCGCACTGCCGGAGCCGTCGACGCAGGCGCTGCAGCAGGTGCTCGAGCCGCTGCGCCGGACCCTGGGCTGGCTGGCCTCGCTGCGCGACGGACAGGGGCGCGTGATCTGCCCCGAGCACCGCATCGAGCACACCGGCAAGAGCGCCTACGTCGCGCTGCTCGCCTGCGAGCTCGCGCGCCACGCGCGCGACCTGACCGAGCGCGAGCGTTGCGTCGAGCTCGCGCTGCAGCAGGGACGCCGGCTCGTCGCGCGCCTGGAGCGCGAGGGCAGCAGCCCGTGCCACACGTTCCGTCCCGGCCGCCACGATCCGTTCAACTGCTCGAATTCGGTGATCGACGGCGGTGCCTGCAGCGATGCGCTCGCGCACCTGGTGCTGAACCTCGCCGCTGCGCTGCCGCAGGAGGATCTGCGCGCGTTCCGCGAGGCGGCCTTGCTGCATGCGCGCACGTACCTGCGCTACGCGGTGCTCGACAAGGGCATCCCGGCGCAGCGCGCGTGGGGGCTGACGGGGCTGGCCGCCGCCTTCGAGCTCGCGCGCGATCCGGACCTGGAGCGCGCGGCGCTCGAGGCGGTGGGCGTGCTCGAGGGCGTGCAGCACGAAGATGGCTCGTACCCGTATCACCCGCTGGAATGGGGCGCCGGCCACATCGGTGCGAGCGATGTTTCGGCCTTCTACCAGTCGCGCTTGTCGGGCTTCCTGATCCACGCGCTCGAGCGGCTCGGGCGCGCGCCGACCTCGGCGCTGTTCGGCGGGCCGATCCAGCGCGGGCTCGAGTTCCTCTGCGCGCTGCAGGGGCCCGACGGGCGCAAGTGCGGGCTGGTCGAGGCCAAGCCCTGGTACTGGGGCGCGACCTACGAGGTGGCCAGCCACGTGTTCGATGCCCACGCGCTGGCGCGCGGTTGGGAGCTGTTCGGACGTCCGCGCTACGGCGCGGCGGCGGCGCGCGCCTGGCGCGCCTGGGTCGCGCACCTGTCGAGCGACGGCCGACCGAGCAGTCACCAGCCGGGGCCGGGGCGCTTGCGGAGCTACCAGTGCCCGTTGTTCTGGGCCGCGCACGCGGCTTGGATCGCGCGCGCGCTGCGACCGCTGGCCTGTGCGCTGGATCGCTTTCCCGCCGGCAGCCCGACACCCGGCGCACGCGAGCGCAGCTCGATCGACCTGGAGGTTTCCTGGTACCCGCGCGCGCAATTGGTACGCCTCGAGGATGCGCGCGTGGTGGCCTGGGTGCGCGGCGCGCGGCCCGGCTTCAACGTGAATCACGGCAGTCCGCACGGAGCCGGCTTGCTGCAGGTGGTGAGCAAGTCCGACGGTCGTGATCTGCTCGAACGCTGTCGGCTCGGCGGGTCGCAGGAAGGCGAGTGGCACGGGCTGGCCGGCGGGATCGCGCCGCGCCGCGGCTGGAACAGCGGCGGGCAGGAGCTGCGCTTCTCGTTGTGGCTCGCGCGCGTCGAGCTGCGCGCGCGGCGACCGCTGCGCGCGCTGGGCGCCGCGCCCGATCTGCTGCGCCGCGGCGTGCTGTCGGTTGCGCATCCGCGCGTGTCGAGTGCGTTCGCGCTCGCGCCCGAGCTGCGCTTGCTGCCCGACGGCGTCGAGCTCACGTCGCAACTCGCATGGCGCGACGGTACAGCGGTTTCGGGCAGTCGTCTGTTGCGCACGTACCAACTCGACGGGGAAGGCGTGCTGGTGCGCGACGAAATCCTTTCCGCCGGCAGCGCGCGCGGCGTCGGCTACACGCTGCCCAAGGCGGCGCGCGACGCGAAGTACGATGCGCACGTGGTCGAGTACCGGCTGGGATGACTAAGCTCTGTACAGGTCGATGAATTCGCCGTCCCCGAAGCCCGCCGCCTCTGCCGCGACCGCCGCGCAGGCCCTGCTCGTCTCCGGCCTGGCCTGGGGATTGGCCGACGCGGCGCTGGCCGCGCGCGGTTTCCGCTGGGACGGCGCGCTCGATGCGCCGCTGTGCGCTGCCGGCGCGGTATTCGTCTGCACGCTGGTGCTGGCGCCCGTGCTGCTGGGCGCGGCGCTGGTGCCGCGCCTGCGCAGTTTCGCGTGCCTGCTCGGTCTCGGCCTCGCGCTGGCGCTGTTCGTCGAGGCGTACTGGTGGTCTCGGCCGTGGGTGTTCCCCGGGCGCTCGGCCACCTCGCCGGAGCGGCTCGCCGCGAGCGCGGGGATCGCGCTGGCGGCACTGGGGGCCGGCCTCGCGCTGGG
>VGZE01000012.1 GCA_016872755.1 Planctomycetota bacterium
CGCGCGCGCGAGTTTCGGCCCGGGCTGGCGCGTGCTGCACGAGCAGGAGCTGGAGGTGCGCGTGGCCTGCGACCGCGCCGCGCTGGCCGACGCGCTGGCGCTGTCCTATCGCGGTCAGCGCGCCAGTGAGGCGGCCCGACTTTCCGAGCTCGCCGAGCTGCAGCTGACGCAGGCCTGGCACGTGCTGGAGCTGGAGCGGTGCTGAGCGTCTTCGCGCGCGCGCCCGGCGCGCGCTTCGCCGAGGCCGGCCCCGACGGCGCGCAGCTCGACGTGGGGCGGGCCCGCGCGCAGCACGCGGAGCTGCTCGAGCTGCTGCGCACGCTCGGTGCGCGCGTCGATCTCAACCCCGAGGCGGCCGAAGCCTCGCCCCTCTCCTGCTGCGTCGGCGACCTGGGCGCCGACCTCGGCGAGTTGTTCGTGCTCTGCCGGCCGGCACATGCAGAGCGGCGCGGCGAGGTGGACTGGATCGCGGCCGCACTGGACCCGGAGCTCGCGCTCGTCCGAGTTCCGGCAACTCGTCGCGGCCGCAGCTCGCGCAGTGCACGCGGGCGAAACCGTTGGCGAGGATCCCGCAATCGAGGTAGCGGTAGAGATCGCGGCGGACGAAACCCGGAAACCCCGGCTCCCCCCGCTCGTCCGCACGCGCGAGGAAGGTCTGGAGGTGGCGCAGGAGCACCTGATGAAGAGGTCCACGCTCGGGCTCGCGACGCCGGCGCGCACGTCGCAGCTCTGATTCCCGGGAAGGCATGCCGGGCCGAGGACCGTTGGGACCGAATGCGGTGGCAGCTCAAAGCCCGGTCTGCCGGCGCGCCGCTCGCCGCTCTGGATCTGGATCGCGCTGCGCGCGCTGGCGGTCAGCGCGAGCGTCGCCGTCCCGGTCAGGACGCGCGCCGTCAGCGCGTATTTACCCGCGGGCAGGAGCGGCGAGCTCCGGGCGCCCCGCGCGAGGGCTGACTCGGCATGGAGGAGCTGGATCTCATACGAGCACCGACCAAGGTCTTGACACCGCTCCTACCCCACATTACTTTCTTGAGCCCGTCGGCAGGCCAGCAGGGCCTCTTGAGTACCTGCTTTTCCGTAGGATTCCGTTGGATGTGGTGCCCGCAGAGGGGTTCCCCATGCAGCTTGCCCCGCCGCACGACGTTCAGATGGCACTTCTCGCCCTCGGAAGCCCGCCGCCTTCGGCCAAGGATAGGTCTTGGTCGTCGACGACGACAGCGGCCCCGGCGGCACGCGCGCACAAGCGCAACGACGACTGGCTGGCCAAGTACGAATACCGAGTGCAATTCCATATCAGCCCGACCTCGGCCAGTTGGCTCAATCAAATCGAGATCGTCTTCGGTTGACTGCAGCGCAAGGCGTTCGAGGGGACTAGCTTCAAGAACTAAGGGCAGGGCGAATTGAGAGAAGCGATCGGAGCTTTCCTTAAGCGCCACAAGCTGGCTGCGGCCCCGGTCGGTTCTGCCGGCCACCGTGCTCCGCCGCTGATCCCGGCCCCATGAGTCGGGTTCTTCTGGTCCTGGGGCATGGGCGTGTGTCGGGGCTGGGACATCGTATTCTGGAGGTGGCGCGGAAGGCGCTGGTCGAGGCGGACACCCCGCATCGCGTCCAGGACCTTCTCGCCGACGGGTTCGATCCACGGTTACGACTCACGGCCGGGGCGACGCACGCGGCCGCATGCAGCGCGGAGGAGGACCCTCTCGTTCACCGTTACCAGGAGGATGTGAGGTGGGCCGACGCCATCGTCGTCGTGCATCCGGTATGGTGGTTCGCGCCACCCGCGATCCTCAAGGGATGGGTCGACCGCGTTTTGGTCGATGGAGTGGCCATCCGACTGGAAACGAACCGACCTCCGTCCCCATTACTGGGTGGTCGCAGGGCGCTGGTCGTCCAGACCTTCAGTGCCACCAAGACCGTGGATCGCATCCTCTTGCGTGGTCTTGCCGGACGATTTTGGAGCCAGGCCGTATTCCGCACGACCGGGATCGAGCGGGTCACCCGGCTCGCACTCCACGGGGTCACGGACCTGGGAGACGCGCGCTTGGGTCGATTCGAGGCGAAGGTGCGGCGTGAGGTCGCGCGGCTGGGGGAAAGCCGATGAACTCCCGCACGAACGCCCCGCTGGATCTCGCCACGAATACGCGGAGCACGAGCGGAAGCAGTCGGCCTGTCCTGCCCGAGGATCCTCGTGAATTGCTGACTGCCCTCGACGCTGCCGTCGATCCCGACCTCGAGGCACGCCTGGTTGCGTGGTTCGCGACACCTTTGAAGGTCTTGATCGCGGCCCACGGCCCCGGAGTCGCCGCGGCGCACGCCGCACGATTTCAGCACCGCGTGATCCTGTACGCGCCGCTCTACGTCACGAGCGCCTGTCTCAACGACTGCTCCTATTGCGGCTTCCGCCGCAGCCGTCGCGGCAGAAGAGTCCGCCTGGGTGTCG
Source organism: Planctomycetota bacterium (assembly GCA_016872755.1). GTDB lineage: Bacteria > Planctomycetota > UBA1135 > UBA1135 > GW928-bin9. The sequence continues at coordinate 2,441 of VGZE01000012.1, forward strand.
AGGAAGCGCTTCGCGAGGCGGATTGCCTGGCGACTCACGGCCATCGGACGCTGGACCTCGTCTCGGGCGAAGTCCCGCAGGATCGCTTCATCGATCAGGTCTGCGAACTGTGCTCACGCATCCTCGAGGACACGGCGATCCTCCGCATCAATCTGAACCTCGGCGCGCTGTCCGGGGAGCAGTTCGACCGGCTGCGCGCCGCTGGGGCCGCGGCCGTTCACGTCTACCAGGAAACGTATGATCCGGCGACCTACGCGAGCGTCCATCGTCACGGCCCAAAGCGCGACATGGTCAATCGCCTGAAGGCCCCGGGGCGCGCACTGGCGGCAGGATTCCAGGGGATCGGTCTCGGCCTCCTGCTCGGGCTCGCGCCGCTGTGCTCCGATCTCGCTCGCCTCGCTGCGCACGCCAGGTCCCTGCGAGCCGACTTCCCCGCAGCGCGCATCGGCTTCTCGCTCCCGCGGATGCAGACCGCGGGACAGGATCCGGGGTTCGTGACCCCGGCGCCCGTCGCGGACGACGACTTCGTCAAGGCCTTCCTCTTCTTGCGCGTCGAGTTTCCCGACGCGCACCTGACACTCACGACGCGTGAGCGGCCCGAGATGCGCGATGCACTGCTTCCTCTCGGAGTCACCAAGCTCAGCGCCGGCGTGAGCACGGCGGCCGGAGGCTACACCGCAGGCGCCCGAGCCTCGGTGCATCAGTTCTCCATCCAGGACGAGCGACCACTCGCAGACATCTCCGCCGCGATCCTCGCGGCGGGATTGGTACCCGCCTCGCACTAGCGTCGTGGAACCGATGAGGCGAATCCCGCGGAACTTCCGGAGAGCCGGGGCGTACGGCCGAGTTCGCAGAGGCGGCTCCGCGCTTCCGCGCACGGCTCTCGTCGACGATTCAATGTGAATCTGTCGCTACACCACAGGAATGCGAGACTCCATGATGTCCTCTCGACGCGTGCCAACCGTCCTCCTTACGAGCGTCTGCCGTCCGATTGGCCCCAAGCACGGTGACGCGCCGAGCGTGGGCTACGAGCTCCTCCACGGACAGGTGACGCGTGCGCAGGGGATCTTCAGTCCGCGCTCACTGCACTTGCACTTCTCGCTGGAGTACATCGCCGAGAACATCGAGGCGCCGTGCGTCGTGCTGCAGTACCCGTCACGTCGGGAGCTGATCCGCGAACTGAAGAAGGGCTACGACTACGTCGGCGTCTCCTTCCTGCTCGCCGTCTTCCACCGCATGAAGGAGGTGATCGCCCTGGTGCGAAAGCACGCGCCCGACTCGAAGATCGTGCTCGGCGGCTACGGCACGGTGCTCTCGGACGCCGAACTCGCCACCTTCTCGGACTACGTGTGTCGCGAGGAGGGAGTCGGCTTCATGCGGCGCCTCCTGGGCGAGCCCGAGATCGAGATGCCCTACCGGCATCCGCTCGTCGTGAGCGAGCCCAGGATCTTCGGCCGTGCCGTTTCGAGGACCGGCATGGTCTTCGCGGGCCTCGGATGCCCTAACGGCTGCGACTTCTGCTGCACGTCCCATTTCTTCAAGCGGCGTCACATTCGGCTGCTGCCGACGGGTGCGGACATCTACGACGTCGTCGCGCGATACCTGGAGTTCGATCCGGAGATCACGCTGGTCGTCCTCGACGAGGACTTCCTCCTGAATCGACGGCGGGCCCTCGAGTTCCGCGATCGGGTCGTGCATCAAGGAAGGCCCCTCTCGATCTTCGCCTTCGCCAGCATCAAGGCCATCAGCCAATACGCGATCGAGGATCTTTGCGAGATGGGGATCGACGGGCTGTGGATCGGCTACGAGGGCGCGCGGTCAGGTCTTGCCAAGCAGGAAGGCCGCGACCTCGTGGAACTTTTCGCGGACCTGCGGGCCCACGGCATCTCCGTCCTGGCGTCGATGATCGTCGGGCTGCCCTACCAGAACGAAGCCGTCGTACGCTCGGAACTCGAAGGACTGCTGAGCCTGAAGCCCGACCTCTGCCAGTTCCTGATCTACGGCCCGACGCCCGGCACCCCGTTCTTCGAGCGCGTGCAGCGGGAGGGGCTCTTGCACGAGGACCTCGCAAAGGATCCGGAACTCTACTACCGCAAGTGCGACGGCTTCACGGCGATGGTCCAGCATCCGGTGATGTCAGCGCAGGTCATCGAGAGCCTGCAGAGCTCCTGTTTCCACGAGGACTTCCAGCGCCTTGGACCGTCGATCTTCCGCATGATCGAGACCTGGCTGCTGGGCCACCGCACGCTGCGCCGGTCTACGCGCCCGATCGCGCAGGCCAAGAGCGAGCGATTCGGCCATGAGATTCGCAAGGCCTACCCCGTCTTCCTTGCCGGACGGTTGTTCGGACCCAACGCGACGATACGGCGGCGCATCCGTCGATTGCAGCGCGAGATCCACGCCGAGTTCGGACGCCCGACCTGGGCCGAGAACATGCGGTCCGTCCTCGCGGTAGGGCTGGCCCTGTGGACGATGCTCACGCTCCGGCTGAGGGTTTTCCAGCATCCCAGCCTCGTGAAGCACGCCTACCGCCTCCCCGACGAGTCCCTGAGCCCGAATCGCGCCTGGCAGCGCCTGACGAAGCTCGGCGGACGCGTTTCCGTCGAGCTCAGAGCAGAGCGCACGGTTTGGGTCCATCTCGACGGAGCGCTCGGGGCCATGGAGGCGGCTCGGATTGCGCGACAGGCCGGCGAGGCGCTGCGGCGCACTCGCAACAGGTTGGTGCTCGACATGAGCCGGTTGACTCACATCGAACACGAGGCCGCCCAGCACCTGGTCGAGCCGCTGCGGGAGTATCGCAAGCGCATCCGGCTCCTGGCGCCGATCGCTCCTGCGATCGGCGCGGACGCGCGAGTCGCATCGGCATTGGCCGTGTTCGGTCTCTACCATGGATCCGGATTGGCCACCTGATCTGGTGCTCGAAGTGGGATTGCGCACGAGGTCGCGATGTTCCTGCGTGAGCCGAGGACAGTTCCCGCGTGGGGTCCGGAACTCGAGGCTCACTCTTCGCGCGGGACAGATGACGCCCGACAGAAGGATCGGCTGTCGCACGAGCCCCTCGGGAGAGGGGATTCCGCGCCGAGGTCGCTCACGGATCGCCAGGGGTGATGGCCACCTGCCTCGGCCTCGCCGCTCTGTTCGGCCTGCTGCAAGTCCGTGAACGCTTCTCGCCGACGATTCGCGGCCTACCTAGCGCTCGGTTCCGTCGAGGACACCCGTGCGCCGACCTCTTTCGTCGACGTGACGCTCGAAGCGGCGTTCCATTACCAGCACCACAAGCCTGTTCTCGACCCCAAGCTCGAACCGATCATGAGCTGGGTGGCGAGCGTCGGGGCCGCGGCTGCCGACGGGGACTTCGACAACGACGGGTGGGTCGATCTCCAAGTCACGGACTCGGACAAGGGGAGGCCGAACCACCTGTACAAGAACCGGTGCGACGGGACTTTCACGGACGTGGCCGAGGCGGCCGGGGTCGCGCGCGTGAACGACGAGGACGGCGTCAGCACCGACTGGGTCTTCGGCGACTACGACAACGACGGATGGCTCGAGCTCTACGTGGTCCAATGGGGACGCAACCGCTTGTTCCACTATCGGCGAAACGGCGCGTTCGAAGACGTCACGGACCGGGCGTTTCGTGACGAGCACGAGCGCCCCGGCAGCCCTTGGGGCAACGCGTGCGCGGCGGTTTGGTTCGACTACGACGGGGACGGTCTGCTCGATCTGTACGTCGGGAACTACTTCGCGCTCTTCGACCTGTGGCATCTCGAGCACACGCGCATCATGCACGACAGCTTCGAACGCGCGCGCAATGTCGAAAGGAACGATCTGTGGCACAACGAGGGAGACGGTACGTTCACGAACGTCTCCGCACGTCTCGGTGTCGACGGTCCGGATTGGACGCTCGCCGTGGGACACGGCGACCTCGACAACGACAGCTGGCAGGATCTGTACGTCGCGGACGACTTCGGGCCTGATCAGCTCTTCATGAACAACCGCGACGGGACGTTCCGGGACGTGACCGAGAAAGTGCCCGGCGCCGACACGAAGAAGGGCATGAACGTCGACTTTGGCGATTTCGACAACGATGGCTGGTTGGACGTCCAGGTCTCCAACCTCCACCCGTCTTCGGCCAAGCTGCAGCTCGGTCCGGGTTCGGCGATGGTGATTCTCGACTCAAGCATCTGAAACGTAGGCAGGCGCTCGCCCGCCGCTCGAGGTCGAGCGACTCTCGCTCGCGCCCGCACCCGGCATCCCCTGCGACATCGCAATCCCCGGCTGCATCACTGCAGTCGTTCGCGGTTGCTGGGATGAGGATTCGGCCGCTCGCTGGGCGAGTACGACGCGCTCCTGTGCGCGGAGAGGGCCGCATCGTGAGCAACGCAATGGACACCAAGCTGCGGGGCGTGGATGGGATGAGAAGGCCGGCCTCCGTGCGAAGTCGCCAGACGCCTCAGTGGAAGGAAGGGGATGGTCAGCGACCCCAAACCTGAGGAAACCAGCCCTGAAGCAGTCTACTCCCAAGCCACCCGCCCGAGCCGCGCCGTCGAACGCGACCAAGAAGACCTCCAACGTAGGCCAGGCAACTCCGTCCCTCTCTGGCACGGCCGCACCGATGTCGTCCACGATCGGTCTCGACCTCAGCGAACTCTACTCGCTCTTCTGCGTGCTCGTCGCCGGCGGTCGAGCGCTCGAGCAAGGACGGGTCGCGATGTCACCCGCCGACCTGATGGCGTTCTTCCAGCGCCTGTCGCCGGCGCGCCTGATCCTGGGAGTCGGTGGACAGTCACCCTGGGTCTGCCGCCTGGCAAAGGAACAGGACCTGGATGTGAACGTGGCAAACCCGCGCCGCGTGCGGTTGATCACGCGCAACGACCGCAAGAACGATCGCACGGACGCCGAGCTCTCCGCGCGCCTGGGGCGCGTCGATGCGCAGTTGCTCTCGCCCGTGACGCACCGTTCCGTCGAGCACCAGTCCGGCCTCGCGGTGAGACGCGCGCGCGACGTGGTGGTGGCGTCGCGCACGGTACAGATCAACCACCTGCGCGGTGCGATCAAGTCGTTCGGACATCGCTTGCCGGTGAGTTCGTGCCGGCCTGATCCGCGCTCAGCTCCTTCGAACGATCGCTCTGGAACAACTCGATTCACGCGACGATCCCACTTTGTGTCCCGCCCGTCCGGGTAACTGCGCGCATGTCCTCGTGCTTCGAGCACGCGGCGTAGATCGCAGCACCTGGCCGGACGGAACCTCTCATGCACCGCGCCGAGACAAGGCGCCTCGTAGAGTGCGAATGGAAGCCAGCGGAGCAGGGTGGGAGCCTGCGTGCCTCGAACAGACGCGCCGGTCACGACCGGCCACAACTCGCCTTTCCCCTTGACTGCAGGGTGCCTTCTCATGGAAGCACGAGCCGGACACGCAGGAGCCTCTTTGGAGCGCTTCCAACCGCGCCGAGAACTGTTCGCAGACGGCCCCGAAGAGTGGTAGCTTCCATATCTCCCGGCTGCTCGCAGTGTGCGCACGGGAGTCGTTCTCCATGGTCAATCTGAGCGTCGAAATGAACGGGATGCGCTTCCCGAACCCCTTCATCCTGGGGTCCGGGCCTCCCGGCACGAACGCGCGCGTGATCGCCAAGAGCTTCGACCTCGGGTGGGGCGGATGCGTGGTCAAGACGATCAGCCTCGATGCCAGCAAGGTGGTCAATACCGCCCCGCGCTACGGCAAGCTCCTCAGCCGAGAGGGCGGCGAAGTGATCGGCTTCGAGAACATCGAGCTCATCAGCGATCGCCCCTTCGCGGTGTGGCTCGGCGAGCTGAAGGAACTCAAGCAGCGCTACCCCGATCGCATCGTGATTGCCTCGATCATGGAGGAGTATCGGCGCGAGGCCTGGCATGAGATCGTCGAGCGCGTGCAGCAGACGGGTGTCGACGGCTTCGAGTTGAACCTGAGCTGCCCGCATGGACTGCCCGAACGCCGCATGGGCATGGCGATGGGGGAGAACCCCGAGATCGTCGGAGAGGTCGTGGGTTGGGTGAAGGAGGTCGCGCGCATTCCCGTCTGGGCCAAGATGACGCCCAATGTGGGCAGCCCGGTCGTTCCCGCGGCCGCGGCCTTGCGCGCGGGTGCCGACGGCATCGCGGCGATCAACACGATCCTCTCGGTCATCGGTGTCGACCTCGACACGCTGCGCCCCAAGCCCAGCGTCGAGGGCCACACCGTGCCGGGCGGCTATTCAGGTCAGGCGATCCGTCCCATTGCGCTGCGCCATGTCATGGAAATCGCGCGCGCCCATCCCGGCGTCGCTCTCTCGGGGATCGGCGGGATCGAGACGGGCTCGGACGCGGCGCAATTCATGCTGCTCGGCTGCCGAACCGTGCAGCTGTGCACGGGGCCGATGCTGCGCGGCTACAAGATCATCGACGAGCTGTGCCGGGATCTGTCGGCCTTCATGGACAAGCACGGCTTCGCCTCGGTGGACGACTTCGTGGGCAAGAGCCTCGAGGCCTTCACGACCCACGCGGACCTCGTCGCGCGCCAGGCCGCGGCCAAGGCGGGCAATCGCGGCCAGACGAATCGCGACGCCGAGACGTGGCGAGGGGACATCCAGAAGGAGACGGCCTCGCTCGGTGGCTAGGTTCGAGAGCTCACGGGAACGACCCTCGACGCTTGTTCCACGAGCCGGTGCGCGGGATCGAAACCTGACCTCGCCCTTCGCGTCGTTCGCACGGCTGCTGTACAACCGCTGAAACCGCAGAGAAACCCATGACCGACCAGCCTTCGCAGATCGTTCGTTGCGGTCTGATCCAGCTATCCAACCCGATCAACGACGAGTCGAAGCCGGTGGCGGACATCGCGGAGGCGATGTTCCAGAAGCACCTGCCGTTCATCGAGGAGGCGGGACGCAAGCGCGTGCAGATCCTCGGCCTGCAGGAGATCTTCAGCGGCCCGTACTTCTGCCCGAGCCAGGACAAGCGCTGGTACGCCGCGGCCGAACCCGTGCCGGGCCCGACCATCGAGCGTCTGCAGCCGATCGCGCGCAAGCACCAGATGGTGATGGTCGTGCCGGTGTACGAGCGCGCGATGCGCGGCCTGTACTACAACACGGCGGCCGTGATCGATGCCGACGGCACCTACCTCGGCAAGTACCGCAAGCAGCACATCCCGCAGGTCGCGGGGTTCTGGGAGAAATTCTTCTTCACTCCGGGCGACGGCGGCTACCCGGTCTTCAAGACCAAGTACGCGACCATCGGCGTGTACATCTGCTACGACCGCCACTTCCCCGAAGGCTGGCGCGCGCTCGGGCTCAACGGCGCGGAGATCGTCTTCAATCCCAGCGCGACCGTGGCGGGCCTCTCCCAGTACATCTGGAAGGTCGAGCAGCCGGCTGCCGCCGTGGCCAACGGCTACTTCGTCGCCGCGAGCAATCGCGTCGGGACGGAGGGCCCCTGGGGCATCGGCAAGTTCTACGGCACGAGCTACTTCGTGAATCCGCGCGGCGAGATGGAGGCCGTGGCGAGCGAAGACAAGGACGAGCTCTTGATCGCGGATCTGGACCTCTCGAAGATCGACGAGGCCCGCAACACCTGGCAGTTTTTCCGCGATCGCCGCCCCGAAGCCTACGGCGATCTGGTCCGCTAGGCGCTCGCTCCCTCACGCCAGCAACCTCGGCTCTTCAGGCGTACCCATGACCAAGCCCATCCTCCTGCGCGGTGGAACCGTGGTGACGGCCGAGTCCGAAGCTCGCGCCGACGTGCTCGTCGTCGGCGAGACCGTGGCCGCGGTCGGACCGGATCTCCCGGTGCCCTCCGGCGCGGAGGTCGTCGATTGCTCGGGTGCGTACGTGCTGCCCGGCGGGATCGATCCGCACACGCACATGGAACTCCCGTTCATGGGGACCGTGGCGTCGGAGGACTTCTTCTCGGGCACGAGCGCCGCCGCCGCCGGTGGAACGACCTGCTGCATCGACTTCGTGATCCCGGGCGTGAAGCAACGCGTCCTCGACGCGTACCACACGTGGCGCGGCTGGGCCGAGAAGGCGGCCGCCGACTACTCGTTCCATGTGGCGATCACCTGGTGGGACGAGAGCGTTCACGCGGACATGGGCCGGCTGTGCCGCGAGTTCGGCGTGAACAGCTTCAAGCACTTCATGGCCTACAAGGGCTCGATCATGTGCGACGACGAGGTGCTGGTGAACAGCTTCTCGCGCGCCAAGGAACTCGGGGCCATGTGCACGGTGCACGCCGAGAACGGCGAGCTCGTCGCGCGCCTGCAACAGCAGGTCTACGACGCCGGATTCCGCGGGCCGGAGGGCCATCCGCTGTCACGACCGCCCGAGGTCGAGGGGGAAGCCGCCAACCGCGCCATCCGCATCGCCGAGGTGCTCGGCGTGCCGCTCTACCTCGTCCACACCTCGAGCATCGACGCGCTCGAGGCCGTCACGCGCGCTCGCCTCGAAGGCCAGCGAGTCTTCGCCGAGGTGCTCGCGCAGCACCTCGTGCTCGACGAGAGCGTGTACCGCAATCCGGATTGGAACACGGCCGCGCACTACGTGATGAGCCCGCCTTTCCGCGCGAAGGAGCACCAGGCGGCGCTCTGGCGCGGATTGCAGGCGGGCATGCTGCAGACCACGGCCACCGACCACTGCTGCTTCTGCACACCGCAGAAGCAGATGGGGCTGGAGGACTTCCGCAAGATTCCCAATGGCACCGGCGGCATCGAGGATCGCATGGCGATCCTGTGGCATCACGGGGTCAGCACGGGCCGCCTGACGCGCAGCGAGTTCGTTGCCATCACGAGCACGAATGCCGCGAAGATCTTCAACCTCCACCCGAAGAAGGGCGCGATCGCGGTCGGCAGTGACGCCGACCTGGTGGTGTGGGATCCGGGCAAGTCGCGGACGATCTCCGCCAAGACCCATCACCAGAAGATCGACTTCAACATCTACGAGGGCATGCAGGTCGTCGGCAATCCCGTCCGCACCTATGTGCGCGGCAGCCTCGTCTGGGACGGCTCGAACCTGCACACGCGCCGCGGCTTCGGTCGCTACCTCGATCGCCCCTGCTTCAGCGCGTATTTCATGAACCAGCTGCAGCGCAACGCCCAGAGCCGGCAAGTCCCGGTCGAGCGTGTGCCGCCCAAGCGCGGCTGAGCAGCGCAACCCACCGACACGACCCCGAGAGCGACCATGTCCAAGCCCTTCACCGCGCGCAGCTACGCCTTCACCGAGCAGGGCGACGCCCTGAACTGGATCGGCGGGAAGTTCGTCCCCGCCGCGAGTGGCCAGACGCTTCCGGTCGAGAATCCGCGCCACGCTCGCGTGATGGGCCGCGTCGTTCTCTCGGGGCCGGCGGACGTCGAGGCCGCCGTGCAGGCCGCCCGCGCGGCGCGCAAGGAGTGGGCCGCGATGCCGGTGCGCGAGCGCGCCGACATCTTCTATCGGCTCAAGAGCCTCCTGCAGCGTGACATCGAAGAGCTCGCGTGGCTCGTCTCCCACGAGAACGGCAAGACCTACGCCGAGGGACGCGCGAGTGTCGAGAAGGCGATCGAGTGCGTCGAGTTCGGCTGTGCGCTCGGCAACATGGGTGCCGGTGAGCAACTCGATGTCAGCCGCGGCGTGAACTGCCACGTCGAGCACGAACCGCTGGGCGTCGTCGCCGGCGTCTCGCCGTTCAACTTCCCGCTCATGGTGTGCATGTGGATGCTCCCGCAGGCGCTCGTCGGCGGGAACGCCTTCCTGCTGAAGCCGTCGGAGGTCGTGCCCTTCAGCGCGGGACGACTCGCGCTGCTCGTGAAGGAAGCCGGCGTGCCCGACGGCATCTTCAACATCGTGAACGGCGGCGCGGACGCCGTGAACGCGCTCTGCGACCACCCGAGCATCAAGGCCGTCGGCTTCGTCGGCAGCACGCGCGTCGGCCGCATGGTGTACGCACGCGGCGGCGCCACCGGGAAGACGATGCTCTGCCTCGGCGGCGCCAAGAACCACCTGATGATCGTGCCCGACGCCGATCGTACCCTGACCGCTTCGAACGTGGTGGCGAGCTTCACCGGCTGCGCCGGCCAGCGCTGCATGGCCGCGAGCGTGCTGCTCGCCGTCGGCAACGTCGACGCGATCCTCGACGACATCGTCTCGGGCGCCAGCAGGATCCGCCTCGGCGAGGACATGGGCGCGATCATCAGCAAGGCCGCCCTGGATCGCATCACCGGCTACATCGACGACGCCCAGCGCCGCGGCGCGAAGGTCGTGCTCGACGGACGCACGGCCAAGCGGCCGGACGGCGGCTACTGGATCGGACCGACGATCCTCGATCACTGCACGCGCGACATGCCCTGCGCCACCGAGGAGATCTTCGGACCCGTGCTCAGCATCCTGCGCGTCAAGACGCTCGACGAGGCGCTGGCGATCGAGAATGCCAATCCGTACGGCAACGCGGCCTGCATCTACACGACGTCCGGCGCCGTTGCGAACTACGTCACGTCGCGCGTCGAGGCCGGCATGGTCGGCGTGAACGTCGGAGTTCCCGTGCCGCGCGAACCGTTCGGCTTCGGCGGCTGGAACCACTCGAAGTTCGGCGCCGGGAACATGACCGGTTACGACGGCTGGCGCTTCTGGACGCGCCCGCGCAAGGTCACCACGAAGTGGACGGTCCAGTCCGACACCACCTGGATGGGGTGAATGCATGGCGATGAGTTCCGAGGAAATGGTCGCGCTGTGCAAGCGGCACACGCTGTACACGTGGGCGGTGCAGGACCAGGTCGACCCGCTGCCGATCGCGCGCGCGCAGGGCATCTATTTCTGGACGCCCGAGGGCAAGCGCTTCATCGACTTCAACAGCACGCTGATGAGCGTGCTCATCGGTCACTCGCACCCCAAGGTGATCGCGGCCATGAAGGAGGCCCTCGACGGCCTGATCTTCGCGTACCCGCAGGCCGCCACCGAAACGAGGGCGCGACTCTCGCAGACGCTCGCGCGCCTGACCCCCGGCGACATCGACACGTTTTTCTTCACCACCGGCGGCGCCGAAGCGAACGAGAACGCGATCAAGATCGCGCGCACCGTCACGGGTCGCTTCAAGATCCTCTCGCGCTATCGCAGCTACCACGGCGCGACCCACGCGACCATGCAGCTCAGCGGCGACCCGCGCCGGTGGGGGAGCGAGCCCGGCGCGCCCGGCTTCCTGCGCATGCTCGACCCGGTGCCGCTGCAATTCAGCTTCGGCACCACGGACGAGGAGATCACGCGCAATCACCTGACGTACCTGGAGGAACTGATCCAGTACGAGAATCCCAAGGACATCGCCGCGATCTTCGTCGAGAGCGTCACCGGCACGAACGGCGTGCTCATCCCGCCGCGGGGCTGGATGAAGGGCCTGCGCGAGCTCACGGAGAAGCACGGGATCCTGCTCGTGTGCGATGAGGTGATGTCCGGCTTCGGGCGCACGGGCAAGATGTTCGCCTTCGAGCACGGCGGCATCCTCCCGGACATCGTGACGATGGCGAAGGGACTGACGAGCTCCTACATGCCGCTCGGTGCCGTCGGAGTGCGCCAGCACGTCGTGGAGAAGCTGCGCGGCAAATACTTCGCCGGTGGTCTCACCTACAACTCGCACAACCTCGCGCTCGCGTGCGCGGAGGCGGTGCTCGCGGTGACGGTCGAGGAGAAGCTGATCGAGAATGCGGTGTCGATGGAGAAGGTCATGCGCGCGGAGCTCGATCGGCTCGCCGCGAAGCACCCTTCCTTCAAGGAGGGCCGCCTGATCGGACTCTTCGGCATGGTCGACATCCGCAAGAACAGCGCGGGCGACCTGATCGCGCCCTACAACGGCTCTCATCCCGCGATGGCCAGGCTCGCCGCGTTCTTCCGCGAGCAAGGCCTGTTCTCGTTCCAGCGCTGGTCGAGCTTCTCGACGATCCCGCCGCTCACCATCAACGCCGAGCAGATCCGTGAGGCCTTCGCGATCATCGATCGCGGGCTCGACATCACCGACGCGGCCTTCGAAGGCTGACCCCGCAGCCGCAACGACGAGAGCCTGCTCGATGCACCACGACGAAACCTGCCAGGACGGCCCCGCGGACCTTCCGGCGGACGTCCTCGCGAGTCCGCTCTACAACGCTGACCTCGCGCCCGTTCCGGCCGCGCGCCGCAACTGGAGCACCTACAACTTCGCCGCGCTGTGGATCTCCATGGCGCACTGCATTCCGACCTACACGCTGGCCGGCGGCCTGATGGCGGTCGGAATGAACTGGTGGCAGGCGCTGCTGACGATCGGCCTCGGGAACGTGATCGTGCTCGTCCCGATCCTCCTCAATGCCCATCCCGGCACGAAGTACGGCGTGAGCTTCCCGGTCCTCGCCCGCTCCAGCTTCGGCACGGTGGGCGCGAACGTCCCGGCGCTGCTCCGGGCGCTGGTGGCCTGCGGCTGGTTCGGGATCAACGTCTACATCGGTGGCGAGGCGCTGAGGACCTTCCTGTGCACGTTCTGGCCGTCGTTCGCGCAGCTCGCCGAGGGCACGACCCTCGCGGGCCTCTCGGTTCCGAGCGCGATCACGTTCCTCATCTTCTGGGCGATGAACATCTTCATCGTCTACCGCGGCATGAATGCCGTGCGCGTGTTCGAGAACTGGGCGGCGCCGCTCGTCCTCGTGCTCGCGGCCGTGCTCTTGTGGTGGGTGGTGGACCGCGCCGATGGGGTCGGCCCGTTGCTCTCCCAACCGTCGAAGTTCCAGACGCTGGGCGAGTTCTGGCCGGTGTTCGTGATCTCGCTCACGGGCATGATCGGCTTCTGGAGCACGCTCGCGCTGAACATCCCGGACTTCACGCGCTTCGGGCGCGGCCAGCGCGAGCAGGCCGTCGGTCAGGCGCTCGGGCTGCCCACGACCATGATCGCGTTCTCCGCGATGGCGGTGGTGATCACGAGCGCCAGCGCCGCGATCCTGCCCGGAGCCAAGCTGGGCGAGCTGTGGAACCCCGAGTACCTGCTCGGAGTGATGACCTCGGCCGAGACCCCGGTGGGCCTCACGGGCCCCCTGATCCCCGATGCGGCCACGCGCGCGATCGTCGCCATCATCGCCGTGTTCGGCATCTTGATCGCGACGATCTCGGTCAACATTGCAGCCAATGTAGTGAGCCCCGCGCAGGACTTCGCCAACCTGGCCCCGCGCTACATCTCGTTCCGCACGGGCGGCCTCATCACGGGGATCCTCGGGATCCTGTGCATGCCTTGGAAGCTGATGGCCGACCCCGCGACCTACCTCGACGGCTGGCTCGGCGGCGTGGGGGCGCTGCTCGGGCCGATCGCGGGCATCATGATCGCCGACTACTGGCTGGTGCGCGGCAAGCAACTCGACGTCCACGAGCTCTTCCGCCCCTCCGGCGCCCACGCCGGCAGCAACCCGCGCGCCATGCTCGCTCTCGCCCTCGGTGTGCTCCCGAACCTGCCCGGCTTCCTCGCCCGCATCGGCGTCTTCGAGTCCGTCCCGCCGTTCTTCACCGCGATCTACCCGTACGCATGGTTCTCCGGCGTCGCAATCTCCGCGCTCGTCTACACCCTCGGTATGCGCCGCCGCCGCACGCCCGCGCCAGCCTGACGCCAACCCCCTCCCGCCGCGCAACCACGCCCTCCAACGCACACGCAGGGGCGTGGAACGGGCGCGAGCGAGCCAAGGTCGAACTTGCACGCAAGCTGGCGCTGCTCCCGCACCTTGTGTGGAAGACGGGCGAGGCATGCGACCCGTTCTATCCGTCCAAAATGCGCGGCGAGCTCGTGCCGGCCTGATCCGCGCTCAGCTCTTTCGAACGATCGCGCTGGAACAACGCGATTCGCGAGACGATCCCACCCCATGTACCGCGCGTTCCTCGTGACTGCGCGCATGTCCACTCGCTGTTCCTCTCGACTGCCGGCGTGCCTGCTCTTGGAATTCGCTGTCCGCTCGCAGCCTCGCCGCGTCCGCCCGCGAAGCCTCCGAATTCGATCGCGCCCGAGTTCGTCCTGCCGCGCGAGCAGGCTGAGCGCTCCGTGCTTCCGGACTCGCCGCCTCGATCGTCGGAGCTGAGCTGGGGAGTGGAAACCGTTCTTCCGCCGCCCCGCCGCGTTCGCCAAGATCTGGGACGTGCACGCGTCCCCCAGCCATGAAGTCGTCACGGGGCTGCTCGAGCGCGGCGAGCGCGGCCGGTTGCTCGACATACCCTCCGGGGGCGGCCCCGTCGTCGAGGCGGCGCGCCGCATGGGGTACGACGTCTACGAGGTCGACCTGTTTCCCCGTCCCGATCTGCGGGGAGTTCAAGCTGACGCCTGTGCACCGCTGCCGTTCCGCGATGCGAGCTTCGACACGCTGCTCTCGATGGAAGGCATCGAGCACTTCGAACATCAGGCCGGCTTCCTGCGCGAGTGCTCGCGGGTGCTGCGCCCAGGCGGTCGCATGATCCTGACGACGCCCAACGTGATGCATCTCTCCGCGCGCCTGTCAGCTTTCATGACCGGCAGCCGGATCGCAAAGCAGGGCTTCATCAACGAATTCCAGACCCTGCGCTCGAACGAGGGCGGGAAGCTCTACCACGGCCACGCGTTCCTGATCGACGCGTTCCGCCTGCGCTACCTGATGCGCATCGTGGGGCTCGAGCTGGAGCGGCTCGAGTTCTGCGCGCTGAGCCCGAGTTCCGCCGCGTTGGCGCCGATCTGTCCAGCGCTTTGGCTCGCCACGCACGCGTCGCTGCGCGCAGGACGTCGGCGCCTGGAGCGCGAGAATCGCCGTCGTCCGCCCCCTGAGGTCGAGAGGGAGCTCGCGCGACTCGCGCTCTCCCCGGCGTTGCTGTTCGGGAAGAAGCTCGTCGCCGTCGCGCGCAGGGAATTCGAGCGCTGAAGATGTCCTGGACGCCGACCCGGCCCGGCTCCTCGCCGTCGGTGCGATCGCGGCCGGCAATGATGTGTTCGGTCTGTCGCTGCGCAGCCTGGTGCTGTCGGTTGGACGCTGAGCGCGCGTCGACTACCTTCGGAGCATGACTGCGACCGCGCTGCTCCCCTGCGTCGAGCTCGAACCCGCGCTGCCGGCGCGCTCGAGCGTGATCTGGCTGCACGGCCTGGGTGCCGACGGCCACGACTTCGAGCCGATCGCGCCCGAGCTCGGCCTGCCGCGCGAGCAGGCCGTGCGCTTCGTGTTCCCGCACGCGCCGCCGCGGCCGGTCGCGCTGAACGGCGGGATGAAGATGCGCGCGTGGTTCGACTTGTCGAACCCGGATCTGGGCGTCGGTCAGGACCTCGACGGTCTGCGCGCGTCGGCCGCGGCGGTCGAGGCGCTGATCGAGCGTGAGAACGCGCGCGGCGTGCCGAGTCCGCGCATCGTGCTGGCCGGCTTCTCGCAGGGCGGGGCCTTGGCGCTCTACACGGCGCTGCGCCACGCGCAGCCGCTGGCGGGCGCGATCGCGCTGTCGACCTGGCTGATGGGGGAGGTCGACCTCGCTCCGGCGGCCTGCGCGGCGAACGCGCGGCTGCCGGTCTTCGCCGCGCACGGCAGCCAGGACCCGATGGTGCGCGTCGAGCGCGGGCGCGCGCTGGTCGAGTGGCTGCGCCGGCGCGGGCACGCGGTCGAGAGCGCCGAGTACCCGATTGGCCACCAGGTGTGCCTGGAGGAAATCCATGCGCTCGGGCGCTGGCTGGCGGCGCGGCTGGGCCGGACTTCGCTGGCGGCATCGGAACGTCCGAGGCCTTAGCTTGTTCTATGCGCGCGAGCTGCCGATGAAGACCCTGATGATCGCCACGGCCGGACTCCTGCTGCTCGGAGCGCTGCCCGCGCAGCAGCGCGACGGCTCCGCCGCCTTCGAGGCGCTGCTGCGCCGTCATGACGCCGACTTCGACGGCCGCATCAGCCGCGCCGAGTACCCGCGCTCGGCGGCCGCGTTCCGCCGGCTCGACCGGGACCAGGACGGCTACCTGAGCGCGGCCGACTTCGGGATGGCGCAGAAGGAGGCGCCCGCCTTTTCCGGCGCGGCCGCCGATCCGTCGGACGCGATGAGCCCGGCACAGGTCGCGTTCTTCGAGAACGAGATCCGCCCGCTGCTCGTCGTCAGTTGCTACGGCTGTCACAGCTCGCAGGCGCAGAAACTGCGCGGCGAGTTCCGACTCGATTCGCGCGCGGCGCTCTTGACCGGCGGCCCGTCGGGGCCGGCGCTCGTGCCCGGCAACCCCGATGATTCGCTGCTGATGCATGCGGTCCGCTACGCGGACGAGGACCTGCAGATGCCGCCCAAGCAGCCGCTCGCGCCCGAGCAGGTCGCGCTGCTCGAGCAGTGGATCCGCGACGGGGCGCCGTGGCCGAAGAGCGCGGCAACGGGCACGCCGGAGGTCGAGGTCGTCAGCGCGAGTCAGGACTACGACTTCGCGAAGGCGCGCGAGCACTGGGCCTTCCGGCCCGTCGAGAAGAGCGCGCCGCCGACGACGAAGCGCGCCGATTGGGCGAAGGGCGAGATCGACTCGTTCCTGCTCGCGGCGATGGAAGGGCGCGGCGTCCAACCCGTCGCCGACGCCGATCGCCGCACCTGGCTGCGGCGCGTGACGCTCGATCTGACTGGATTGCCGCCGACGCCGCAGGAGCTGGCGGCCTTCGAGGCGGACAAGTCGGAGGGCGCGCGCGAGCGCGTCGTCGATCGGCTGCTCGCGTCCGGCGCCTACGGCGAGCGCTGGGGCCGCCACTGGCTCGACGTCGCGCGCTACGCCGAATCGAGCGGGAAGGACATCAACATCGCGTACCCGCACGCGTGGCGCTATCGCGACTACGTGATCGGCGCGTTCAATGCCGACAAGCGCTACGACGAGTTCCTGACCGAGCAGTTGGCCGGCGACCTGTTGCCCGCGGCGAACGACGACGAGCGCGCCGAGCACGCGATCGCGACCGGCTATCTCGCGCTGGGGCCGAAGAGCCACAACACGCGCGACCGGCGCCAGTTCGCGCTCGACGTTGCCGACGAGCAGCTCGACGCGGTCACGCAGGGCATGCTCGGGATGACCGTCGCGTGCGCGCGCTGCCACGACCACAAGTTCGACGCGATCCCGACCACCGACTACTACGCGCTCGCCGGGATCTTCGCGAGCACCGACACGCGCTACGGAACGTTCCGCAGCCAGGGCAACGATCATCCGGCCGCGCTGGTCGAGCTGCCCGCGGGCGCCGCCGTCGCCGCGGGGCCGCGGCTGACGCCGCTCGCGCAGACGGCCATCGAGCGGATCCGCGACCAGATCGAGCAGCGCGCCGAGCGCGAGGCGAAGGAGGCCGGGCGCGCGGCGGCGGACGGCAAGCGCGATCCGGCCGACGCGGCGCGCATGCGGCGCCTGGAGCAGCAGACCGAAGTGCTCGACCAGTTGCTGGCGCGCTTCGACGCGGACGGCACGCCGAACGCGAAGAACCGCGTCGCGATGGGGGCCGCGGACGGCGCCGCGCGCGACATCGCGGTGTTGCAGCGCGGCGAGCTCGACAAGCCCGGTCCGATCGCTCCGCGCGGCTTCCTGACCGTGCTTGCTCCGCTGGGCGCGCCGAGGATCGAGGCCGGCAGCGGGCGGCGCGAGCTGGCCGGCTGGATCGCATCGAGCTCGAATCCGCTGACCGCGCGCGTGTGGGTCAATCGCGTCTGGGCGCACCTGTTCGGCGCGGGGCTGGTGCCGACGACGGAGAACTTCGGCACGAGCGGCCAGCCGCCCGATCATCCCGCGCTGCTCGACTGGCTCGCCGCGACCTTCGTCGCGGACGGCTGGTCGACCAAGGCGCTGGTCCGGCGCATCGCGCTGTCGCGCGCGTACGGGTTGGCGGCGACCGATTCCTCGACCGGCCTGCGCAACGACCCCGAGCTCGTCACGCTGTGGCGCTTCCCCGAGCGCCGGCTGGAAGCCGAGGCGATCCGCGATTCGATGTTGGCGGTCGCGGGCCTGCTCGAGCGCGCGCCGCCGGTGGGGTCGAACGTGAACTTCGTCGAGGGGCCGGTGCGCAACGATGCGGTGGTCAAGCTGTTGCAGCAGAGCCGGCCCGTGCGCTCGGTGTACCTGCCGATCGTGCGCGATCAGTTGCCCGAGCCGTTGGCCGTATTCGACGTGGCCGATCCGTCGTTCGTGACGGGCATGCGCGAGGAGACCAACGTCGCGACGCAGGCGCTCTTCCTGATGAACGATCCCAGCGTGCTCGAGGCCAGCGACGCGCTCGCGAGAAGCCTGCTCGCCGAGGTCGCCGACGACGCGGAGCGCATCGAGCAGGCCTTCCTGCGCGTGCTCGCGCGGACGCCGCGCGGCGAGGAAGCGGCGGCCGTGCGCAAGTTCCTGTCCGATTTCCCCGCGCCCGTCAGCGAAACCGGCAAGGGCGCGAAGGGCAAGGCCGGCGCGAAGACGAAGCCCGCGGCCGATGCGCCGGCGCTCGAGCGCCGCCAGCGCGTCTGGTCGGCCTTCGTGCAGACGCTCTTTCAGAGCGCGGAGTTCCGCTACCTCGGCTGACGCGCCGCAAGGACCACGCCATGCAAGAACCCCGGCCGTTCCTTCCTTCCCGCCGCGACGCGCTGCGCGCGACCACCCTCGGATTCGGTTGGCTCGCGCTCAGCGGCCTGCTCGCACAGCGCGCGCGCGCCGCCGCGCCGTTCCAGGCACCCGTCGATCCGCTCGCTCCCAAGGCCCCGCACCACGCGGCGCGCGCCAAGCGCGTGATCTTTCTCGCGATGGGCGGCGCGCCGTCGCACGTCGACACCTTCGACTACAAGCCCGAGCTCGCCAAGCACGACGGACAAGCGCTGTCGGGCCGCTACCGGCAGGGCGCGAAGCTGATGGCGAGCCCGTGGGAGTTCCGCCAGCACGGGCAGAGCGGGCTGTGGATCTCCGCGCTCTTCCCCAAGCTCGCCGCGCACGCCGACAAGCTGTGCCTGCTGCGCGGCATGCAGACCGACGTGCCCGCGCATGCGCAGGCGGTGCTGAAGCAGCACACCGGCTCGTTCCAGTTCGTGCGTCCGTCGCTGGGCGCGTGGACGCTGTACGGCCTCGGCGCGAGCAACCGCAACCTGCCCGGCTTCGTGACCATCGCGCCGCCGGCCGGCAGCGCGCAGAACTACGGCAGCGCGTTCCTGCCGGCGACCTACCAGGGCATGCCGATTGCCAACCCGCGCGGCGCGCGCGGCGGCGAGCCGGTCGCCAACGTGCGCAACGCGCGCTATGACCGCGATGCGCAGCGCGCGCAGCTCGACCTGTTGCAGAAGCTCAACCGCGAGGCGCTGGAGCGCGAGCGCAACAACGACGAGCTCGAGGGCGTGATCGAGAGCTACGAGCTCGCGTTCCGGATGCAGGCCGAGCTGCCGGCGCTGGTCGACGTGACCAAGGAGCCGCAGGCGGTGCGCGATGCCTACGGGATCGGCGGCGAGGACACCGATGCCTTCGGCCGCCAGTGCCTGATCGCGCGGCACCTGGTCGAGCAGGGCGTGCGCTTCGTCGAGGTGCACCAGGGCGGCTGGGACCACCACCGCAACCTGCGCAACGATCTCGCCGAGGCCTGTCGCAAGGTCGACCAGCCGATCGCGGCGCTGCTCGCGGACCTCGCGCAGCGCGGGTTGCTCGACGAGACGCTGGTGATCTGGGGCGGCGAGTTCGGGCGCACGCCGTATGCGCAGAACGGCGACGGCCGCGATCACAACCACAAGGGCTTCACGACCTGGTTCGCGGGTGGGGGAGTCAAGGGCGGCTTCTCACATGGCGCGACCGACGAGAACGGAATCGAGGCGGTCGAGGGCAAGCTCTCGATGCACGACTGGCATGCGACGATCCTGCACCTGATCGGACTCGATCACGAGCGGCTGACGTTCAACCACGCGGGGCGCGACTTCCGGCTGACGGACGTACACGGGCGGGTGGCGACGGCGATCCTCGCCTGAGCCGGCGGTCAGCCCGCGAGCACGAAGCGGGCGCTTCCGGAAGCGAGCGCGTCCTAGCCCGACCGGGCTAGAGACCCATCTTCCTAGAGACCCATATAGAGCCCGAGGCCGTTGGTCAGTGTGAACCGGGCGTCGGCGTAGAGGACGCCCTGGAGGTAGAGGGTCACGCCGACCAATTCCAGGATGTTGGGGATGTTCAATGTGACCGGAATCGGACTGCCGGCGCCGGTCCAGCCGTGACCGGAGATGGCCATGAATGGGAACGGCGCGACGGAGATCAGGAGTTCGCCCGTAGGTCCGGACATGCCAAAGCCGGGCAACTGGATGCCGGTCCCGGTCGCGGCGAACAGCGGGTCGGGCTGTGTGGCGAGGAAGACGAGGCACTGGCCCGGCGCGGATTGGGAGCCCGTCGGATTGTCGACGCCCAGCGTCATGGTCGACGAAATCTTGGGCGTGCCGGCAAGCGTGACCAGGCTGTTCGCGGGGTTGATGCCGGAGCCGTAAGGAGTGGCTGCCGCGGGCGTGACGATCTGGCCGCGCAGTTCGCCTCCGTAGTAGGTGAACGTGTGCACGACGATGTAGTAGAGACCGGAGAGCAGGTTCTGCACATCCTCGGGAGTGATCTGGTGGATTCCGGAAAAAGTGCCGCTGGTCGTGCCGGTGTAATCCATCACGAACTTGACGGGGGCATGCTCGAAGGGCAGGGCGGGACCGTGGATGTGCACACCGCCCACGACTCCGATCATGCCGGTGAAGGTGCCGCTGGTGATTAGGGTTCCGGTGGCCGCGTCCAGGGTTACGTTGCCCACGCCAGTTCCTGGCGAAGGGGTTTGCATTTGGGGCCCGTCGATCGGAAAGGTGAATGCGTGTTGGGCTGCGGCGCCGCCGATCAGCAAGGCCTGAGCAAGTGCGGCCGCGGCGAGTGCCGGGCGAGCGCTGGCTCTCGCGGCGCGCAACCACTCGGTGAGACGGCGGGCGATTCGGCACAGTTCGGTGGGCATGGTGGGTTGACTCGTGGTGGGGGTCGGCAACGGGAGCGGGGACGCGGGCGGAGCCCAGGTACGGGAGGCTTGCTGTTGATTGACACGTACGCGTGAAACGCAACCACTCCCGCCAGATCGGGAGTGACCAATCCGGCGGGCAGGACCAGGCCGGCGCCGGCCGAGCCCGCACCGTCGAGCAGGTCCTGCGCGCTCGATTTTCATCAGGCGGTAGCTTGACGAGGTGTGCTGAAGGCGGCGAGCTTCGCGACGCGCTCGAGCACGCCTCTGACGGGGCCGATCCGCTGGAGCGCGCCGCGCGCCTGGCAGCGATCACCGAGAGGGCCGCCGCGGCGGCCGCGGGCGGCTAGCGCTTCGCGCCGGCGGCCGCGTGCTCACGGTCGAGCGCGCGGCGCGCGATCGGAAGCACGGCCAGCGCCGTCGCGACCAGCGCCGCGATCGCGACGAGGACGATCCAGCTCGGCAGCCGCGCCCAGTCACCGGTGGCGACGCGCAATGAGCCGTACTGGATCCACGCGAACAGCAGCGTGATCTCGCAGGCGAGCACGCACAGCAGCGCCAGCAGCGGTTCGAGCGCGCGGCGCCGCGCGGGCGCGTCGAGGGCGAGGAAGCGCTCGCGGTCGGGGACGTTGATCCAGTGCGGTGAATGCTCGGCCAGGTGCGAGATCCAGCGCGGCAGCAGCCAGCCGAACAGCAGGCCCAGCGCGGTCGCCAGCAGCGGCAACAGGAACCAGCTGCCCAGCCCGCGCTCCGACCAGCGATCGGGATGCCCGGCCAAGTCGAAGTGCTGCGGAATGCGCTCGGGCAGCTTCGGCCATGCGTACCCGGCCAGGCCCCAGTAACCGGCGAGCAGGAAGCACAAGAGGGCGGTGGGCCAGCGCATCGGCGTCAATCGCGCTGCCCTGCGCCGTGGCACTTCTTGTATTTCTTGCCGCTGCCGCACGAGCATGGATCGTTGCGCCCGAGCTTGGCCGCGCCGTAGACGACCGGCTTGCTCGGCGCGGCGAGTTGCGCCTGCGCGTTGCGACCGTCCGCGATGAGGGCGACGCAGGCAGGCAGGTGCTGCGCCAGCGCCTGTTCGATCTCGTAGGCGTGGATCAGCACGCTGTTCGCCCGCAGGTGGCGCAGCAGCGCGTCGAGCAACGCCGGCAGGTGCGTTGCCAGCCGGTCGCGCGGCGCGAGGCGGCCGGGCAGGATCTCGCGCAGCAACTGCTCGAAGTCGTGCCCGTCGAGCAGCGCGGGTTTCTTGCCGAGGTCGCGGTAGCAGGCGGCGTGGAAGAGCTCCGCGAAGCGGCGCAACTCGCCGCGCGGCAGGCCGTCGAGCGCCGCGGCTTGGGTGGAATCGAGGAACGCCGCGGTGTCGAGCGCAATCAGCTTCTCGGACATTTGCGAGCAGTCTAGCTCGCGGCGCGCTTTACCCGGTGCGGGCCGACGGCTACCCTGCTTCGCCCGAAAATCCCGTTCCCACCGACTCCGCACCCGCCATGCAACAAGACGCACGCGACCTCCGCAAGGGCATCCTGGTCCGCTACCAGGGCAGCATGTGCACGGTCGTGCACTGGAACATCTGGAAGAGTGATCGCCGCAGTCGCGTGCAGATGCGGCTGAAGGACCTGCTCACGGGTCGCATGCACGAGCTGACCTCGCAAGGGGACGACAAGTTCGAGGTGCTCGAGACCGAAACGCTCGACCTCTCGCATTCGTACCGCGAGGGCGAGGAGGAGGTCTTCTACACGGCCGAGGGCGAGGAGTACCGCTGCAAGGCCGATGCGGCCGCCGATTCACTGCTGTGGAAGGCGGACAGCTATCGCGGCCTGCTCGTCGACGGTCAACTGGTGACCGTGTCGCTGCCGAGCAGCGTCTATGCGGTCGTGGCCGAGTGTGACCCGCCGGTGAAGGGCCAGCCGAACCTCCAGAAGGAAGCCAAGCTCGACAACGGCGTGCTGATCAAGGTGCCGCTGATCGTCGGTCCGGGCGACAAGGTCCGCATCGATCCGGACAGCCTGGAGTTCAAGGAGCGCGCCTGACCGCGCGCCCTCGCGCTACGTCCCGATCGTCGCGCGCACGGCGCCCGTCAGTCCCAACGGCACCAGCGCGCCCGGCGTCGGATCGAACAGCGTCGACTGGATGTGCACGTACAGGCCGATCAGGCTCGTGCTCGGAGGCACATTGACGGTCAGGTTGACCGGCGCGCCGTTCCACAGCGCCGGACCGATCAGCGGCGAGAGCAGCTTGCCGGTGCTGATGTCGATCAGGAGTTCGCCATTGCCGCCGGAGAAGCCGAATCCGGACAGCGGAATTCCGCACGGATAGCCGGGCGCGGAGCCGAGCGACAATGCGAGATAGGCCAACGAGCCCGGCGCCTGCGTGCCGAGCGGGTTGTGCGCGGCCAGCGTGAAGCTCTGCCCGGGCCGCGGCAGGCCGGAGACGACGCTCAGGCTGCCGGCGGGATTGATACCGCAGCCGTAGGGCGTGAGCGTGGCCGGCGCGAGCACCTTGATCGTGCCCGTCATGCCGGGCAGGTGCACCGTGCAGTAGTACGGGTAGACCTGGTTGGGCATCGGGTGCGACGCGACATAGGCGCTGTCGAAGGTCACCGTCAGCATCGTCTGCGGGCCCTGCAGCAGAGGCGTGTCGAAATTGCCGTCGGGAAGCCCGGAAACGCCGCTCGTCACGTCGTGGAACTGCGCGAAGGGCATCACCCACTGGACGCTGTCGCCCAGGTTGATGGTCAGGTTCTTCGGGCTGAACGTCGTGGCGTTCAGAGTGATCGTGTGCAGGGTCTGGGCTGCGGCCGAGCCGGCGAGAACCAGGGAAAGCAACGCGGGGAGCAGGGGGAATCGCATGAGGAATCCGAGATCATAGACGATGTCCAGAGGATTTCGGTTCCCGAGCCGACGGATCCAGAAAAAAAACCTGGTCAGCGTCCGGCCAGCCGGCTCCCGAACGCGTAGATCCGACGTGCTGTCGCGTAGCGCGGGCTCGTCGCACGCGTGGAACGAAAGCGACCGAGCTTTTCGAGCACGTAATCGGACAGCGTGTCCTCGAGCGCGTCGTAGACCGGGTAACCGCCGCGCCCCGCGTCGATGGCGCGCAGCAGCCGCAGGAACCCGACGCGCTTCCAGGCCTCGTGCATCCGGGTCACGCTTGCGCCGGCCTCACAGCGGCCGACCAGGTCCTGTTCAGCCGCGTCGAGCGGCTCGACGTCCGCGCCGAGGCGCAGTCCGACGCAGCGCTCGTTCTCGATGATCGTCTCGAAGCGCTGCGCTCCCGGCAGCTCGTGGTCGGCCGCGATCCCGCGCTCGCCGTGCAGCGCGAAGCGGCCGGTCGAGTAGTCGCGCGGTTCGGTCAGCAGCGCCTCGACGCCGTTCTCGAAGCGCAGCGCGCGTTCCCACTGCTGCGCGCCGACGCGCCTGCGCCGCGCGCTCGACAGCGGTGCGCCGGCCAGCGCCCGCAGCGTCGCATGCGCGTGGTACGCGTAGGCCGAGCGCTCGAAGACCAGCCGCCGCAGCGGGCCGAGCCAGCTTGCAGTGGCGCGTTCGACCAGCGGCAGCCACGGCAGGTACGCGCAGTCCTCGGGCACCCAGCAGGCGCGGAAGCGCTCGAGCAGCGGCACGTGCCGGAAGTGCTTGGGCAGGAGCACCGGCGTGTCGATCAGCAACTCGCAGCGCTCGCCGCCGTGATCGAGCAGCTTCTGCAGCATGCGCGGCGCGACCGGCTTGGAGACCGCGATGTAGACGAGATCGATGCCCTCGAGCGCGCGCGCGTCGAAGCCGTCCATCGCGCGCACCTCGTGGTCACGGTCTCCGACGCGCAGCGTGCGCTCGTGCTTGGCCCACACGCTCGCCACGCGCAGCGCCGGCTCGGCCGCCGCGAAGGCAGGCAGCGCGGTCTCGAACGCGCGCTTGGCTGCGCCGATCACGAGCACGTTGCGGCGCGCCCGGCCGTGGGGCGCAACACCGGCGCGCGCGGGGCCGGCCTCCGGGCCGGGCTGTGCGGTTGCGGGGCCCGCGCCCGTGCGGAAGACCGCGCGCTCCAGGTGCCGCGCCAGTCGGATCGACAGCGCGACCAGCGTGAAGGTCGGGTTCGCGCAGCCGCTGGTCGGAAAGGTCGACGCGCCGGCGACCCACAGGTTCTCCAGCTCGTGCACGCGCAGGTCCGGATCGACCACCGACGAGACCGGATCGCGGCCCATGCGCGTCGTGCCCATGTGGTGCGAGGCGTCCTGGTCGATCGGCCAGGGCTCGGCGCGCGCGATCGAGGTCTCCAGCCGGCCGAACCCGGCGCGCGGCAGCTCGCGCTCGAGCTGTGCGTGCAGCTCGATCAGCGTGCGCCGGTCGAGCTCGCTGCAGCGGTGGCGCACCAGCGGAATCGGCAGGCCGTGGACATCGGTCCGCGCGGACAACAGCACGCGATTGTCGGCCCGCGGTTCCATCTCGAGGAAGTTGCGCAGTCGCGCCCGCTGGATCAGCGGCGCCTTGCGCCCCTGCAGCCGGAAGGTCGCGTAGCGCGAGACCTTGGGCAGGTCGCCGAGCACGTTCCCGAAGAGCTTCGCGTAGCCGAGCGCGTCGCGGCGCGCGTTCTGCAGCTCCGAGTCGTCGCCGGTCTCGGAGTAGTCGCGCAGCTCGATCAGCTCGCCGCGCTTCGAGCGCTTGAACGCGGCCAGCGCGAACTTCGTCTTCTTCGTCAGCGCGACCAGCGACTCGACGCCCTCGCTGTCCGACCAGGGGAAGAGCGGCTCGAAGCGCACGTACGAGTTGAGCAGCCCGCGCCGCTCCTGCTCGCGCTCCGCGAGCGCCAGCCCGCCATAGCCGGCGAAGCCGCGCCACAGGCAGCCGAAGTAATAGGGGAGCGAGCGCAGCGGCGGTTCCAGGTGCAGCAGGCCGTGGTAGTTCTTCGGGTGGTTCATCAGGTACCGCCCGACCTGGTCGCGCTCGTTGCCCAGGCCGCGCTCGCCCAGCGAGCGCGACACGAGCAGCAGCCGCGCGTTCTCGAGCCCGCCGCAGCCGAGCACGAATGCGCGCGCCCCGAGCCTGCGCTCCTCGCCGCGGCTGGTGCGCAGGCGCGCGTACTCGATGCGGCCGCGCGCGCCGTGGAGCTCGACCACCGTCGCGTCGAGGTAGGTGGCGACGTCCGGGCGCTCGAAGGCGGCGCGCTGCTCCTTGCCGAAGTTCTGCGGCGGATCGGCGGCCAGGAAGACCTTCTCTTCCAGGGCCTCCCAGGTCGGCTGGCGCGGGCCGCGCTCGCGCAGCGCCGCGAAACCGTCCGCGGCGTAGTGCGACAGCTTCGGAAAGCGGTAGCGCGTGGCGGCCGCGTAGTGCTCGAGCAGTTCGGCCCGCCCGACCGGCCAGCCGCCCGTGCCGAGCCAGGGCCGCGCCGCGAAGTCGATCGGATCGAAGGGCCGCGACAGGCCGGCCCAGGTCGTCGACGCGCCGCCGAGCACGCGTTCGCGCGACCAGCTCTTGATCGCGATGCCGTCGCTCTCGGTCGCGCGCAGCCGGTCGCCGTACGCGCTGGTCGCCAGGCGGCCGCTCTCGAGCACGGCGATCGACAGGCCCCGGCCGGCCAGCTCGGCCAGCAGCGTCGCGCCGGCGGGACCGGATCCGATGATGCACAGGTCGACATCCGGCAGCGTGGCCGGGCAGTGCGCGGAGAGATCGTGCAGCATCGAGGCGGGAACGGAGTGTACGCAATGGAGCCGAACCCGAGCTCAGCGTACGATCGGCGGACCCGCATGAGATCCACCATCGCCCTCGTCCTGTGCGCACTCTTGGCTGCCTGCAAGAGCGCGTCGCCCGCGCAGCCCGAGCGCGGGAAACCAGGCACCGAGTTCGGCGACCTGTTCACCGGTCGCACGCTGCGCGTCGACTGTCAGCACGTCGGCAATGCCGAAACCGAGCACTTCGCGCTGACCGGCCTGCGCCTGGAGGGACCCTGGCCCGGCAGCCGCACGCAGCTCGTCGACACGCTCGAGCTGGGCAAGTACCGCTTCGAGGTCGTCGAGCCGTCGACCCAGCGCGTGCTCTTCGCGCGCGGCTTCTGCTCGATCTTCGGCGAGTGGGAGACGACCGGCGAGGCCAAGCGCCAGTGGGGCAGCTTCGAGGAGAGCCAGCGCTTCCCGGAACCGCGCGCCCCGGTCGAGCTGGTCTGGCGCGAACGGCTGGACGATGGCTCCTGGGTCGAGCGCCATCGCGCGCCGATCGATCCCGCCGGCCGCTTCGTCGATCGCGCGCCGCTCGACACCGACGCCGAGGTGATCGGGCTGATCGAGCACGGGCACCCGTCGACCAAGGTCGATCTGCTGATCGTCGCCGACGCCTATCCGTTCACCGCGCGCGCGAAGTTCATCGCCGACGCACGGCGGCTCGTGGATGCGCTCTTCGATACGCAGCCCTTCCGCCGCAAGCGCGCCGACTTCAACGTGCGGCTGCTGTACCGGCCGGCCGCCGAGGCGGGCCTCTCCAACCCGCGCAAGGACGTCTGGCGCTCGTCGCGCTACGGCCTGTCCTTCAATTCCTTCGACGTCGATCGCTACGTGCTAGCGCTGCGCGACCGCGCGCTGCGCGAGGATTGCGCGCAGGCGCCGTACGACGCGCTGATCCTGTTGTGCAACGAGCGCAAGTACGGCGGCGGCGGCATCTACAACCTGTGGGCCACGGTGACCGCCGACTCGGAGGCCGCGCCGTACCTGTTCGTGCACGAATTCGGGCATTCCTTCGCCGGCCTGGCCGACGAGTACTACTCCAGCGCGATCGCCTACGAGGAGCTGACGCCGCCGGGCAGCGAGCCGTGGGAACCGAACGTGACCGCGCTGCTCGATCCGGCCCAGCTCAAGTGGCGCGACCTCGTGGCCGAAGGCACGCCGCTGCCGACGCCGTGGGACCAGGCCGCCTACGACGCTGCCGATCTCGAGTATCAGGCGCGGCGCAAGGCGCTGCTCGATGCGCAGGCCGGCGAGGAGCAGAACGAGGCGCTGATGCGCGAGGTCAAGCAAAGCTCGGGCGCGTTCCTGCGCGCGCAGCCGTACTACGGCAAGACCGGTGCCTTCGAGGGCGGCGCGTACATGGCCAAGGGGCTCTACCGGCCCTCGGTCGACTGCATCATGTTCACGCGCAATCCAACCTGGTTCTGCAAGGTCTGCGAGCGCGCGGTCACGCAGACGATCGAACGGTTCGCGAAGTAGGGTCGGCTCGCGCGACGCCAGCGCTACTTGGCCGGCCCGGTTTCGGCGCGCACCGCGGGCTCCTCGAGCAGTCGTTCGACGGTCCAGTCCGCGAGCTGACTGGGATGCTCGTGCCAGCGCGCGAAGCCGTTGCGATCGACCAGCACCAGGTTCGGCGACAGTTCCGCCGCATAGGCCCGGAAGGTCTGCCCCGCATCCAGCGCCACGGGCCAGGAGAGCGCGTGCTTCTTCGCGTACTCGGCCACCGCGGCCGCCGGCGCGCCCTTCATCCGGTTCGCGAGCGCGATGAACACGAGGCCGCGCGCGCCGTAGCGCCGCTCGAGCTCGCGCAAGAACGGCAGCTCCTTCGGACAACTCTGGCATTCGACATCGAAGAACAGCAGCGCGACGACCTTCGACCGCAGTTCCTCCAGGCGCGGCGGCGCGCCCTGCACCGCGACGACCTCGAGTGGGGGCGCCAGCCGCCCGAGCCGCGGCAGGTACTCAAGCGACAGTTCGACCTTGCCGGCCTCGGAATCCGTCGCCGGGCGAGGGTTCTCGGCCTTCCAGCGGCGGTAGTCGGCGAGCGCGAGCTCGGGCTCCAGCAAGTGGTGGCGCAGTTCGGCGCGCCGCAGCAGGGCCTTCGGTGCGTACTTCGCATCCTTGCCGTACTTCCCGAGCCCCTGCTCGGCCGCGTCGAGGGCGGCGTGCAGGTCGCCTAGGGAAAGGTGCACGTTGGAGATCACGTATTGAGCGCGCGCCGCGTGGGGGCTGTGCTCGAAGCCGCTCAGCACGCGTTGGAGCTGGGCCAGGGCGCGCGACGCGTGCTCGAGCGCGTCCGGCGGATTGCGGTTCAGCATCTGGCGCGCGCGCGCCGCCTCCAGGTGCGTGATCCCGCACTGGACCAGCACCTCGGGCACGCGCGCGGACTGCGGGTAGCGCTCGAGCCACGCATCGAAAGCCGCCGCGGCCGACGCGTAGTCGGCCTTCGAGCGCAGCGCCGCAGCGCGCTGGAAGTCCAGCGTCTCGTCCTGCGCGTACGGCCTCGGACACGGCACGAGCAGGGCCAGCAACAACAACAGGGTGCGCACGGGGCAATAGCCTAGTGTCCTGTACCCGAAATCCGCATTCGAACTCGGCGCTCTCGGAGCGCTGGCGGCGTTGCCGTTCCTCCGAGTATCGCAGCGGATACGCGTCGTCACGGCGCCTTGCCAGCACTCCTCCGAGCATCCGATTTCGAATGCGGATTTCGAGTACAGGACACTAGGATCGCGCCTGCCATGGCCTGGATCCGCACGATCGATCCGTCCGAAGCGCGTGGAGCGCTCGCCGACAGTTACGCGGCGGCCGTCGCGCGCGCCGGCCGCGTCTACCAGATCGTGCGGCTGATGAGCCTGTCGCCGCGCGTGCTCGATGCGTCGATGGGGCTGTACCTGGCGATCATGCACGGGCCGGGCGCGCTCTCGCGCCGCGAGCGCGAGCTGCTCGCGGTCGTCACCAGCCGCGCCAATGCCTGCCACTACTGAACGCACGCGCACGCGACGGACCTCCGTGCCGAGGTTCGAACCCTGCCCGCCGACGCGGCCGACGCGTGGGTCGAGGCGGTCGCCCGCGACTGGCGCGCGGCCGAGCTCGCGCCGCGCGAGCGCGCGCTGTGTGCATTCGCCGAGCGCCTGACGCGCGCGCCGGCGGGCATGGACCGCGCCGCGCTCGACGAGCTGCGCGCTCAGGGCCTCGACGATGCGGCGCTGCACGAGGCGGTGCAGGTCGTCGCGTATTTCAACTACATCAATCGCGTCGCTGACGCGCTGAGGGTCGACCTCGAGCCGGGCATGCCGCCGCTCACGGACGGCGCAGCGTGACCCAGCGGTCCAGGCCGTCGACGGCGTGCTGCGTGCGCGCTCCGTCCGGCCAGCGCACTTCGACCTCGTCGACCCGCTCGCGTGCGCCGAGGCCGAAGTGCAGCTCGGGCGGATTGCCGGCCAGGTAGCTCGAGCCCGCGCGCAGCTCGCGCAGCCAGGAGCGCGCGCCGGCGCGCACGCGCACCTGTGCGCCGAGCGCCAGGGGATTGGCGCCCGGCTGGCGCAGGCGGATTCCCAACCAGCGGCCGGCGGCCTCGGCGTGCCACTCCAGCAGGCGGAAAGGACCGTTGTTGGCCGACAGCGCGAGGTCGAGGTCGCCGTCCTGATCCCAGTCGCAGGCGGCCAGTGCGCGATGCGCGAGCTGGTGGCGCGCCAGCGCGTCGCTGGCGGGCTCGGCGAAGCGCAGCGGTGCGTGCTGCTCGAAGTACTGGCAGGGCTGTCCGACGCAGATCCCGGTGCTCTCGTAGTCCGGGCTCGTGTACCCGTTCGCGTAGAACAGATCGAGGTCGCCGTCGCGGTCGTTGTCGAGGAACTCGACGCCCCACTTGGTCAGCCCGACGCCGGGACCGGCCAGCCGCGCCTGCACGATCGCGTCGCGGAAGCTCGCGACGTGCGTCTTCTGGCTGCGCGCGTTGACCAGATTGTTCAGATAGAGCGCGTTCGCCTCGAGCTGCCAGTTCGTGACGAACAGATCGAGGTCCTGATCCCCGTCGACGTCTTCCGCGGCCAGGCCCATGCAGCCGCGCGGATCGTCGACGCCCGTCGAGAAGGACACGTCCTTGAAGCGCCCCGCGCCCTCGTTGCGAAACAGCTTGTTGGGGGAGACGTCGTTGGCGACGTACAGGTCGAGGTCGGCGTCGCCGTCGTAGTCCCACCACAGGGCCTGCATGCCGCGTCCGGCCGGATCGTCGAGACCCAGCTCGGGCGCGACGTCGACGAAGCGCAGCGCGCCGTGCTCGAGCTCGTTGCGCCACAGCGTGTTCGGCTGGCCCGGGAACGCGAAGGGCAGCATCTCGACCGGATCGTCGCGCTGGTAGGCGAGATCCTCGCGCGGCGGCATCTTCTCCGGCGCGTACTCGAGGTAGCTGGTCACGTACACGTCGACGTCGCCGTCCTGGTCGTAGTCGGCGGCCGCGACCCCCGCGTGCCAGCGCTCGCCGCCGATGCCGAGCGCGTCGGTCGCGTCCTCGAAGCGCGCGACTCCCAGGTTGCGGTAGACGCGATCACGGCCGTAGTTGGCGACGTACAGGTCCAGATCGCCGTCGCCTTCGAGGTCGAGGAACGTGACGCCCATGCCGGCGGCCTCGTCGCGGATCCCGCTCGCGGGGGTCGTATCGCGGAAGCCGCGGCCGCGCTGGTTCGAGTACAGGCGATCCAGCGGAGCCGCGCTGCCGGAGCGGCCGGCCCCTTGCGCCAGGTAGAGGTCGCACCAACCGTCGCCATCGGCGTCGCCCCAGGCCAGGCCGGGTCCCATCGTCGGTCGGATGTCGAGCTGCGGCTCGGGGCCTTCGAGGTGCACGAAGGCGATGCCGCGTTCCCGCGCGACGTCGCGCCAGGGCCCCGGCTCGGCCGCGCCCGGCGCCGCCGCGCCCGGCGGCGCCGCGCGCGGTTGTGATGGCGCGAGCGTGCTGTCGAACAACAGCGTCCAGGTCCCGCCTGCGCCCGGGATCGGCGGCGCGGCGAAGGTGAGTTCCAGCGTGTCTCCGGTCACGCTCGCCGAGTGTTGCTCCAAGCGCACCAGCGCGCCGGCGTCGAGCTCGCGTGCCGCAACGATCGCGAGGCTGTCAGCGTGGAACGGCAGCGCCAGCTCGGCGACCTCCGCCAGCGGCCACCAGCGTTGCTCGTCGCGCGTGCCGTCGCGCCCGATCGAGCGGCCGCGGACGACGAGCAGATCGCTGGCCACACTGCCGGTGAAGTCCAGGCGCAGCCGCCGCTGGGGTGCGATCTCGACCTCGTCGCGCCGCGCGAGCTGCGGCAGCGCATCGATCCAGTCCCGGCCTTCCTCGAGCAGCGCCGTGGCGGGCAGTCGGCCCGCGCCCCCCAGCAGGAGCGGGACCCCTGCGAGCGTCGAGCGCAGCACCTGTTCGCCGCGCGAGTGCTGCAGCGCGTGCAGGGAGAGCGCCGCCGCGCTGGTCGCGGTCCCGATCCCGGGCAGGGCGACGTGCACGAGCTCGTCGTCGATGCGTGCGCGCGGCTGGCGCTCGTCGAGCGTCGCCAGCGGCAGCGGCAGCGGCAGCGTCGCCCCGAGCTCCGCGCGGGTCGCCTCGGGCGCGCGCCCGAGCAGCAGCAGTGGATGACCGATCGGCGTCGCGTGGGTGGTCAGCGACTGCAGCAACACGAGCGCGAGCGGCGGGGTCATCGGCGCATTCTCTCGCGCGCGCCCGCGGCGGAAGGCGCGCGGACCGGCGTGGGTCGCGGCTCGGAGCGGCGCGTCTAGAAGCGCAAGTCGCGGATCTCGTCGACCGAGAAATCCACGGACAGCTCCTGATCGACGTTGATCAGACGGCCCGTGCCCTTGAACTGGTTGAAGACCAGGGCGCCGTGGAGCACGCGGCCGTCCTTGAAGTGCATGGTCACTTGGTCGGCCGTGCGCGCGGACAGGAGCAGATCGTAGATCTTCTCGGGGTCCATCGTGCGCGGCTTCTTGGTGGTGAGGCTGGACATGGGATGATGACGGTCGAAAGTCGTGGATCAGGCGGTCTCTGATCGAGCCCTGGCTCCGCGGGCGGAGGACGCGTTCGTGGAGACTGTGTACGGGGAACAGGGCGCTGAAGCGGCGATGGGACGCGGAGGGGGCGCGCGCATCGCCGGCGGCGCCGCGGCGAGCAGCTCGTCGATGCATTCGACGAGTGCCCTGGACCAGGTTTCGAAGTTGGCTCCGCTCGCCAATAGTGCGGCGAGCTCGGCGGGGGACGTGAATTCTCCGGCAAGCACGTCTTGTTCGCGGATGCGCGCGTCGCCCTCCAGCGCGACCACCTGGACCAGGCCCAGGTGCACCGCGCCGACGGGATTCGCGTCGTCGTTCAGGATGCCGGCGCCGGTGATCGAGTAGTTGCCCTCGATCAGCAACTCTTCGTCGAGCTCCCGGCGCGTGCAGGCGTCCAGCGGCAGCAGATCGGCTTGCGACGGCTGGTCGCACGGGTTGACGTGGCCGCCCACGCCGATCGACAGCTTGTCGAACAGCCGGCCCTCGCTGCCCTTGCGCAGTCGCTTCATCAGCAGCACGCGCGCGTCGCGCACGACCACCGAGTAGGGGATGATCTGCTTCCAGCTCGGCTCGCACTCGGCGCGCCGCCGCTCCACGTAGAACCCGTGCCGCAGCACGCGCGCCTCGAAATCGGCGCGCGAGAAATCCGGTCCGAAGCGGACCAGACCCTGCGGGTAGCACTCCGGGAAGAGCTCCGCGCGGGGCACGACGTATACGAATTCCATGGCTGGCGGCCCCGCGGGCCGCGCTCGGTGGCCTCTGGGGGATCGATCAGGCGCTCGTGGCGGTGCAAATCGAGGCTAACAGAGTAGCGAACAGCGGGGAAACGTCAAGATCCTGCATGTTCGGGCGGGTTTTGACCACTACCCATTGTGGTTTCCCACCCGTCCTGCACAAAACTCATACATGGCGATCCTGAATCGGGCGGAGTGGATGGGAGCACCCCTGTAAGCCGGATTCTGTACCCCTCCAAAGGAGGGGCGGCGACCATTTCTCTGGGCCAGGACTCGCGTCCTGGCTCGTCACGACCTACCCGGGGGCTTCAGGCGACGCGGGCCGTCGTCTATGCCCCCCTATTTGGTCTTTCTCTCGGGTGGGGTTTGCCCTGCCGGTTCCGTCGCCGGAACCGCGGTGCGCTCTTGCCGCACCATTTCACCCTTGCCTGCGAGCGCCCCGAAGGGCGCGCGCGTCGGCGGTGTATTTTCTGTGGCACTTTCCCTGGTCTCGCGACCGGTTGTCGTTGGCAACCACCCGGGCCCGTGGAGTCCGGACTTTCCTCCCCGCGCGCGAGGCGCGGAGCGATCGCCCGGGGTGCTCCCATCCACCCGGCAGGATAACCGCAGTGCCGGGCCTTGTCTGCCCCCGCAGCGGCTGTACGCTCGCCTGCCCCGATGAAACGCCGCGAGCCCTTCCCGACCAACCTCGAGCTGCGCGAGACCAATCCGGACGGTTCCGAGGGCGCGGGCCTCTCGCACACGCCGGGCGGGATGTTCCTGTTCCACGTGCTCGAGCTGGCCGCCGATGGCGAGCCGCGCGGCGGCGTGACGATCCTGCACGACGCCGGCGACCACGGCGCGCGCTACGAGGAGCTCGCGCAGGTGCTGGCGACCGACGGCTGGGCGATCTCGCTGCCCGACCTGCGCGGCCACGGAGACAGCGAGGGTGCGCGCGGCCACGCGTTCGGGTTCGGCGAGGTCGCGCGCGACCTGATCGCCGTGCAGGATCACCTGTGCTTCATGTTCCCGGAGAGCCCGAAGGTCCTGGTCGGAACCGGCCTGGGCGCGCTGTACGCACTGGCCTTCGCGCTCGACAAGCCGGAGCGCGCGGCGGCGCTGGTGCTGATCAATCCGCTGCTGGAGCCGCGCTTCCGCCTGCCCGAGGCCAAGGGTGGCTTGCTGGGACTGTTCAAGAAGACCGGTCCGACGACGCCCGGCCAGATCGGGTACGCGGCCGAGCAACTGACGCGCGACGCGGCGGAGCGCGCGCGCATGGCCGCCGACAAGTTCCGCCACGACGCGATCACGCTGCAGGCCGGGCGCTCGGCCCAGGAGCTCGCGGCCGGGCTTCCCGCGCGCGTGTCCGAGCTCGGTTGCCCGGTCCTGCTGCTGCTCGGCGGCGCCGATCCGATCGCCGCTCCCGCGCTCGCCGAACGCGTGCTCGGCGCGCGCGCCGAGGTCAAGCGCTACGACGGCATGCTGCATGACCTCTTGCACGACAGCGGCTGGGAGCAGGTCGTGGCCGACATCCGCACCTGGCTGGCGCGGGTCCTGCCGCGCTGAGCTTGCCGCCGGGGCACGACTCCCATGGCCGACCTGCTCAAATGGTTCCGCGACAGCCGCCCCGAGATCTGGCGGAAGCTCGCGCAAGAGCTCGGCGCCAGCTACCAGGAGCGCACCTAGCGTGCCAGCGACCGGATCGAGGTCGCGCATGGACCGTGGACGCTGACGCTGGACGTCTTCACCGTCCACGCGAACAACGCGCACATCCCGTATACACGGCTGCGCGCGCCGTTCGCGAACGCCGAGCGGTTCCGCATGAAGCTGTTTCGCGCGTCGATCTTCACGCCGGTCGGGAAGTGGCTGGGGATGCAGGACATCGAGATCGGCGTGAGCGAGTTCGACCGTGACTGGGTCGTCCGGAGCAACGACGAGCGGCAAGTGCGCGCGTTTCTCGGGGATCCGCAACTGCGCGCGCGCATCGCCGCGCAGCGCAAGCTCAGCCTCTCGGTGGAGGACGACGAGGGCTGGTTCGGCCGCAAGTTCCCCGCCGGCGTCGACGAGCTGCGGCTGGTCATCGGCGGGCACGAGAAGGACACCGAGCGGCTGAAGCAGCTGTTCGAGCTGTTCGCCGACAGCCTCGATCGGCTGTGCGCGATCGGCGCGGCCTACGAGAAGCGCCCGGACCTGAAGCTCTGATCCGGCGCGCGGCTCAAGGTTCCTGCGCGCGGATCCAGTCGCGCAGGATCACCAGCGCGCTGGCGCTGTCGCGCGCCGCGCGCGCCTTCCGACCGTGCAGGCCCTGCTCGCGCAGCAGCTCCTCGGCCTCCTTCGACGACAGCCGTTCGTCCTGGTAGGTCACGCGCACGGCCGGGAAGCGCGCGGCGAGGCGCGCGCCGCAGGCGCGCACGGCCTGCGCCGCCGGTCCTTCGCTGCCGTCCATGTTCAGCGGCAGTCCGAGCACGAACGTGCAGAGGTCGCGCTCGTCGAACAAGCTCGCGAGAGCGTCGGCCAGCCGCGGGTCCTCGAGCCCGTGCGGCAGCGCGTCCAGCGGCTGCAACGACAACCGCAGCGCGTCGGTCACGGCGAGCCCGCAGCGTTTCGCGCCGAGGTCCAGCGCCAGCGCTGCTCCCGCGTTTCGCATCGCCCGGCCCGCTACAAGAACTCGCGCGCGCCGTCGCGCTCGAGCGCCTCGACGATCTTCTTGACGTCCTGCGCGCGCTCGCGCGGACACACCAACAGTGCATTGCCGGCGCGCACGACGACCAGGTCCTTCACGCCGACCAGCGCCAGCAGGCCCTCGCCCTCGCCGTAGGCGACGCAACCGCTCGCATCGTGCGCGATCAGCCGCGCGCCGCCCGACAGGAACGCGTAGTTGCCCTGCGCATCGGGCGTCGCGATCTCAGGCAGCGCCGACCAGGAGCCCACGTCGTTCCACGCGTAGTCGATCGGCAGCGTGCGCACGTTCGACGCGCGCTCGAGGATCGCGGTGTCCACCGGCACCGACGGCAGGGTCGGCCACAGCGCGTCCAGTTCCGCGCCGGACCGGACGCGCTCGAGGCCGGCGAGCACGACCGGCAGGTGCGCGCGGAAGGCCGCCAGGATCGCATCCGCACGCCACGCGAAGATGCCGGCGTTCCACAGGAAGCGGCCGCTGGACAGGAACTGCTCGGCGCGCGCGCGGTCGGGCTTCTCGACGAAGCGCGCGACCGCATGCACCGGGATCCCGCCGCGCTCGGCGACGCGCGAGCCGACCTCGATGTAGCCGTAGCCGGTGGCCGGGTGCGTGGGCCGGATGCCGAAGGTGATCAGCGCGCCGCTCGTCTCGGCCTCGGCCAGTCCCGCCTGCAGCGAGCGGCGAAACGCATCGGGCGGCTCGATCACGTGGTCCGCCGCGAGCACGACCATGCCGGCGGTCGGATCGCGTCGCGCGATCTCGAAGGCGGCCCAGGCGACGGCCGGTGCCGTGTTGCGCGCCGCGGGCTCGGCCAGCAGATTGGCCGGCGGCAGCTCGGGCAGGCATGCGCGCACGAGCTCGCGCTGGCTCTGTGCGCTGACCACGAGCACGCGCTCCCACGGCACCCAGCCGCCCAGCCGGTCGATCGTCTCGCGCAGCAGCACCTTCCCGCGTGCGATCGGCAGGTATTGCTTGGGCCGGCCGCGGCGGCTGGCGGGCCAGAAGCGCGTGCCGGAACCTCCGGCCATGACGACGACGTAGGGCTGCATCGGGGGCGAGCAGCCTACCGCGCGGCGCCCGGACGCGGCTAGAAGCGGGCGGGCAGCGGCGCGAAGGCCGGCAGCGGCAGGTGGCGCTCGAGCGAATCCCGTTCACGGAACAGGTCGAGGAACGTGCCGCGCAGGATCACGACCGGCCGCGCGATGTCGCCGCGCACCGCGACGCGCAACAGGTTGTTCTGGATCCAGTACAACAGGCGCGTGAACGGCCCCATGCGGTCGACGACCGAGTAGCGCACCTCGAAGTCGTGGCGCAGCCGTCCGTCCAGGCCCAGGCGTCCCGACCCTTCCAACCGCAACAGCGGGCTCGTCACGACGATCGGCTTCATGCGGATCTCGCCGTCACGCAGCTCGAAGCGCGTGCGGATCTCCTGGAACGTCGCGCTGGAGTCCATGCCGACCTGCGAGAACAGGTTGCGCACGACCGGGATCGACCACAGTCGCGTGTCGAGCAATTCGAGCGTGCCGGAGCCCTGCATGTCCTGCAGGTCCGAGAAGCTCCCCGACAGGCGCAGGCGCGCGTCGCAACTGCCGCTGTCGGCGATGGCAGAGTCGAAAACGCCCTGCAGCAGCCCCTTGAGCTGAACCCTGGACAACTCGAGCGCGAGCGAGAAGTGGTAGGGTTCGGCCAGGTCGAGCGCGAATGCGTTGCCGCGCTCGCCGCCCAGCGAGCGCAGCGTGCCCTGCTGGAAGCCGCTCGAGAGGTCGTCGATGTTGAGCCGTCCGTCGACGAAGCTCGCCACCATCGACGCGTCCTCGAACTCCCGACCCGCCAGCGCTCCGCTGCCCTCGGTCAGGCGCGCCCAGCCGCGCACGCGGCCGCGCTCGATGACCAGCGACTCGAGGTCCACCTGGCCGCGCTCGATTTCGATCGGCATGCCGACGCTGGCGCGGAAATCGTCCAACGCGAGCCGGCCCGCGGCATGCACGCTGCCGCCGCGCGCGGCGTCACCGAAGACGACCAGGCGCACGCCCTCCGCCTGCAGCGTGCCTCCGAGCTCGAAGCGAGCCAGGTTGGCCAGCCCTGCTTCCCCGAACATCGCCGCCAGGTGCTCGCGGTCCAGCGGCAGCTCCAGCGCGCCCAGGTCGGCCAGGAACACGGTGCTGCCCTCGGGCACGCGAACCTCGCTCAGGCGCTGTGCCTCATGGCTTCCCGGCTCGAGCGCGCGCTGCGGGAACAAGCGCACGTCGCGCAGCACGACCGGCGTGCCGGCCATGCGGGCGCGCAGCCGGTCCGCGCGCAGAACTTCGCTCGAATAGGTGACCGACCCCTCGACCTCCGCGAGCTGGAAGCTGCCCCAGCCCATCGACAGATCGCGCGGCCAGGCCGTCACGCTCGGGCTGGGCTCATCCGCGGCATCCAGATCGATGCGCAGCTTGCCGTGCAGATCGAGCCGGCCCTTCAGCTCGAGCGAGCCGCGCTCGACGCCGCGCTCGCCGTCGGAGCCGAGCATCGACAGTGTGCCGAGCACGGAGGCATTGGCCGGATCGACGCCGGCGGCGTGGAAGTGGAGCTCCGCGGGCAGACCCGCTTCGGCGCGCGCCGCGACGGCGACTCGCGCTCCGGCCCAGTCACCCTTCAACGCGAGACCGAATCCCAACTCCGGGCGCGGCGCCTCGTCGAGCTCGCGCGACGACACGCACACGCGACCCTCGACCTGCTTCACGTTCGATTGCAGCGCCTGCGGGTACACGCTGGCTCCCGGTTGCAACTCCAGCTCGAGGTCCCAGCGGTACGGCGCGGCGGGGGACATCCGTCCGCCGCCCCAGCGCGCATCGACGTGGCCGCTCGGGCCGAAGGCGCCGATGCGTTGTCCGATCTCCGCTTCCCATTGCGACAGCGCGCTGACCTCCTGTCCTTTCCAGGACAGGCGCTCCAATGCGACCTCGATCCACTGCGACTGGGCGTGCGCTCCGCGCGCGAGCACGACACCCTCGGGCGGAGTCTCACCGCGCACCACGCCGCTGATGCGAGCGCGCTTGTCCGTCTCCGTCTTGCCGGCCAGATCGAAGGCCACTCCGACCGGGCGTACCCAGCGCGCGCGGTCCTCGTTGTCGCGCAGCGCGTGTGGGCGTTGAGCGAAGCGCAGGCGCAGCCGTCCATCGAGCTCGTGCAGGTCGACGGGCAGCGCGCTCCAGCGCGCGCTTGCGCCGAAGACATCGATGTCGCCGCTGGCGGCCAGGCCTTCGAGCTCGCGGTTCTGCACGACGCGCCAGCTCACGACCAGGCTGCCCGCCGAAGGCCGGAACTGCGGCCACACGAAAGCGGTCTCGGGCGCGCCCGCCAGCGCCTGCTCGAGTTCCGGACCCAGGCGCAGGCCCGCCAGCGAGAACTCGAGGTCCAATTCGGGACGCAGTCGGCCTTCGCGATCGCGCGGCGCGAGCGGATCGGGAGACCCGATCAAGCCTCGGCAGCGCACGAGCGGGCGCTCGCCGCCATCGCGCACGCGGGCTTGCAGGTCGAGCAACCCGACGCGCTCGGCGCGCGCGCTCGTCGGAGCGCGCACGTACAGCAGACGGCCGCGCGCTTCGTCGGCCGGCAGCGGGAAGCCGCGCCGCACGCCGTCGTGTTCGACCCATCCGCGAAAGCGCAATCCGGCGCGACCGGCGCAGTCGATCAGAGCGCTGACCTCGGCGGCGCGCAGCGCCGTCGCGAGGCCGTCCGGGCCTTCGCGTCGCGGCAGCTCGATGCGCGCGCGAAGCGCGCAACTGCCGCTCGGTTCGAGCGCGTTCCAATCGCGTTCTACGTACTTCAGCACGCCCAGGGCCTCGAGCAGCGCGACCTCAAGCGGCAGGTCGGGTACGTGCAGGTCCGCGCGCAGCAGCGCGTTCCCGGCATCCCGCGGCCCCAGTTCGGCCGTCAACTCGAACGGCGTCCCCTGGAAGCGCGCGGATGCGTCGAGGCGCCCGCGCCACGCTTCGTTCGTCCACAGCGCCTCCTGGTCGCGCGCGCGCGCGACCAGTTCGAGCCCGATGCGCGCCGCGTCGATGCGCCGGCCCGCTCCCAGATCCGCATGACCGTCGCGCAGTCGCAGCGCGAACTCCGCCTCGAGAGGCTCTTCCGCCGCGGCCGGGAGTCGCGCGCGGCAGACGAGATCGCACTCGCCGCCGAAACCTTCGAACGGCAGGGCCGCGGTACCCAGGAAGGGGGCCAGTCGCTCGCGCGTGACGCGCAGTCCGGAACCCCAGCCCTCGAGCTCGAACCCGCGCCGCGCGTCGCCGTGTCCCTCGACGTGCACGGTGGCGGGATCGGACAGGCCCAGGCTCGAATGCAATTCGCCGGTCAGCGCGAGCCGACCGTCGCGCTGCGTCGCGTAGGCCTCGAGCACGCCGAGCTCGAACTCGCGGCGGTCGTCCTGGACGATCACGATGCCGAGCCCGCGCACGAGCAGTGGCGGCAACTCGGTCCGCGACGCGGCCTTGCTGCGGCCTTCCAGGTCCGCGCGCAGCCGCTCGAAGCGCTCGAGCCCCTCCGGCGTGATGCGCAGCCGCCCGCCTTGCAGTTCCACCCCGGCCGGTCCGAACCAGCCGCTCGCGATCCCCGCCGCTCCCGGGCGCCAGGCCAGGTGCACGCGCGAGAGCTCGATGCGCAGGTCGCGGCCCGCCGGGCCGAGTTCCAGGCCTTCGATCTCGATCACCGGCTGGAACCAGGACACGCGCAGCCGGTCGAAGCGCAGCTCGTCGGCCTCGAGGGCCAGCACTCGCGCGAGCTCCACGCGCAACCGCTCGCGCGCCCAGCTGCTGTTCGGCGCGAAGTGCGCCAGACCCA
Source organism: Planctomycetota bacterium (assembly GCA_016872755.1). GTDB lineage: Bacteria > Planctomycetota > UBA1135 > UBA1135 > GW928-bin9. The sequence continues at coordinate 43,270 of VGZE01000012.1, forward strand.
ACAGCACCACCAGCAGCAGCGCGGCCGCGAACAGCAGTTCGAAGCAGCAGCGGGCGGCGAAGCGGAGGACGCGCACGTTCAGAGCATCGGTTCGAAGGCGGATTCGGACAAGTGCCGTGCGCTCGGAATCGGCGCGGCTGCCTGCCCGGCCCGCGCGGCGGGCTCCGCGGACAGGCTCGGCGCGCCGCGATAGATGCGCCGCACGCGCTTGCCGACCGAGCAGGTGACTTCGTAGGGAATCGTGCCGACCGCGCGCGCGATCTCCTGCACGCGGATCTGCTCGTCACCGTCGCGGCCGATCAGCGTCGCGACGTCGCCCACCCTCACGCCGCGCACATCGGTCACGTCCAGCGTCGCGTAGTCCATCGACACGCGGCCGATCAGCGGTACGCGCCGGCCCCGCACCAGCGCCCAGCCGGCGTTCGACAGCCGCCAGGGCAGGCCGTCGTTGTAGCCCAGCGGCAGCGTCGCGACGCGCGTGCGCCTGTGCGCGACCCACGTGCCGTCGTAGCCGACCGGCGCGCCGACGCCGATGTCCTTCAGGTAGACGATCTGCGCGCGCAGCGCGAGCACCGGAGCGAGCTCGGCCGCGCCGGGCAGCTCGGGCGGCAGCACGCCGTAGGCGCTGATGCCCGGGCGCACCGCGTCGTAGAGATCCGGCATGCCCGTGAACAGGCAGGCCGAATTCGCGCAGTGCACCCAGCCGGCGAGCAGGCCTTCGCGGCGCGCCGGCGCCAGCACGGACTCGAAGCGCTCCAACTGCGCGCGCGTGCTGTCGGCGCGCGCTCCGTCGGCCGCGGCCATGTGCGTCATCACCCCGCCCAGCACCAGGCGGCGCGAGTTGCGCACCGCGCGCAAGAGCTCCAGCGCGCGCTCGGGCAGCACGCCGAGTCGGCCCATGCCCGTGTCGATCTTCAGGTGCACGCGCACCGGTCCGCCCGAGTGCCGCGCCATGCGCTCCAGGCGCCGCAGCCGGTCCATCGAATGCAATCCGATCTGCACCTGATTCTGCAGGCAATCGGAGAGCTCCTGCTCGAGCACCGTGCCCAGGATCAGGATCGGCGCGCGCACTCCGCTGTCGCGCAACTCGAGCGCCTCGCTCGAAGTGCTGACGCCCAACGCATCGACGCCGCAGCGCACCGCGTGGTGCGCGATCGCGACCGCGCCGTGGCCGTAGGCATCGGCCTTCACGACCAGGATCCGGCGCACCGCGGGGCCGGCGAGCTGCCCGATGCGCGCGAGGTTGTGCGCGAGCGCGTCGAGGTCGATGTCGGCCCACACCCGGAACGAGTTCACGAGCGCAAGACTAGGACTCGCGCGCGGCGCGAGCAACGAGCTCGCCGCGCCCGCGCGAGGGTCAGCTCGACGGCGCGCCGAAGGGCCGCAGGTACAGCGGCTCGAGTGCGCTCGCTGCGTCCGGCCCGTCCCGCTCGAGCGCGCGCAGACCCAGCTCGAGCAGCGCGAGTTCGACGCTCGCGCGCGAGCTGTCGCGCCAGCGCGGATCCAGCGCGTCGGCTCCCAGCGCGATGCGCGCCTCCGGATCGCCGATCAGCACCCCGGCCCCGGCGCACAGTCCACGCGCGGCATCCAGCGGGAGCGCTCGCGCCGGCTCCAGCACCGCGAGTCCGGCCGCGCTGCGCGCGCAGCGCGCCAGCGCCACGCCCCCGGAGCGCAGATCGTGCGCCCACAGACCCTCCTCGCCGTCGGCGAGCAGGGCCCAGCAGGCGGCCTGGGCATGCGACAGCCCCTTGAGGGCCGCTGCGCTGCCGCGCGCCAGCCCCTGGGCGAAGGCGGCCGCCACCCGCAGGCCGGTGAAGCTGCCCGGGCCCGTCCCCACGACGATCGCGCGGAGG
>VGZE01000013.1 GCA_016872755.1 Planctomycetota bacterium
GCGCGATCGGCGTGCCGGCGCGGATCGCGCCTCGGCGCGCGAGCGCCCGCAGCTCGGAATCGACGAGGACGTGGTCGTTCGCTTTCGACATCGGGCCGGGCATTGTCGCGTTCCCATCCGGCAGCCGGCAATCGCGTCGCGCGCTCGGCGCTGCTAGACTCTCCGCCCGCTGCGATGAAGATCCACGAATTCCAGGCCAAGGAGCTGTTGCGCGCGCGTGGTGTGGCCACGCCGCGCGGACGCGAGTGCACGACCCCCGAGCAGGCCGCCGCCGCCTATGCGGAGCTCGGCACGCCGCTCTGCGTGGTCAAGGCGCAGATCCACGCGGGCGGCCGCGGCAAGGCCGGCGGCGTCAAGCTCGTGCGCAGTGCCGACGAGGCCAAGAGCGCGGCGGCCGGCATCCTCGGGCGCACGCTGATCACGCACCAGACCGGCCCGCAGGGCCAGCTCGTGCGCCGGTTGTGGGTCGAGCAGGGCTCGGCGATCGCGAAGGAGTACTACCTCGGTCTGGTCGTCGATCGCGAGTCGAGGCGCCCGGTGCTGATGGCGAGCTCGGAAGGCGGCATGGAGATCGAGGAGGTCGCCGCCAAGCACCCGGAGAAGATCCTCAAGGCGAGCTTCGACCCGCAGGCCGGGCTGGCCGCGGCGGACGCGGCGCGCCTGGCCAAGGGCATCGGGATCCCCGTCGAGCTCGAGGCGCGTGCCGTCGAATTCATGCGCGCGCTGTGCGGCGCCTTCGTCGCGCTCGACTGCTCGCTGGCCGAGATCAATCCGTTGGTCACGACCAAGGACGGCCAGGTGCTGGCGCTCGACGCGAAGATCAACTTCGACGACAACGCCGGCTTCCGCCACCCCGAGTTCGAGGCGCTGCGCGACCTGCACGAAGAGGATCCCAAGGAGATCGAGGCCGGGAAGTTCGGGCTGAGCTACATCGCGCTCGACGGCGACATCGGCTGCATGGTGAACGGCGCCGGCCTGGCCATGGCGACGATGGACGTGATCCAGCTCTACGGCAGCGCGCCGGCCAACTTCCTCGATGTCGGCGGTGGTGCGACGAAGGAGAACGTGACCGCCGCCTTCAAGATCATCCTGTCCGACCCGAAGGTGAAGGGCGTGCTGGTCAACATCTTCGGCGGCATCATGAAGTGCGACACGATCGCCGAAGGCGTGATCGCCGCGGTGCGCGAGGTCGCGCTGCGCGTCCCGCTGGTCGTGCGCCTGGAAGGCACCAACGTCGAGAAAGGCCGGCAGCTGCTCATGGACTCGAAGCTGCCGATCATCACCGCCGGCGATCTGGACGACGCCGCCGCGAAGATTTGCAAGGCCGTCGCCGGCCGCTAGTCCGCCACGCTCACCTCTTCGAAATCCACTCCACATGGCGATCTGGGTCGACAAGCACACGCGCGTCCTCTGCCAGGGCTTCACCGGCAAGACCGGCACCTTCCACAGCGAGCAGGCGATCGCGTATGGCACGCGCATGATCGGCGGCGTGACGCCCGGCAAGGGCGGCACGCAGCACCTGGGGCTGCCCGTCTTCGAGAACTGCAAGGACGCGCGCGCGGCGACCGGTTGCAACGCGACCGTGATCTACGTGCCGCCGAAGTTCGCCGCCGCGGCCATCCTCGAGGCTGCCGACGCGGGCATCGAGCTGATCGTGACGATCACCGAGGGCATTCCGGTGCTCGACATGGTGCGGGTGGCCGAGCGCCTCAAGGGCTCGCCGAGCCGGCTGATCGGGCCCAATTGTCCGGGCATCATCACGCCCGGCGCATGCAAGATCGGGATCATGCCCGGCTACATCCACAAGGTCGGCCGAGTCGGCGTCGTGTCGCGCTCGGGCACGCTGACCTACGAAGCCGTGTGGCAGCTCACCAAGCGCGGCCTCGGGCAGTCGACCTGTGTCGGCATCGGCGGCGATCCGGTCAACGGCACGAACTTCATCGACGTGTTGAAGGCCTTCAACGCCGACGCGGACACCGACGCCGTGATCATGATCGGCGAGATCGGCGGCAATGCCGAGGAGCAGGCGGCCGACTACATCCGCCGCGAGATGAAGAAGCCGGTCGTCGCGTTCATCGCCGGCGTCACGGCGCCGCCGGGTCGCCGCATGGGCCACGCCGGCGCGATCATCTCGGGCGGCAAGGGCACGGCGGCCGACAAGATCGCCGCGCTCGAGGCGGCCGGCGTGTGGGTCACGCCCAGCCCGGCGCGCCTGGGCGAGACGATGGAGAAGCGGCTGGCCGAGTCGGGCCTGCTGGCCGGCGCGCGCGGATAGTGCGCCGATGACGGACTGGCTGCCGGTCCGCACCGCCGATGGCTCGTGGACGCTCGCGCATCCGCTCCACGGGGAAACCTGCCATTCGACGGCCGGCGCCTGGCAGCAGGCGCTCGAGCGCTATGCGCGGCCGTGTCGGCTGCGCGAGCGCGCGCTTTCCGGTGCTCGCGAACTGCGCCTGCTCGACATCGGCACCGGGCTGGGGCTCAACCTGGCCGCGGCACTGTCCGAGCTCGACGGCACCGGCTGCACGTTGATCGCCGAGAGCTTCGAGGCCGACGCGAGCGTGCTCGCTGCGATGCGCGAGTTGGTCGCGCGCGAGGGGAGCCTGGATCCGCGCGCGGAAGCCTGGCACGCGCGCGTTCGCGCCGCGCTGGACGGCGCTGACGATCCTGGGCTGCGCTTGCGGGTGAGGCTGGGTGATGCGCGCGCCTGCCTGCCGAACCTGGCACCCGACTGGCGCTGCGACGCCGTGTTCCTCGACCCGTTCTCACCGCGCCGGGACGCGGCGCTCTGGGAGCCGGGATTCCTCGCCTGCGTCGCCGCACGCATGGCCGCCGAAGCCTGGTTGTCGACCTACACGGTCTCGCGCCCGGTAAGGCGCGCGTTGCAGGCCGCGGGGCTCGCGGTGCACGAGGGTCCGGCCGTGGGTCGCAAGCGGGCGGGAACCCTGGCTCGTTTCGAGGGTTAGGGTAGGAAGGAGCCCTTTGCAGGCCCTATAGTGGAGTCCAGCACCCGCCCACCCCGCGGGGCAAAGGAAATCCCGATGCCATTCCTGGCCATGTTCAATACGTGGGAGGCGGTCGCGATCATCATCGTCGCGCTGCTCCTGTTCGGCGGAGCGAAACTGCCCGCGTTGGCGCGCTCGATGGGCGCCAGCGTCAACGAGTTCAAGAAGGGCCTGAAGGACGGCACCGAGGACGGCAAGAAGGCCGAGGCCCCGTCCAAGGACGCCACCTGAGCCCGGACGCCCCGGCGTCGGCGCGCGGCGCAACACGACTCCGATGGAAGGACTATTGTTGTGTGGAGGCCGGTCCGTCCGCATGGGGCGCGACAAGGCCGAACTCGAGCACGAGGGCAGCAGCCTGCTCGCGCGCGGCCTGTCTTGTCTGAGCGCGGTCGCCGCCCCGGTCCGCCTGGCCTGCGGCCCCCGCGAGCGCTACATCGATTCCGGGCATGAGCGAGTGCTCGATGCCTGGCCGGACGGTGGGCCGCTCGCGGGCCTGCTCGCGGGCCTCGAGCGGGCGCGCGGCGATCTGGTGGCCGTGCTGGCGGTGGACATGCCGGACGTGCGCGCGGAACACTTCCTGGCCCTGGCCGAACTCGCCCGAAACGCGGATCTCGACGTCGCGCTGCTGACCGGCGCCCGCGGCGACGAACCGCTGTGCAGCGTCGTGCACCGGCGCGTGGCGCCGCTCGTGCGCGCGGCGCTGGAGCGCGGGGAGCGGCGCATGGTTGCATTCCACGGCGCCGGCGTCCGGGTCGGGCGCCTGGCCGCGGCCGGGCTGATTCGCGAAGGCGCGGACGCCTGCCGCAATCTGAACACGCCGGCGGACTTCGCGGCCTGGTGCGGGAGCCGATCGTCCGCGGTGGAGGCCGGCGCGCGATGAGCCGCACGCCGCCCGAACTCGCACGCCTGGTCGAGTTGGTGCATCCGGGCCTCGCGCGCATGCGCGACGTGTTGCGCCGTCAGGTCGCCGAGTCCTCGCCCGCGGTCAGCGACATGACCGAGCACGTCGGGCGCTTCCAAGGCAAGCAGTTGCGCGGCGCGCTCGTGCTGCTGGTCGGCGAGGCCACCGGCAACACGACCGACGAGCACCCGTCCGTCGCCGCCATCGTCGAGCTGATCCACATGGCCACGCTCGTGCACGACGACATCCTCGACGGGGCCAAGGTGCGCCGGCGAGTCGCCTGCGTGAACGAGCGCTGGGACAATCAGGTCGCGGTGCTGCTCGGCGATTTCCTGTACGCCCGCGCGTTCTCGCTCTCCACCGACCTGTCGAGTCGGCTGTGCAGCAAGCTGCTGGCCGAAACCACGCGGCGCCTATGCGTCGGCGAGATCGACCAGAGCGCGCGGCGTTACGACTTCGAGTTGCCGCAGTCGACCTACGAGGCGATCTGCGCCGCCAAGACCGCCAGCCTGTACGCGGCCGCCTGCGAACTAGGGGCGCGCTACCCCGGCGGCAACGAGGAATTGGGCCGCGAGATGTCCGCCTTCGGGCACGAGATCGGGCTGGCCTTCCAGATCGTCGACGACTGCCTCGACGTGGCCGGTGACGAGGCCACGGTCGGCAAGAGCATCGGCACCGATGTCGAGGACGGCAAGGTCACGCTGCCGGTGCTGCGCACGTATGCGGTCGGCGACGAGCGGCTGCGCGCGGAAATCCGGCGCGTGTACACGCAGCCTGAACTGCAACAACGCGCACGCGTGTTGCGCGAAGTCTGCGACCTCGGCCCGGGTCTCGAGTACGCGCACGAGCGCGCGCGCGAGCTGGTCGAGTCGGCCCGCGGCCGGCTGCACCGCCTGCCGCCGAGTTCCGCGCGCGATGCGCTCGACGGCATCGCCGCCTTCACCCTGCAGAGGAATTGGTGAATTCGAATCCATCCGCTTCGTCGCCGCCGGCCGCGCGCCCGTGGGTGTGGGGCTTCCTGACTTCGTCGCTGGTGATCACGCTGCTGGCCGTCGTCGGCCAGGTCGTGGGCACGGCGGGCGAACCGTACTACAAGGCGCTGGAGGCGGGTTGGGTGCACAAGGGGTGGAGCGGGCTCCTGGCGGCGCCCGGGCGCTACCTCGAGGATCCGGGTCTGCACGCGAAGGACTACGGGTTCATGTTCGCGGGACTGGTGTGGTGCGCACTGGTCTGGTTGCAGCGGGCGGCGATCCGGCGCTTCTTCCTGGCCATGCAGACCGGCGTCGCGCTGGTCGTGTTGTGCACGATCGGCGTGTCGATCGGCGTGCTCGTGCCGCAGATCGGGAACTTCGAGGACTCCGACCAGCGCGTGACGCAGGTCAACCGCGCCGAGGAGCTCGACAGCTTCCTCAACGCGCAGGGCGTCTTCCTCTACCACCTCCAGCACCTGTACGGCATCGGCGCGCCCAAGCGCGAGTTGCCGCCCGAGATCGTCGCCGGGCTCGATCGATTCGGCCAGTTGTATGGGCGCGAGGAGCGCGACAATCGCGAGAAGGCGATGCGCGAGTCCTTCGCGATGGAGGCCAAGGGCGTCGAGATCAGCGAGTTCATCGCCGATCACGAGGGCTGGCTGACGAGCGCGTTCGACCTCAGTACCGCGCTCAGCTTCAATCGCGCCTACAAGTCGTACTGGTTCGCGACGCTGTGCCTGCTGCTCGCCCTCGGCGTCGGCCTGAACCTGACGCGCTACTCGCCCAAGCACTGGTTCACGATTCACAAGGCCGGCTTCGCGATCGTGCACATCGGTGTGCTCGTGATGCTCGGCGGCGGAATGCTGACGAAGATGATCGGCGATCGCGGCATCCTGCACATGGATCTGCGCGAGGGCCCGAAGGACACGTACGAGCGGCACTTCAATCGCACCAAGGAGGCGCGCATGCCGTTCTCGCTGCGCCTGGACCAGTTCGGGCGCAAGGACTGGCTGGCCCTGGAAGTGCACTTCAGCGAGGCGCGTTTCAAGTCGCGCCCGCCGCGCTACACCGTCTGGCCGGACCGGACGGTCGACCTCGATTTCACGGCTGCGGACGGGCAGTCCGAACCGCGTCCGCAGCTGCGGCTGCGCGTGAACGCGCTGCACGACCACGTCGACATCCGGCTGCCGAAGGTGATCGAGCAGTCGAAGGACGCCGAGTACGGGTTGCCGCTGGTCGATCTGGAGATCCCCGACTTCGGGGACGAGCACCTGCTCAGTTCCTCGGTCACGCAGGCTCCCGAGGGCGGCCGACGGCGGCTCTACCTGTCGCCGTTCCTGCCGAGTCAGGCCGTCTTCCACCCGCTCAACCTGTGGCGGCTGCGCGTCGCTCGCGAGCAGGATGCGATCAGCATGTTCCCGACCGAGGAGGGCATGCTCGGCGTGCTGGAGGTCGAGATCGCAACCGCGCAGGGCGCCGAACCCGAGGTCGTGCCGATCCAGGTCGGTTCGACCTTCAAGACGCTCGGCGGCTACTCGATTCGCGTCGACGAGGCGACGCGCAACGCGACCTTCGAACGCGACGAGCAGGATCGCCCGTACCCGCGCGCCGACACGGGGCCGCTCGATGAGCAGCCGGATCGGCTGCGCGCGGTGTGGATCGAGATCCAGGCTCCGGATGGCAGGAGCGAGCGGCGCGCCGTGATCGAGGGGCTGAATGCCGTGGCGCTGGGCCTGCAGGACTCCTATCCGGTCTCGGCGGTCGTGACGCGGCTGCGCTGGAACGGTTGGAGTGCGCCGGGCGGTCCGCGCTACGTGCTCGCCTTCGGCGAACCGGCCGAAGGGGGGGCCGTGCGAGCACGACTGATCGACGAGCTCGGACGCTCGTTCCCGCTCGAGTTGGGCAAGGCGCTCCCGATGCCCGGTGAGGAACCGCTGGTGCTGCGGGGCCTCTTTGCACGCGGCGCGCTGTCCCCAGACCTGCGCGTGCTGCCCGACGAACCGCGCGCGGACGGCTGGGACGACGATTTCTACTCGACGGCGCCGCGCGGCATCGAGCTCGAGGTGATCCGCGACCCGGACACGCCGCAAGAACGACGCGAAAGCGTGCGGATGGCCACGACCGAGGAGAACGGCAGCAACGTGTGGGCCTCGCCCGACGGGCACTTCGCGCTCTTGTTCGTCGAGAACAGCGAGATGATGCCGTTCGAGTGGCGCTCGGTGCTGTCGGTGCTCGAGCGCGACGGCGAGGGCCGCCCGTACGTGGTCGACCTCGGTCCGGAGCGCAAGCGCGAGATCCGCGTCAACGACTACTTCGAGTACCGCGGTTATCGCTTCTTCCAGACCAATGCCGACGCGCGCTTCCCGACCTATTCGGGAATCGGCGTCGTCTACGATCCGGGCATCCCCTGGGTACTAGGGGGCATGTACACGATCATCGCCGGCATGGTGATCGCCTACATCCTGCGTCCGATCGTGCTGTCCCGCCGCAGCCAGGAGCCGACCTGATGGACAAGTTCTACGAGTACACCTTCGGTTTCCACCAACACGGGTTGGTGGCCTCGGATCGCTGGCTGCGCATTTCCGGCTGGCTGGTGTTGCTGTGCGCATGCGCGGCGCTCTTGTCGGCCTGGTTGCGGCTGCGCTCGTTGTCGCGCACACCAGCCGGGCCGGCTCCGTCGAATCCCGCGGCACGCGTGGCGGTGTTGGCGCTCTTCGCGTCGGTCGGCACGACCCTCGTTTCGATCTGGAACCGCGGCGTCGAGGTCAACCACTTCCCGGCGCAGAACATGTCCGAAGTGCTGGTCGTGTTCGGCTTCGCGATGCTGGTCGCGATTGCCGTGCTGCACTTCGTGATGAAGCTGCGCGAGTCCGGCCAAGGCTGGGCCATTGCCGACGACGTGCTGCTCGCGCTCGTCGCGGGCTCGACGTTGCTCGTCAACTACGAGTCCGAGCACCTGCCCAACGCCCAGCGCGACCTTCCGCCGGCGCTGCAGTCGTACTGGTTCTCGCCGCACCTCGTCGCGCTGATCTTCTCGTATGCGTCGCTGGGCATCGCCGGGCTGATCTGCGCGGTGTACTTCTCGATGCGCTTCTGGCTCGGCGTGTTCCGCGGCGGCCGCAGCCTGTGGAGCCAGTTCCTCGTGTTCGGGCTGCTGTGGCTGGTGCCGTTCACGCAGCTGGTGACGATCCCCGTCTTCCTGGTGACCGGACTGTGCCTTTCGCTCGCGCGGCGCAAGCTGCCCGCCGCCGACGCATTCAAGTCGATCGAGCGCACGATGGAGCAGGTCTCCTACCGCGCCTTCGCGGTCGGCATCCCGTTCCTGACGGCCGGACTGTTCATGGGCGCGTTCTGGGCGCAGGAGGCCTGGGCCAACTACTGGGGCTGGGACAGCAAGGAGAACACCGCGCTGGTGACCTGGCTCGTGTACATCGCGTACCTGCACGTGCGGATGCTCGGCGGCTACCGCGGCGAAAAGGCGATGGCGGTCCTGTTGGGAGGCGCGCTGTCGGTGTTCACGACCTTCCAGCTCTTCGGCTACATGCCCGACACGCAGAAGAACTCGCTGCACAAGTACACCGACTTCAGCCTTCCGGCGCGCGAGGGTCAGCAGGGGCAGGCGCGCGTGGGCGGCGACGAGCAGGCGATGGTCACGCCGTCGCAGCGCTGAGCGCGCTGCGACCGCCAGCGCGCGATGAGTCCCGCCCGCCTGATCGACGGCAAGCTGGCCGCGGCCGAGTTCCGCGCGCGCGTGCGCCGCGGCGTCGACGAGCTCGTTGCGCGCGGTCAGGCGGCTCCCGGACTGGCCGTCGTGCTCGTCGGTGACGACGCCGCCAGCCAGGTCTACGTGCGGAACAAGGACAAGGCCGCCCACGAGGCCGGCTTCCGCGTGCGCACGATCCGGCTGCCGGCGACGACGACGCAACGCGATCTGCTCGCGGGCGTCGCCGAGCTCAACCGCGACGAGAGCGTGCACGGGATCCTGGTGCAGTTGCCGCTGCCGCGCGGGCTCGACGAGTCCGCGGTCGTCGCGGCGCTCGATCCGGGCAAGGACGTGGACGGCCTTTGCGCGCGCAGCGTCGGAGCCCTGTGGTCCGGCGGCGCCGGCCTCGTGCCGTGCACGCCGCTGGGCTGCATGCACCTGCTCGAGCGTGCCGGCGTGGCGCTCGAGGGCGCGCGCGCGGTGGTGATCGGCCGTTCGCAGTTGGTCGGCAAGCCGCTCGCCGCGCTGCTGCTCGCGCGCAATGCGACCGTGACGATCGCGCACAGCCGCACGCGCGACCTGCCCGCTGTTTGCCGCGAGGCGGACGTGCTGATCGCGGCCGTCGGTCGGCCCGAGCTCGTGCGCGGCGCGTGGATCCGTCCGGGCGCGGCCGTCATCGACGTCGGGATCAACCGGTTGCCTGATGGGCGCCTGGCGGGGGACGTGGCCTACGCCGAAGCGTTGGAGGTGGCCGGCTGGCTGACTCCAGTTCCCGGCGGCGTCGGGCCGATGACGATCGCCATGCTGCTCGGCAATACGCTGCTCGCGGCCGCTCGCCGCGCGCTCGTGCCCGAGCGCGAGCTGGCTCCGTGGCGCTCGGAGACGGCCTGACCATGGGCGAGCGTTCGTATCGCGACTGGGGCGATCCGCCGCCGCCCGAGCCGGGCCCCGGCCTGGGCTTCCCGGGCCCGCCGCCGGCGACCAGGCGACTGCTGTGGGCGAATGTGCTCGTCTTCGCGCCGGCGTTCCTGCTCTGGCTGTTCGCGACGCCGGTCTACCAGCGCGTGCAGGAACTGCTCGGCCTCTCTCCGGGAGTCTGGCGCGAGTGGATCCCGTGGTTGCCGCTGTGGCAGCTGGTGAGCTACTCATTCCTGCACGCGATCACCGATCCGTTCCACCTGCTGTTCAATCTGCTCGGGTTGTACTTCTTCGGGTCGATGCTGGAGCGTCGGCTCGGGGCGCGCGCCTTTCAGCTGGTGTACTTCGGCGCGGTCGTGTGCGGAGCGCTGTGCTTCCTCGCAGCCGGGCTGGCGAGCGGGGATACGTTGCCCGCAGTGGGGGCCTCGGGCGGCGTGCTGGGCGTGCTGATCGCGTGCGCGACGCTGGAACCGAACGCGCCGCTGCACCTGTTCCCGCTGCCCATGGCGATCCCGCTGCGCTGGGTCGCGATCTTCTATGCCGGCATCAACCTGTTCATGGCCGCGGTGGACGTGAAACTGGGCGGCGGCAGCGGAGTCGCCTACCTCGTGCACTTGGGCGGGATGGCCTTCGGTTGGGGGGCCGTCAAGTCGGGCCTGCTCGCATTCGACCCGCTGCAATGGTGGGGCGCGCGGCGACGCCGCGGCGAGCTCGAGTCGAGCCGGCGCGACGAGGAGCGTCTCGACCAGTTGCTCGAGCGGATCAACCGCGAGGGGATCGGCAAGCTTTCGGGGTCCGAACGCGAGTTCTTGAAGCGCATGTCCGGTCGCGCGCGGCGTCCGTAGCCCGTTCTTCGCGGCTTCGGCGCGCGGAGCTACACTCTCGGGCTCCGCTACGGTTCACCCACGCCCGCGACTCCGCCATGAACGCTTTCCTCGCGTCGTCCATCGCCCTGGCCCTGGGGCTGGCCCGCCCCGCCCCTGCTTCCGCGCAAGACCCCGCCGAAAGCGGACCGCCGCCCGAGGCCAAGACGATCAAGACCAGCTTCGAGCTGATTCCGGACATCGAGACCTACCAGCGGCCGAGCTGGTGCAACGACGCCGACTACACCTCCTGGCCGGAATGGGGCGTCGGCGCCGTGGGCGAGGCCAAGGACTTCATCAATCCGCGCATCGGCATCAAGAACCTGCGCTCGGCGGCCGCGCGCATCGAGATCGATGCCAATGGCGACGGCAAGGGCGATGTCGACGTGCCGCTGACGGGGAATATCTCCCCGGTGCACATCAGGTTCGGCCCGAAGGGAATGGAACGCGACCTCGGTCTCTTGACGGTGACCGGGATCGAGAAGGACCGCTACCAGGGTGTCGAGGTCGATCGTTCGATTCGGACCGAACGCGGACAGTTGTTCTTCGCGCCGGCCGGCAGCGTGACGGCCATGATCGAGAAGACGCCGATTCGGATCTTCGACGACAATTTCGACGGTGCCTATGGTTACGACCATCGCAATTCCTATTGGATGGCCTGGCGCTGGACAGGCCTGCGTTACGAGCACGATCCGGTCGAGGAACAACCGGAGATCGACTGTGTCACGGTGGGTGGCTCCAAGCGCGCGCGGCCGTGGAGCGACCAGATGCAGATCGACGGCAAGTGGTACCAGTTCAAGTGCGACGATTACGGCCGCACGTTGACCTACTGGCCGATTCAACCGGCCACGGGGACGCTCAAGCTGTCGTTCAAGGGCGCCACCAAGCCGGCCTTCGTCATCGTGCGCGGGGCCGACAAGGACAACGACAAGCTCTTCTTCGATCTGCTCGATGGCGGGTCGGCGGGGATTCAGGTGCCTGAAGGGCGCTACAAGCTGTTCTTCGGCATGCTGCGCCAGGGCAAGCGCCGCGAAGTGCAGAAGTGCCTGATCCTGCCCGCCAAGGACATGGACGCCGTCGACGTGGTGGCCGGCAAGACCGCGACGTTGGAACTCGGCGGTTCCCTCGGTTTCGATTTCGTCGCGACCGATGACGGCGATTCGGTCACGCTGATCGGAAAGACGGTCGGCGTGATCGGCGCGGCGGGCGAGCACTACGCGCGCATCTGGAACGCCGCCCCGCGCCCCGAGATGTCGGTGCGCAAAGCGGGCGGCAAGAAGGCCGATCTGAGCGAACGGACCGAGCTGGTGACCGACCAGGACAGCCTGAACAAGGGCTGGGAGTACACCTGGTTCCCGCTCGACAAGCGGATGCCGAAGAAGCTGACCGAGGAGAAGGCCGAAGTTCAGCTCTACGAGAAGAAGAACAAGCTGCTGGGCGAGATCGAGTCGATCTGGAGAGCCGCGCTGTGATCGACTTGAAGTGGTTGCGCGAGGAGCCCGAGCTCTTCCGCGCCGGCGCGCGCAAGAAGCGCATTCCTTGTGACATCGACGGTTTGCTGGCGCTCGACGCGCGCGCGCGCGAGCTGCAGCGCACGGTCGAGGAACTGCGCGCGCGGCAGAACGCGCTGGGCAAGCAGGTCGCCAAGGCGACCGGCGACGAAAAGGCGCGGGTGCTCGCCGAGTTGTCCGAGTTGAAGGGCGCGCTCAAGGATTCGGAGGCCGGCTGGGAAGGCCTGAAGAAGGAGATCGACGCCGGTCTGCTGCGCATTCCGCAGCCCCCGGCGGCCGAGGTGCCCGAAGGCAAGGACGACACCGAGAACAAGGAGATCAAGCGCGTCGGCGAACCGACGCGTTTCGACTTCGAGCCGCGCGACCACGGCGCGCTGGCCGAGGCGCAGGGCTGGATCGACTTCGAGCGCGCCGCGCGCATCGCCGGATCGCGCAACTACGTGTTGATCGGCGATCTCGCGTTGCTCGAGTTCGCGCTGATGCGCTTCGCGCTCGACCACATGGTCCGCAAGGGCTTCGTGCCGCTCTCGGTGCCGGTGCTCGTGCGCAGCCAGTGCATGGTCGGCACCGGCTATTTCCCCGGCGGCGAGGAGCAGGCCTATCGCTGCGACGAGCGCGACGACCTCGTGCTGGCGGGCACGGCCGAGGTCCCAGTCACCTCGTTCCATGCGGGGGAAACGCTGGCCGAGGCGGACCTGCCCAAGCGCTACGTCGCGCTCTCCTCCTGCTACCGGCGTGAGGCCGGCACCTACGGCAAGGACACGCGCGGCCTGTACCGCGTGCACCAGTTCCAGAAGGTGGAGCAGGTCGTCGTCGACGTGGCCGACGCCGAGCGCAGCCTCGCGCATCATCGCGAGATCCTGTCGAATGCCGAGGAGGTGCTGCAGGCGCTCGAGATCCCGTACCGCGTCGTCGACGTGTGCGGCGGGGACCTCGGGGCCGGGCAGGTCCAGAAGTTCGACATCGAGAGCTGGATGCCGTCGCGCAAGGGCTGGGGCGAGACGCACTCGGCCTCGCGCTTCCACGAGTACCAGGCACGGCGGCTGGAACTGCGCTATCGCGACGCGCAGGGCAAGGTGCGCCATTGCCACACGTTGAACAACACCGTGGCGGCGAGTGCGCGCCTCTTGATCTGCGTTCTCGAGAACCACCAGCAGGCCGACGGGCGCGTGCGCGTGCCGGCGCCGCTGCGGCCGTACCTGGGCGGGCGCGAGCGGATCGGGCGCGCGCTCTAGCCGCCGCCGAAGGGGTTGCCGCCGCCGCCGCTACCGCCTCCGAACGGATTGCCGCCACCGCTTGAACCACCACCGCCACCGCCGCCTGCACCGGGGCCGCCGAACGGAGAGCCGCCGCCGCCAGCGCTGGGATCGATCTGTGTCATCGGGATCGGGCCGCCGCCGCCCCCGACGGCCGGCTCGATCACTGGGATCTTGGGCACGATCTCGACCGAGGCTGCTTCCAGCAGCATGTCAGGGAAGCGGTAGATGCGCCGGTACGTGACCACGCGCTGGTCTTCCTTGAAGTCCTTCAGTTGCTCGCGCGCAACACGCTTTTCGAGTTCGATCGTCAGCGCGATCTCGACTCGTTTGGGAAGTCCGGTGTGCTCGCTGTTCTGGTCGACGTTCCAACCATCCACCGGCTCCTCGTCGGGCCCGTTCTCGGCGAAGCACTTGATGTCGAAGCCGAGCACGCGATTGCACAGGAACGTGTAGCGGCCGCCTTCGAAGGGCTTGTCGTCGACACCGAAGGACTCGCGCCGGAACAGCTCGAGGAAATCCTCCATGTCCGGTCGGCGGCGCAGCACGTAGCCGACTTCGTTCAGGTCGGCGTACAAGGGCCGTTCCTGGCGCTTGTCCTGTGTGAACACCAGGCTGTTGACGCCGGAGATGAGGTCGATTCGGTCGGCGTCGTTGCCGCCGACCGTGCGGTCGACCACGCGGATCCAGTACTGCTTGTCGCGGTTGAGAATCGAGATCGCGCGCAGGTCGCGCTCGACCATGTCGAGGATGGTCGGTCCGACCAGTTCGGTTTCCTGGATGTTGTGGATCGTATCGCGGCTGACGCGCGCCGATTGCAGGACCTGGCTGATCGCGACGAGCAGGCCCGACATGATCAGCAGCACGACCATGATCTCGACCAGCGTGAAGCCGGAGCGCGGGGTGCGGGGGAGTCTCATGTCACTTCTTGGGGGAACTGCCGGCGCCTTGGTTCGGTCCGATCGCGCCGCCCGCGGCGTTCGAGCCCGTGTTCGAGTCGGTCGCGGCTTCCTCGGTCTTGTGCACCTGCGCCCACGGCACCCAGCGCTCGAGCACGACCTCGCTCTTGAAGTTGGCGATCTGGCGGAAGGTGACGCGGACCTTGACGCGCTCGTACGGTTGCTCGGCCTCCTCGTCAGCGTCTTCTTTCTCGTCGCGTTCCTTCTCGAATTTGGCGCTCCAGGAGTCGTGCGGCGAGTTGGGATCCCGTTCGACGAACGTGTCGTCGCCCAGCATGACCTCCCAGCCGAAGTCGGGATAGCCTTGCTCGGCGAAGGAGTCGGCCAGCGTGGAGTCGGAATCGATCTCCTCGAGATAGATGCCGGACTCGATCTCGCCGAGCTTGAACAGACCGAGTTCGCGAGCGAGCTTGAGGTTGCGCGTCTGGACGGCCGTGATCTTGGCGGTGTTGAGCGCCTGCATGCACAGCGTCAGCGCCGCGCCGACGATCACGACGGTGACGGCCACCTCGGCCAGCGTGAAGCCGAGGCGCGCGTTCGTCCTTCGAGGGTGCAGGCGGGTGCGCATCAATTGAAGTCGTTGTCGTTGGCGGGTTCGCGGCTCCACAGACCGTCGTGGTACGTGATCAGGCCGGTCAGGCCCTGCACCTCGATCGTGGCCACCGTGCCCGTGGACTCCTGCTTCAGCACGATCCAATGCTCGGAGGTCGTGCCCAGCGGCGAGAAGATGACGTGCAACTCGCCATCCAGATAGGGCGTGCCGTCCAGCGTGACCGAGGACAAGTCGATCCCCGTGCCCAGCTTCGTCTCGTAGATCGCGACGCGTTCCTTGTGCTGCTCGGCGTCCTCGGCCGCGCCGGTCGATTCGTCGCCGCGCCGCGCATAGGCGGCCAGCTCGCCTTCGGCGTTGTACGGCGTGCTGATCCAGTAGCGCTCCTCGTCGATCTGGTAGACCATCCAGAATTCCGCGTTGCGCGCGATCGCCTGCGCGCGCGCTTCGCGCAGGCGCTCGGCCAGCACGCGCACGTCAGCGATGAACTGCTCGCGCGGGAGCATGCGCTGGAACGAGAAGGTCGTCAGGCCGGCCAGCAACCCCAGGATCACGACCACGACCATGATCTCGACGATCGTGAAGCCCGCGACTGCGCGGCACACGGAGCGGATCGGGCGTGGAGACGCGGACATTGTTCTCGAGCGATCTAGTATTCGCCGTTCCGGATCATCAAGTTGTCGACGTCGAGGTCGTCGCCTTCGCCCCCGGGCGAGCCGTCACGGCCGAGCGAACGGATGATCGGCTTCTTCTGGCCGCCGGAGGGCGGTTCGTAGATGTACTCGTTCTTCCACGGGTCGGTCGGCACCTTATCGGCGTTCAAGTAGGTGTCGCCGTTGGCGTCGGGCTGGACCAGCGCCTCGAGGGAATCCGGATAGCGCCCGCCGCTCTCCATGTAGTACACGGTGATTGCCTGCTCGATCGCATTGATGTCGCTCTTGAGCCTCGTCTTGTTGCCTGAGGACAGGAACCTCGGCGCGTTTTGTATGACCAGGGTCGCCAACAACGCGACGATCACGATCACGACCATCAGCTCGGCCAGCGAGAAGCCGCGGCGCGCGCGGGCAGGAAGGGTAAGGACTCGAGTGGTAGGGAGTTTCATGGGATTCAACCGACGTTGCTGAGCTGCAGGATCGGCAGGATGATCGAGTAGACGATGAAACCGACGACGACTGCCAGGAAAACGATCATGATCGGCTCGAGGACGCTGGTCAGGCGCGCCGCCACGACCTCGATTTCCTCGTCGTAGGCGTCCGCGATGCGGTCGAGCATCTGCTCGAGCTCGCCCGACTTCTCGCCCACGGCCACCATATAGCCCACTACCGGCGGGAACACACCGGTGGCCTTGAGCGGCGTGGCGATGTCCGTGCCCTCGAGGATGCGCGTGCGGACGTGGTCGGTGGCCTCGGCGATGACCGCGTTGCCGACGACGTTGCGCGTGACCTCGAGGCTCTGCACGGCCGCGACGCCGCTGCCGAGCAGCGTCGAAAGCGTGCGCGTGAAGCGCGCCACCGAGGCCTTGCGGATCAGGTCGCCGACCAGCGGGACCTTGAGCTTGAAGCGATCGATCGCGAGCCGGCCCTTGGGCGTGCGGTAGATGCGCTCGATCGTGAACGAGATCGCGGCGATGCCCAGGCAGCCGACCCACCAGTAGTCCTTGAAGCCGTTGCTGATCTCGATCAGGATCCGCGTCGGCAACGGGATGGTCTGGCGCATGTCCTCGAGCATGCCGGTGATCTTGGGCACGACGACCGTCATCAACACGCCCACCACGACGACGCCCAGGCCGATCATCATGGCCGGGTAGGTCAGCGCCGAGATCACCTTGCGCTGCAGCGCTCGTTGCGCCTGCATGAACTCGGCCAGGCGCCGCAGCACCTGGTCGACCTTGCCGGTCGCCTCGCCGGCGCGAACCATGTTCACGTACAGTTCCGAGAAGTACGCCGGGTGCTCGGCCAGCGCATCGCCCAGCGAAGCGCCCTGCGTGATGCGTTCGCGCAGCTCGCGGAACAAGGTCTCGTAACGGCGCGACTCGGCCTGTTCGATCACCGCTCGCAGCGCCTCGGCGAGCGGGATGCCGGCGCCGAGCAGCGTGCCGAGCTGGCGCGTCACCGCCGTGACCGTGTCGGCGTCCTTGCCGCTGGGTCCCTGCGGCGAGCTGCGCAGCTTCTTCAGCTGTCCGAGCCAGGAGGTCTTGGGCTTGCCGCGCGCGCCGTCAGGTCCGGCGACGCGTTGGCGCGTGCCGCCCTTGAGCTCGGAGAGCTCCGACACGAGCAGGTTCTCGCGCCGCAGCCGCGAACGCGCCTCGCGCGGCGTGTCGGCGTCGACCACGCCGACCTTCACGCCGCCGCCGGAGCCGTAGGCCTTGTATTCGTAGATCGGCACGGTTCGAAACGGGTGAGCGGGTTCCTCGTCGGATGCGCGGCGGCGCGGTTACTGCATGTCCATCTGCGTGACGCGCAGCACCTCGTCGGGCGTCGAGAAGCGGTTGATGATCTTGTCGCAACCATCCATGCGCAGCGTGATCAGCCCGCGCTCGATCGCCGAGCGCTTCATCACCGAGGCGGTGGCGCCCTCCATGATCTGCGTGCGCAGCACCTCGTCGACGGGCATGAATTCGTAGATCGCGGTTCGTCCGGAGTAGCCCGAGCGGTAGCAATCGTCGCAGCCGCGCCCGATCGCGATCTTGTTGTCGAGCAGGTCGGGCGACAGATCGAGCTTTCTGATCTTGGCGCGCCACTCGTCGGTGATCGGCACGAGTTCCTTGCACTTCGGGCAGATCGTGCGCACCAGGCGCTGCGCGATCACCAGGATCAGCGAGCTGGCGACCAGGTACGGCTCGACGCCCTGGTCGACCATGCGCGTGACGGTGCTCGGCGCGTCGTTCGTGTGGACGGTCGAGAACACGAGGTGGCCCGTGAGTGCCGCGCGGATCGCGACCTCGGCCGTCTCGAGGTCGCGGATTTCACCGACCATCATCACGTCGGGGTCCTGGCGCAGGAACGAGCGCAGCCCGTTCGCGAAGGTCAGGCCCTTCTTGACGTTGACCTGCACCTGGCTGATGCCCGGCAGCGAGTACTCGCAAGGATCCTCGATCGTCAGCACGTTCTTCTCGCGCGTGTCGATCTCGGTCATCGCGCCGTACAGCGTCGTCGTCTTGCCCGAGCCGGTCGGACCGGTGACCAGGATGATGCCGTGGCTCCACGTGCAGTACTCGCGCAGCAGCGCCTTGTTCTTGTCGGTCAGGCCGATCTCGTCGAGCGAGTAGAGCTTGGCCGTCTTGTCGAGCAAGCGCATGACGATGCGCTCGCCCTGCGTGGTCGGAACCGAGCTGATGCGCACGTCGACCTCGCCGTCGCCGATCTTGATCGTCGCGCGACCGTCCTGCGGCAGGCGGCGCTCGGCGATGTCCATCTTGCCCATGACCTTGACGCGGCTGATGATCGCCTCGAGCGCCTTGCGCGGCACCGAGTCCATGTCGTACAGGATGCCGTCGATCCGGAAGCGAACCTGCAGGCGGTCCTGGTAGGGGTGGAAGTGCACGTCGGACGCGCGCATCTTGAGCGCCTGGAACAGGATCGTGTTGACCAGCTTGATGATCGGCGCCTTGTTCGAGACGTCGAGCACGTCCTCGGCATCGTCGATCTCGTCCGCTAGGCCCGAGATGTCGCCGTCCTCGTTGACGTCGGCCAGCGCCTGGTCGACGCCGTCGGCCTTGTGACGGTAGGCGCGCGCGATCAGCTGCGTGATCTCGGCCTTGGGCGCCAGGACCGGCTCGAGCTGCCTCCCGAGCAGCGACGCGAGGTCGTCCATCGGCAGCGGATCGAGCGGCGAGCAGGTCGCAACCTGCAGCACGCCGCCGTCGCTCTCGCCGAGCGCGATCAGGTTGTAGTTGCGCGTGAATTGCACCGGGATCTGATTGACGAAGCCCGGTGGCACGGTCACGTCCTCCAGCCGGTCGCGGTACTCGTAGCCGAGGTAGCGCGCGTAGACGGGCAGCAGCTTGTCCTCCTCGAGGTACTCCTTCTGCAGGATCACGCGATCGAGCGGATCCCCGCTCTGTCCGGACAGGCGCCGGCACTCCTCGAGGCGCTCGCGGGAAAGCCCCGCGGCGATCAACAGATCGGGCAACGAGTTCATGGCACCTGAGCGGGGACCGGCTTGACGGGTTCCGCCTGCGCGGGCGCCTGCTGCGCCGCGCGCAGCAACTCGGCCTGGCGGACGGCGTCGAGTCCCACCGCCTCGGAGGCGACCTCGCCGCTGCTCGGGCTGCGGTAGAGCGGGATCTCGAAGCCGCCGCCGAGATTGGCGCCGCCGCTGGTCGAGAACTTCGGGTCGACGATGTCCATGCGGTTCTTGCCCATCACCTCGGCTGCCGCGAGCTTCTTGCGATAGGAGATTTCGGACAAGTCGGCGAAGTCCTCGTCCTTGAGGATGTGCGGGGTGACGAAGAAGTACAGCGTCGTGCGCTCGTTGCTGTCCGTGTCGCGGCGGAACAGTGGACCGATCAGCGGCAGGTCGCCCAGCCATGGCGTCGAGGCGCGCGTCTCGGACTGGTTGTCGGTGATGATGCCGCCGATCACCATCGTGTCGCCGTCGGGAACGTTTACCTCGGTCTCGATCTCGCGCGTGATGCGCGGCGGCGGGATCGCTCCGGAGAACGTGCCAATGAAGCTCGACACCTTGAGCTTCACGTTCAAGCGCAGGTAGCGCGATGCGCTGATCGACGGCGAGATGGTCAGCGTGATGCCGGCCTCCTGGTAGCCGTTGAAGGTCTCCTGAGTCGTCGTGCCGGCGCCCTGCGCGGTGATCGTGGTCGTCGGTTGCTCGTCGAGCGTGGTGACCACGGCCTTGCCGTTGTTGTTCACCAGCACCGACGGGATGTTCAGCACGTTCGTGTTCGTGCGCGACTGGAACAGCCGCAGCAGGAAGGGCAGCGAGAAATCGTCGCCGTCGATGATGCCGCCGGTCATGCCGTTCAGCACGCTGGGCACCTTCTGATCGGGAATCCCGTCGTTGTCGCTGTCGACGAACGAGGACAGCCCGAAGCTGGTCACGCCGACCCCCCCGGTGCCGCCGGTCCCCGGGATGTCGGCGAAGCCGAGTTCGACGCCGATGTCGCGTGACTCGTCGCCCGTCAGCTCGATCAGCGCGGTCTCGATCAGCACCTGCGGTTGACGCTTGTCGAGTTGGCGGATCAGGTCGAGCACCTCTGCGTAGCGCGTCTTGCTGGCCGCGATCAACAGCGAGTTCGTCTCCGCGTCCGCGATCACCACCACTTCGTTGCCACGCGAACTGCTGCCGCTCGAGGCGGTGCCTGGCGCCCGGCCGCCCGACGTGCCGGAACTCTCGGTGACCCTGCTGGCGTCCTGCAGGAAGTCCTTCAGCACCTTCTGCAGATCGTCGGCCTTGACGTTCGACAGGTTGTAGATGTGGTAGTTGCGCTCGGGCTCGACCACGTCGACGTCGAGGCGCGCGACGAGGTCCTTGATGCGCGGCATGTCCTCGGGCATCGCCATGATCAGCAGCGACGAGGTGCGGCTGTCGACGAGGATCTTGGCGTCGGTGGAGGCGCGCGCACCGGCCGGGCCGCCGCCTTCGGCGTTGACCGGGATGTTGCGGCGCAGATCCTGGTTGGCCTTGTTGCGCGCTTCGAGCAGCTGCTCGACGATGTCCGCGACGTCCTCGGGCGCGGCGAACTCGAGCTTGATCACGTCGAAGATCGGCTCGACGCCCTCGTCGATGCGCGAGGCCTGGTCGATCAGCAGCAGCAGCTTGACCTGGGCGGCGACACTCGAACCGAAGCCGGTCAGGATGATCGCGTTGGACTGGCCCGCGTTGATCATCGAGTCGTACTGCTGGTTCTGCGTCTGCACCGTGCGCAGCGAGTTCACCAGGTTGCGCACGTCGGTGTTAGGCAGGTGCACGACCGTGCGCACCAGCACGGCCGGCTGGTCCTCGTACTGCGGCAGGTCCTCCTGCAGCACGTAGATCGGCTTGTTCAGGATCGAGCCTCCGCCGGTCTGCGGCCGGCCGGCCGTACCGCCCAGGCTGTGGATCACGATCACCGACAAGTGCGGCGGCCCGACTTCGACGCAGGCGAAGTCGTTGATGAACATCATGATCTGGAAGAACGCGTAGAAGTCGCGCTTGGGGATGCGCTTGGTCCCGAACATGCGCACCTTGTTGTTGCGCAGCGGGTCGGCGGTCTCCTTCGAGTAGGTGAAGTTGCGCCCGGTCGCGTCCTGGCAGACCTTGACGAAGTCCTCCAGCGTCATGCCCTCCTCGCCGATCTCGGCGAAATTGAGCACGTAGGCGTCGCCTTCCTCCTGGATGGCGGGCACGGCGGCGCCGCTGCCCTGGTTGACGGCGGCCGTGTCCTGCGCCGGGGCCGCGGCGGCGTTGGCGGCTGGATTGTCCTGCCCCGGCGGGCGATTGGGACGCGGGGCCTGGGCCGCCGGCTCTGCAGGCACGAGGAGGAGCAGCGCGGCGAGGAAGGGCAGCTTGATAGCGCGCATCGGCTTGTCGAATGGATTCCCGGTGTGCGGCGCACCCCGCTCAGGGGGGTGGCCGTGGAACGTGGCGTATGTCTTTGGGGCCGAAAGAGTTAGGCCGGGAGATCCCGGCCCGGATCGAGCCGCGCGCACTGTAGGGAGCCGCCGGGCGAGTGTCAAACCTCGCCGCAAGCGCCTCCGACACCGTGCCGGCACGCGTGCGATGGACGCACCTGCGTGAGGAATCTTCCGCGCGCGCAGGCGCCGGATCACGCGCCTGCGAACGGGTCGCGCGCTGTTCGGGGCGCGTCGATCCGGGCTACGATGAGCGTCCGACTCGCGCACATGCAACTTTCCGCCCTGTTCACGCCTCAGGACTTCGTGATCGGGCTCGAAGCACCCGACAAGTGGGCCGCCATCGAGCGCCTCGTCGGATGCCTCGAAGCGACCGGGCGCCTGGCCCCCGGCAGCGCGGCGGAGACCGTGGCGGCCGTGATGGAGCGCGAGCGCTCGATGTCGACGGGCATGGAGCGCGGACTGGCGCTTCCCCACGCGTCGATCGAGGGATTGCCGCGCGTGATCGCGTGCATGGGGACGATCCACGATCCGCGCGGGCTGCCCTTCGAGAGCATCGATCGACGCCCGGCGCGCATCGTCGTCCTGCTGCTGGTGCCGCGCGCGCAGAAGCTGTTGCACATCCGCACGCTGGCCGAGATCGCGCGCCTCTTGTCGCGCGAATCGGTGCGCGATGCGCTGCTCGCCGCGCGCAGTGGCGAGGAAGCCTGGAATGCGCTGTTGGCCGGCGAGAGTTCGCGCTCGACGAGCGCCTGAGCGCGGCTCCTGACCCGAGCCTCAGTGCGCCACGCGCTCGGCCTGCACGAGCGCGAGGAATTCGGTGTGCGTCCGCACCGCCAGCGCCCGGCTGCGCACATCGGGGCGCGCGAAGAAGCGCGCCAGGTCGGACAGGATCTCCAGTTGCGCGCCGTCGTCCTCGAGCGGCGAGAGGATGACCATCACGATGCGCGCGCCCAGGCCGTCGGGCGCATCGAAGTCGATTCCCTCGCTCGACAGCCCCAGTGCGACGATCGGAGCCTTCATGCCCGGCAGGCGCGCGTGCGGGACCGCGATCGCGCTGCCGATGCCGGTCGGCGCGGTCTGTTCGCGCTGCCAGACCGCCGCGC
Source organism: Planctomycetota bacterium (assembly GCA_016872755.1). Lineage (GTDB taxonomy): Bacteria > Planctomycetota > UBA1135 > UBA1135 > GW928-bin9. The sequence continues at coordinate 22,313 of VGZE01000013.1, forward strand.
TGGCCGCGCGCGCGTCGATCGCGCCGGTCTCGGCCAGGGCCAGGCACAGCTCGCCGATCGCCTCGCGGCGCTCGCGCGCCTTCAGGCGCGGCACGAAGGCGCGCGCGGGCAGGAACTGCTGGAACTGGCGCGGCTTCTTGCGCGCGAGCACGCGGCGCATCAGCGGACCGCTCATCATCGACGTGACCAGGGCCATCACGACCAGCGCGACGAACATGCGCTCGTCGATCAGGCCGGCCTGGAATGCCAGCAGTCCCAGCACGATCTCCATCGCGCCGCGTGCGTTCATGCCGAAGGCCACGGCCCAGCCCTCGCGGCGTTCCATGCCCGCCCAGCGCGCGCCGAGCAGGCAGCCGGCCAGCTTGCCGACGCACGCGATCGCCAGCACGAGCGCGCACAGCAGCGGATCGAAGTTGCTCAGGAAGTCGACGCGCAGACCGATGCTGCCGAAGAACAGCGGCGCGAAGAAGAACGAGATGAACTGGTCGATCGTCGAGCGCGTCTGGGCGCGCAGGTGCGACGAATCGCCCAGCGCCACGCCGACCAGGAACGAGCCGAAGATGGCGTGGATCCCGATCCACTCGGTGAAGGATGCGGCCAGCAGCGCGCTCGAGAGCGCCAGCGCGAGCACCCCGCCGGGGAAGCTCGTGTGCGCCTGCACCCAGGGCAGGATCTGGTGGAAGATCCAACGACCGGCGGTCAGCATGAAGGCCGAGAAGCCGAGCGTGAGCGCGAGCGTGGCGGGGATGCCGAATGCACCGCTGCCCGCGGTGCCGAGCTGGCCCAGGATCACGGCGAAGATCAGCCAACCGGCCAGGTCGTTGAAGACGGCCGCCGCGATCACGATCATCCCGACGTCGGTGCGATAGAGGTTGAGGTCCATCAACGTCTTCGCAATCACGGGCAGCGCGGTGATCGCGAGCGCGGTCGCGAAGAACAGCGCGAAGATCCCGCGGTCGGCGCCCGGCTGGGCGCCGAACAGGCTCGGCAGGAACCAGGCTCCGGCGAAGCCGATCAGGAACGGCACGACCATTCCGCACACGCCGACCGCCGCGGCGGCCCGCCCTTGGCGCCACAGCGCCGACAGATCGACCTCCAGTCCGGCGACGAGCAGGAACAGCACCAGCGAGATGTTCGCCATCGCGTCGCGCGCGAAAGCGCTGCCGCCGGTCGGCGGGAACAGGAATGCCGAGGCCTCGGGCGCCAGTTTCCCCAACACGGTCGGGCCGAGCAGCAGGCCGGCCAGGATCTCGCCGAGAACGGCCGGCTGTCCCACGCGGCGCGCTAGTTCGCCCAGGCAGCGCGCCGCGAAAAGGATCACGCCGAGGCTGAGGCACAGGGCCGTGATGTCGTGCGGGGTGAGGCGGTCCATGCGCTAGTCGCTCCCGATCCGCGCCCAGGCGCGCCGCGCCGGCACGCTGACGATGCGGTCCTCGGTGGGGATCCAGGCCGAGAGCGCGCCGCCCCATACGCAACCGGAATCGAGTCCCAGCACGTCGGCCGTGCGCACGAGCCCGCGCGCGGCCCAGTGGCCGAACACGACGCGGCGCCCGCTGTGATCGGCGCTGCGGTAGTGCTCGTACCACGGCCGCTGCGGCGGCGGCGGCTCGGGATCGTCCAGCTCCGGGCGCTGGCCGCGCTCGTCGCAGAAGCGCGCGCGCGTCGCGAAATCGATGCGCGGGTCCTCGTCGAGCGGTCCCAAGCCGGCCAGTTCGCGCTGCGGGTCGCGCCAGGCCGGGTGCAGTGCGGCATGCACGCAGTACAGATCGGGTTCGCTGCGCAACAGCGGCTGGCGCGCGAGCCAAGCCAGCAGTTCGTCGCGGTCGGGCGCCGTCAACACCTCTTCGAGCGTGTCACCGGCGCGCAGCGCGCGCCGACCGGCGGCGACCCGCAACAGGTGCAGATCGTGATTGCCCAGCACGCTGTGCGCGTCCAGCGTGCGCAGCAGGCGCAGCGCGCCGAGTGATTCGGGCCCGCGATTCACCAGATCGCCGACCGGGCAGAGGCGATCCGCGGCCGGGTCGAAGCGCAGCACGGCGAGCAGCTGTTCGAGCTCGGCTCGACAGCCCTGGATGTCGCCGACATAGATGCGTCGCATCACAGGCAAGCTTAGGTAACGCGATGCGGGTAGCGGAAGCGCGACGAAGCACGGAATCGCACTTGGAGCGCAGGCGTGCCCGACGCAGAATCCAGCGCATGTCCGATTCCACGACCCACGCAGGAGTGCGCGAACTGCGCGTCCGCGGCCTGACCGTCTTCGTCGGCCTGGTCGTGCTCGGCCTGGCCTCGGGCGCGGGACTCTTCTATTGGGAAGCCGCGCGACTCACGCCGCCTTTGGAGTGGGAAGAAACCGACGCGCAGGCGCCGCCGGAGGCCCGGCTGCGCTACTGGTTCCAGAAGTACGGTGCTCCTCAGTTGCACCGGGCGCTGATGGCAGGGCGACTGTCCGCGCAACGGCCCTGGCTCGCCACGCACGTGGTGCAACCGCGGCCGGAGGCCGGCACGCCCTATGCGCCCGAACTGTGGGGGATCGACCTGTCGAACGTGGGGCCCGAAATGGCCAGCGTCGACGGCATGCAGCTGTGCGTCGACCTGCCCGCGCCGCGCATGCTCGAACGCACCCGCGAGATCCCCGGCGAGATCGCGCGAAGGCTCCCGATTTCCGCCCCTGGCGAGCCCTTCGAGGCCGCCGCGGACGTGGCGCGCGAGCGCGCGCGGGCCTTCCTGAGTCCCGTCCTGACGGCGCTGTCGCGCAAATTGCCGGGCGTGACGCTAGAGGTGCGGATCGCCGCAGCGGGAGCGGCCTCGCTGCCCGCGGCGGGCCCCTAGGCCCGCGTGCCGCGCTTGCCACGGCGGGCGCGCGCGGATACAACATTCGGCCTTCCAGGGCGTTCTGACGCCCGCGGATCCCCCCCGCAAGACGAACACGAAGCGAGCACGAAGCGAGCACGAACATGGCCAAGGCGAAGATCAAGTCCGGAGGTCCGCTGCGCGGCAAGGGCCGCGTGCGCAAGATCGGGATGGGCTCCGGCCGGTACTGGATCAAGCAGAAGCGCGCCAAGCGCGGCTGATCCGCGCGCCGCCCCGCCAGCCGTACGTTCACCCTTTACATCCGCCGGCGCCGCGGTTCTGCTGAGGGAAGCATGATCTCCCGCGCATCCGTGTATGCGGTCCGCTCGCTGACCTTCCTGGCGCTGCAGCCGCGCGGGACCTACCACCTGGCTCGGGACATGGCCGAGCGATTGGGCATCCCCGCGCCGTTCCTCGCCAAGATCCTGCAACCGCTGGTCTCGCGCGGCCTGGTCGATAGCCAGCGCGGTCGCAGCGGCGGCTTCCGGCTCGCGCTCGATCCGGCCGAGATCACGCTGTTCCAGATCGTGGACGCGCAAGAGCACCTGGGCAAGGTGCGTCAGTGCATGCTCGGGCAGGCCGAGTGCACCGATGAGCGCGCCTGTCCGCTGCACACCTACTGGAAGCGCACCAGCGACGAGTACATGGCGATCCTGGCCAGCACCTCGTTGCGAGACCTGTCGCATTTCACCGAGGTGAGCGAAGGCTGCGGCTACCCGATTCCGCTCGCGCTCATCGAGAGCGCGCGCAAGCCCGCGACGGCGAAGCCCGGCACGAAGGCCGCGGGCAAGCTGCCGGCACGACACAAGTCCTAGCCGGGTCGGGCCGGCGCCGAAGCGCTCAGACGGGAGCCCGCATGTCCGTCGGCCAGGCTCCGAAATGGTCGGCGCCCGCGGCCTCGACGACCACGATGTCCTCGAGGCGGATCCCGAAGCGGTTGTACAGGTAGATGCCCGGCTCGTCGGACAAGGTCATGCCCGGCTCGAGCTCGATTTCGCTGCCGAGGTCGAAGTACGGATCCTCGTGACCCTCCAGGCCGATCCCGTGGCCGAGGCGGTGCGCGAAGGCCGAATAGCCGTCGCCGTAGCCGGCCCGCGTGATCACGTCGCGCGCGGCGCGATCGACCTCGCGGCAGCGCACGCCGGGCCGGATCGCCTCGAAGGCGGCCTGTTGTGCGGTGCGCACGGTCCGCCACGCGCGCTCGAACTCGGGTGTGGGCGTGCCGAACGGTACCCAACTGCGCGTCGTATCGCTCTGGTAGCCGTGCAGCGCGCCGCCGGTGTCGACCAGCACGACCTCGCCCGCTCCCAAGCGGGCCTGATCGTGGTCCCCGTGCGGGAATGCGGCGGCAGGTCCGATCAGCGCCAGCACCCAAACGTCCTTCAGCCCGAGCGCCTCCTGCGCCGCGCGCATGCGCGCGGCGACCTCGGCGCCGGTGACACCCGGTTCCAGCGTCTGCGCGGCGGCAGCGATCGCGCGCTGCGTCAGCACGCTCGCGTGCCGCATCAGCGCGAGCTCGTGCGGGTCCTTGCGCGCGCGCGTGGCGAGCAGCACGTCGCGGGCCATGCGACAGTGTTCGCGGCCGTGCGCGGCGGCGAGTCCGTCGGCCGCGAACAGGCGCAGCTGGGGTTCGAAACCGACGCGCTCGACGCGCCGCTCGCGCAGGGCCGCGGCTGTCGGCGCGAACGCGTATTCGTGCTCCTGCCACTCGACGAGCAGCGGGTCGTGGATGCCGGCCGCCGCGAGCTTCAGGCGCGCCTTGGGTGCCTCGAACTGGGGACAGATCCAGAAGCTGCTGCCGTCCGCCAGCACGCTCAGCGCGAAGAGCCGCTCGGAGCGGCCCCAGGCGACTCCCGTCAGGTAGGTCAGCGTCGGGCCCGGCTCGCACACGAACGCGTCCAGGCCCAGCGCCGGCAGCAGCGCGGCCAACCGCGCTCGGCGCGCCGCGCGCTCCGGAGCGCTGATCGGTTCCGGCGCGCCGTCCGTGTCGCGGAGGTCGGCGAACAGCTCGGCGTCGCGGGCGCGCTGCTCCGGTGTGCGCTCGACGACCTGCGGTCGGACGGCGGTGCAACCGCACAGCGCCGCGGCGCCGACGAGGAAGTCGCGGCGATTTCCCGCACGTCCGGCAATCGATCGACTCAACGGGGGAGCTCCTTCATCAAGCGCTCGTAGACGCGCCGCGCAAGCATCGCATGTCCGGCCGGCGAGTAGTGGCCGGTGTCCTCCAGCAAGTACAGGCTCTGTGCCGCGTGCGGATAGTCGGCGCGGATCGTGTCGAGCCCGCGCTCGTTCTTGCCGAGCCCGCCCCGGTTGATCTCCTCGACCAGTTCGGGCATCGCCGCGTAGAACGCGTCGGTCGGATCGAGGTAGAGGATCGCCGCGGAGCCGTCCGCGCGCTTGGCTCCGGCGGCCCACGGCTGCCAGAACACGCCGGGTCGCCGGTCGTCGCGCACCATCAGCTGGATCAGCTGCGGCAGCATCAGCAGCACGAGCCGGCCGTTCTCGGCCTCGAGCGTCGTACGCACCCCTTGCAGACGCTTGGCGCAGTGATCCCACAGCCAGCGCACGGTCGGCGCATAGGGGTCGCTCTGGAAATTCCGATCGAGCTCCTTGGCCTGCTGCGCTTCCGCCGCCTGCGGGGAAGGAGGCTTGGGCATCCAGCGATCGATCACGTGGCGGCGCAGCAGGTCGTACGTCGCCGTGCGCAGCACGTGGCGCCGGAATGCGTAGTCGGCATCGTCGCTGGAGGGGTCCATCAGCACGACGTCGTGCGGCAGGCACGGCACGATCAACAGGTTCGGTTGCCACGGCCGAATCACGCGTTCGTACGTGCGCGCCATCTGTTCGAACACGTAGCCCTGGACCGCGAAGTTCATCACGAGCACACGGCGCGCATCGCCGCGGCGCAGGAAGTCCTCCTGCAGCAGGCGCTCGAGCTGCTGGGACCAGATGTCGGCGAAGGCCACGGAGGTCCCATAGGTGTACGAGTTGCCGACCACCGCGACGCGGTACAGGTTCGGATCCTGGATCGGCCGACCGTCGGGGCCGTAGCTCGGCGGATCCCAGGCCACCGCTCGGTAGCCGGTGGTCGCAAGGGGCTCGCGCTCGGCGGCGTCCCAATCCAGCGGCGTCCAGCTCTCATGGCTGCGCGTCTCGGTCCGACCTTCCAGCAACGCGGGCTCGCGGTACTCGACCCAATTGATGTCCTCCGGCACCAGCAGGTCGCGCGACCAGCCGCGCTGATCGGGCAGCATGCGCCAGCCGAGGTAGTCGTCGCGCTCCTGCACCACGTAGGCGCCCCAGCCGAACTGCCGCAGCACGAGCTCCAGCACGACGAGCGCGACGACGCAGGCCGTCGTCCGCCAACCGATCCAGCGCAGTGGGTTCATTGCGGGAGCTCAGAACTGGAAGTAGATGAACGGCGCGAGGCCAGGGGGATGCAGGGCGAACAGCAACACGATGGCGGTCGCGAGCCCCAGGCCCTGGAGCCAGCTCGGAACCGCGTGGAAGAGCCGTTCGAGCCATGCTACGAAGCCTTCGGGCAGGCAGTGCGTGATCACGCCCAGCGCGAGGATCAACCACAGTTGCCAGGGCAGCACCGGCAGCGCCCGCGACCAGTCCGTGAACTGCGCACAGGCGGTCGTGAAGTCGCCGAGGCTGCGGCAACGGAAGAGGATCATCGAGAAGGCCACGACGTGGAACGCGAAGAGCGTCCCCAGCACGGTCGTGCGCAGACCCGGTTGGAATTTCCCGCCCGGGATCACGTGCTTGCGCAGCAGCCGCACCAGCACGAGCCACGCGCCGTGGTAGGCGCCCCACAGCACGTAGGTCCAGGCGGCACCGTGCCACAGACCGACCAGGGTCCAGGCGATGAACACGTTGCGGCAGCCGCGCCAGAAGCCGACGCGCGAGCCGCCCATCCAGACGTACACGTAGTCCTGGAACCACGTCGACATCGAGATGTGCCAGCGCGACCAGAACTCCTCGAGGCTCTTGCTCCTGAAGGGCGCGTCGAAGTTCTTCATCAACTCGAAGCCGAAGAGCCGCGCCGAGCCGATCGCGATGTCGGAGTAGCCCGCGAAGTCGCCGTACAGCTGCAGTGCATAGGCGTACGTGACGAGCAGCATGCCCCAGCCGCCGAGCTGTCCCAGCGTCTCCTGATCACGGAAGTGCGGGTCGACGATGTGAGTGCCGAGGATGTCGGCCATCAGCAGCTTCTTCAGCAGCCCGCGCAGGATCTGGAAGAGGCCGGAGGACACGCGCGCGGCGTCGAAGAGCGGCGGGCGCTCGAGTTGCGGCAGGAAATCGCTGGCGCGCACGATCGGCCCCGCGACGAGCTGCGGGAAGAACGCCACGAACAGCGCGAAATCGAGCAGGCTGCGGCACGGCTTCAACGTGCCGCGATAGACATCGATCGTGTAGGAAAGCGTCTGGAACGTGTAGAAGCTGATGCCGGCCGGCACGGCGATGCCGAGCAACCACGGATCGAAGTGCAGGCCGAGCTTCGCGAACGCCGCCTGGAAACTCGTCGTGAAGAAGTCGTAGTACTTGTAGAACCCGAGCAGGCCGAGATTGCCGACCAGCGAAGCGGCCATCCACAGCCGCTTGCGGCGCGCGTCTCCCGCGGCGGCTCCGGCGGCGATACCCAGGCCGGCGCCGTAGTCGAGCGCGGTGCTCGCGAGCAGCAGCCACGTGAAGCGCCAATCGGCCCAGGAATAGAACAGCCAGCTCGCGATCAACAGCAGCGCGTGGCGCAGGCTTCGCTTCTGCTTCAACGTCCAGAAGAGGACGTAGCAGACCCACAGCAGGATCACGTATTCGAAGCTGTTGAACAGCATGCGAGGGTCCGCCGCACTCTATCGGCTGCGGCGGCCCGCTTCCACGCTTCCATCGTGCAGGTGGCGGCGCAGAAAGGACTCGATGCGTTCGTATTGATCGAGCCAGTGCGGGCCGGAATCGTAGGCGTGGCCCTGGCTCGGGTAGACCATCAGCTCGAAGTCCTTGCCGAGCACGATCAGTCGTTCGACCAGTCGCAGCGTGTCCTGCGCGAACACGTTGTCGTCGCGCAGCCCGTGCAGCAGGAACAGCGGATCCGCCAGGCCGGCGGCGTGATCGATCGGTGATGCGGCCGCGTAGGCCTCCGGATGCGTGGAGGGCTTGCCCAGGCGCGGCTGCGTGTAGCTCGGTGTGTAGCCGCGCCAATCGGTGACCGAGCGCAGCGCCGCGCCCGCGCGCCAGCGACCGGGCTCCTTGAACAGCGCCATCAGCGTCAGGAAACCGCCATAGGAGCCGCCGTACAGCGCGACGCGCTCGCGGTCGAGCGCGCGCTCGGCGGCGAGGGCATCGAGCACGGCGTTTATGTCGGAGAGCTCCAGCTCGCCGAGCCGGCCGTGCACGTCCGTGCGGAACTTGTGGCCGTAGCCCTTGCTGCCGCGGTAGTCGACGTCCACGACGGCGTAGCCGAGCCGCGCGAGCCGCGCGTGGAACATCCAGTTGAGCGGGTACTCGGTCAGCGAGTCGGTGACGTTCTGCAGGTAGCCCGCGCCGTGGACGAAGACGACGCAAGGCGCGTCCCGGCGCCCGGCAAGCCAGACATTCGCCCACACGTTCGTGCCGTCGGCGGACCTGAACGAGCGGCGAGTCGGGAGCTGCCAGCGCGCGCGTGCGAAGCCCTCGGGCGCAGTCGCCGAGAGCCGGCGAACACCTCGCGCATCGCTGGCCCAGATCTCGGCAGTCGCGCCGGATGATTCGTGCAGGAAGGCAGTCACGGAGCCGTCGCGGCTCGCGCGCGCGTCGGTGTTGAATCCCGGGGGCTGCAGGATGCGCCGAGCCTCGGGCCCGATCACGTGCAACTCGTGCCGGCCCGGATCGGCAGTCGCGGCCTCGACGAGCAGGCCGCCTTCGCGCAGGGGAATCAGCCGATCGACCTCTCCGGCGAAGCCCGGGATCGCAAAGTCCGCGCTCGACTCGATGGACGCGCTGTCCGCGCGCTCGACGCCGGCGTACCAGATCCGCTCCCCCGGAGTGCTGCGCGCGTCCCACGCGAATTGATTCGCCGGGCCGCCCACCCAGCCGCCCGTGCAATCGCGCGGGCGCGACAACTCGCCCCAACCAGCGCGTCCGATCAACAGGTACTGCTGACACTTCCAATCCGGAGCCGTCCAGCGGAGCACGAGCTCATCACCCTCGGGGCTCCAGTCGACGACGCTGTACCAACCGGTATCGAACGGCTCACACAGCGCGACCTCGCGGCGTTGGCCGGTCGTCGTATCCCAGCAGTACATGCGCACGGCCGACGGGCCGTCCTCGGCGGTCTCGCGGCGGCCTTCTCGCACGCTGACGCGTTCGCTTAGGAAGTCCGGAATGGGAATCGGTCCGCTCAAACGGCTCTTGTCGCGCTGCAGCGCGAACACCCAACTGCCGTCGGGGGACAAGCGCTCGCCCTCGCGGTGCTCGAGCGAGTCATAGTCCAACAGCTCGACCGCGCGGCCCTCGTCGCGGAGCCAGACCTGAGCGGGTCGGGTCTCTTCGGGGGTCGCGCCGCGCACGATCGGTCCGACCGGGGAGAATGCGACGGCGAGGTCGCTGGACCATTGAAGCGCACTTGCCCGCGGACCGAGCGACAGGTTCTGACACTCCAGGTCCGCCGGCTCGAGCGCACGTGACTCCGCCAGGCGCGCGGCTCCCACTGCGAACAGGTCATCGCTGTCGTAGATCCGCAGACGCGTGGCCTCGGGGGCTTCAGGGTCGAAAATCACGCAATCCGCGGCGCCCTCGTCGTGCGGCGGCCATTCGAGCCGTTCGAGCGCGCCGAGCGTGCCGGCGAGCGCGTTGGCCGACTCCGCGGCGGTCGTGCGCCGCTCGGGCAGCAGCTCGAAGCGCGTGCGTGCGAGCGGATCGATGCGCCACAGCCCGCTGCCGCGCGCGACATACAGCGCGCCGCCGCGGAGGTCGTAGGTCCAGGCCGACGGCTCGAGCTCGGCCGGCGCCGGTTGGGACGCGGGCTGGGACTCCGAACGCGGCGGGGGAGGCAACAGGGCCGCGAGCTCGATTCCGCAGCGCTCGCCGGCGCGCGGGCCGCCGGTTTCGAGCACGCGCAGCGTGCCTTCCTCCGGCGCGTAGATCGGGATCCCGGGCGACCAACGCACGACGACGCTCGAGCCGTCGGCCGCAATCGCGAGCAGTTGAGGCCGCTTGTCGAGCAGTTCGGCGCCGCTGAAGATCGCCTGCAGGCTCGGCACGTCCGCGGGATCGACCGCGCGCCCCGGCGCGGCGCAGGCACCGGCCAGCGCGCACAGGGCCGCGCACGTGAGTCGACCGAAGAGGCCGGCGCGCATCAGGCGCGCACCCCGCCCGCGCTCGGCGCGCCGGCCGCCGGAAGCAGCGGTTCGGGCTCGGCGCCGTGCACGCACAGCGCGCTGCCCTGGCGCTTGGCGCGGTACATCGCCCCGTCCGCGAGCCGCAGCAGCTCGTCGGCATTCGCCGCGTGCCCGGGATGCAGCGCCAATCCCAGGCTGGCCGACACGCACAATTCCCGACTCTCGAAGCGCACCGGAAGCCGGATCGCCTCGAGCACCTTGGTGGCGACCGCGCGCGCATCGTCCACTCCGGACAGGCGCGGCAGGAGCAGCGCGAATTCGTCTCCGCCCAGCCGCGCGATCGTGTCGCCCCGCCGCAGCACGCCGCGCAGGTTCTCCGCGACGCCCTTGAGCAGGGCGTCGCCGGCGCGATGGCCGTGCGCGTCGTTGATCAGCTTGAACCCGTCCAGATCGATGTACAGCACGCCCAGCCGCGACTGCTGGCGGCGCGCGTGCTCGAGCTCGAGCTGCAGGCGGTCCTGGAGCGTCACTCGGTTGGACAGGCCGGTCAGTTCGTCGTGGTAGGCCAGTCGGCGCATCGACTCGGCGTAGCGCACTCGTTCGCTGGCGTCGCGCAGCACCAGCACCTCGCCGCGCAGGTTGCCGGCCGCGTCGCGAATCGGGGCGCGGCTGTGGTCGACCGGAAGCTCGCTCAGGCCCGCGCGGTTCAGCCAGTGCGTGGTTGCGAGCTTGTCGGGTGTGGCGGGCTGCTCTGCCGACGGTTCCCGCACGCGCAGCACGAGCACTTCCTCGAGCGGTCGGCCGACCAGCCGTTCGGCCGGGCTCGCCAGCAGCGCGGCCGCGCGCGGATTGGCGAAGGTGATCTTCCCGGCCGCATCGGTCGATATCACCGCGTCGTCGATGCTGTGCAACGTCGTGCGCGTGAACTCGCGCTCTTCGTGCAGCCGCTGTTCGATCGCCATGCGGCGCAGCGCGAGCTCACGCACGATCCACAGCGCGAAGGCGACCAGCACGCGATCGACCACCTCCTGCGCCGACAGCCCGAAGGCCTCGTGCACGCGCGTGTACCCGCTGCCGTAGCGCGCGCCGAGCAGCGGCAGGATCAGCAGGTTCAGCCCCTGCGCCAGCCAGTAGATCGAGAGCAGCGAGCGTTCCGCGCGCACCCACAGGCTGATCAGCAGCGGCACGACGTACACGATGCCCACCGCGAAATCGCCGCGCTCGCGCAGGTTGAGCAAGAGGTCGATCGCGAAGATCCCCAGGCACAGCGCGAGCGGAACCCAACGCCGCACCCAGGGACGGGCTTCGGTCGCCGGGAGGTTGGCTGCGCTCACCCCGGCACCGTACGCCCCGATCGGAATGGTTTTCAAGGGCGGCAGCCGAGGTCAAGCGGCGCGGGCGGCCGGACCGATAGGCACCCGCATGGCGTTTGCGCAAACATCGCTCAGCGGACTGGCTTGGCGCGCGGCGCGCGTCGGTCTGTGCGGCGGGCTGGCGTGGATGCTCCTGTTCCAGGTCTCGGTCGTGCGCGGCAGCTCGATGACTCCCGGCATTCGAGACGGCGACCGCATCCTGGTCGAGCCGTGGAGCTATTGGCTGACCGAGGTGGAGCGCGGCGACGTCGTCGTGCTGCGCTATCCGCTCGATCCGCAGGTCGACTACATCAAGCGCGTGATCGGGCTGCCCGGCGACACCGTCGCCATCGTCGGCGGCCGGCTGTGGGTGAACGGCTCGCTCTACGACGAGCCGTATGCGATCGACGACGCGTTGGCCTGGCATGTCGAGCGCGTGCGGCCCGACCACTGTTTCGTGCTCGGCGACAATCGCCCGCGCTCGGCGGACAGCCGTGACTTCGGTCAGGTGCCGCTCGATCTGCTGCGCGGACGCGTCGATCTGCGCGTGTGGCCCCTCGCGCGCGCCGGTCGGCTCGACTGAGCCGGGACGGGGCGGCGTCCCCGGACTACACTGTCGCGATGAGCACCGCTCCGCTCGCACAGGCCGATCGTCGACGCATCGCGCTGGTCACCGGCGGCGTGCGCGGCATCGGTTTGGCCTGCGCGCGCGAGCTGGCAGGGCGCGGCGACGAGGTCTGGATCGGCTGGCGCAGCTCGACCGAACGCGCCGCGGCCCTGCGCGCGGAATTCGGCGAACGACTGTTGCGCGCGGACCTGGCGCGCGAGGAACAGGCGGCCGGGCTGGCCGCGGAGCTCGAGCGCCGGCGCGGCGGGCTGGACGTGTGGGTGCATGCCGTCGGCGACTTCGAATCGGGTCCGCTGGAGGCGACCGACGCGGCCGCGCTGCAGCGACTCTTCGACAGCAATGTGAGCAGCTTCCACACGGCCTGGCGCGCGCTGGCGCCGCTGCTGCGCGCGCGGCGCGGACGCGTGCTCGCGTTCGCGTGTCCCGGACTGGCCGGCTTGCGACCGCGCCGCCAGGCCGCCGCCTACGCGGCGGTCAAGAGCGCGCTGTGCGTGCTGGTGCGCTCGCTGGCCGTCGAGGAGGCCGCGCGCGGCGTGACGCTGCACCTGTTGTCGCCGGGCGTCGTGCCCCACGATGCGGCCCATCCGGACACGCTGGCGACCGAGCTGCAGCAGGCGATACCGCAGGGCCGGGTCGCGACGCCCGAGGAGATCGCGCGCTGCGCGGCCTGGCTGGTTTCCGACGAAGCGCGGCATGCGACTGGCGGCGAGCTCGTCGTTTCGGGAGCATGGCAGTTGTGATGATCTTCTCGAGAATCGGGATGCGCGCGGCTCATCTGGCGCTGTTCTGCGCCTGCGTGGTGTTCGTGTGCGGCTGCGGCGAGTCGCGCGATCCGGCGCCGCGCGCCAAGTCGGTCCTGCTCGTCACCTTGGACACGACACGCCGCGATGCGCTCGGCGTGTATCGGGATCTGGCCAGCAACGGCGCGCCGCGCGCGGCGATCAGCCCGAACCTGGATGCGCTGGCGCGCCAGTCCGTGATCTTCACGCGCTGCAGCACGACGGCTCCGCTGACCTTGCCGGCCCACGCCTCGATGTTGACCGGGCTGTACCCGGTGCGGCACACCGTGCACATCAACTCGATGCAGGCCGTGCCGCAATCGGCCACGACGCTGGCCGAGGAGCTCCAGCGCGCCGGTTTCGAGACGGCGGCCTTCGTCGGCGCGGTGGTGCTCGATCGAGCCTTCGGGCTCGCGCAGGGGTTCCAGACCTACACGAGCCCGGTTGCGCCCAAGGTGCAGGAAGCTCTCAGCTACGGTGAGCGGCCGGCGAGCGAGGTCACGCACGATGCGCTGGAGTGGTTCAAGGGCCGCGACCGCACGCGTCCGTTCTTCGCGTGGCTGCACTACTACGACCCGCACCTGCCCTACGAGCCGCCTCCGCAGTTCCGCGAGCAGGCCGGGAAGAACTCCTACCACGGCGAGGTCGCCTACGTGGACCACGAGCTGCAGCGCGTGTTCGCGTTGCTCGAGGAGCAGGGCCTGTGGGACGAGCTGCTCGTGATCGTGACCTCCGACCACGGCGACAGCCTCGGGCAGCACAACGAGGATACGCACGGTCCGCTGGCCTACGAGACGACGATCGCCGTGCCGCTGCTGGTGCGCTGGCCCGACGGACGGCTGGCCGGGACGCAGGACGCAACCCTCACCAGCGTCGTCGACGTCTATCCGACCGTGCTCGAAGCGCTCGACCTGCCGCTGCGCGGGTCGATCGACGGGATCAGCTTGTGGGAACCCGCGCGGGCCGGGCGCGACGGCGTGTACATGGAGGCCTTGTACGGTTACCACGCCTTCCGCTGGAGCCAGCTGCTTGGCTGGCGCGACGAGCAGGGCAAGTACCTGCACAGCGCGCGGCCCGAGTACTACGACGTCGACGCGGATTTCGACGAGGTGCACGATCTGCTCGCGCAGCGACCGGCCGAGGCCGAGCGCGCCAGGAAGCGCTTGCAGCAGTTGTTCAAGCTCGACCGGCTGTCCGTCGGGGAGGCCGACAAGGTCGATGGCTCGATGCTGGCGAAGGTGGCCATGCTGGGCTACGTCGGAACGGGATCGATGGGCAACCTGATCACGGGCACCGACGCGAATCCGCTCGAGACCGGAGATCGGCCGGCGCCGGCCGACTGCATGCCGCGCTATGTGAAGGCGACGCTGGCGCAGTCGTACCTGTACGCGAACAACGGCGCGATGGCCTTGCCGCTCTTGGAGGCCGTTCTGGCCGGTGAACCGAAGAACCCCAATGCGCTGTTCATGTACTCGTCGGCGCTGATCCAGACACGTCTGCACGAGCGCGCCTTGGCCGCCGTGGAGTCGGCCTTGAAGTGGGGGGAGCCCTGGTACGGACTGCACCGGAACAAGGGCATGTGCCTCGAGCAACTCGGTCGGATCGAAGAAGCGATCGTCGAGTACAAGCGCGCTCTGGAGCTGGAGCCGGATTTGACTGTGGTCTGGCTGCGCCTGTCGGAAATCGCGCGCAAGGCCGGCGACGAGGCCGAGGCCAAGCGCTGCTACGACCGCGCCGTCGAGCTCGGGCTGCCGACCGAGGGTGCCGACGCGCCGCCGCGCTAGCCCGACCCGTCTAGGGTGCGACCGCCGCGGCCGGGCGCGCGATGCGCGTGCGCAACTCGCCGATCGCGTCGATCGCGCACACGACCGTGTCGCCATCGACGAGCGGCCCGACACCCGCCGGCGTGCCCATCAAGATCAGATCTCCGGCATGCAGTGTCAGGTGGCGCGAGAGCCACTCGATCGCATGCGGGACGTCGACCACGAGGTCGCGTGTCGAAGCGCGCTGCCGCGCTTCGCTGCCGCCATCGGCATGCTCGACGCGGCAACTGAGCTCGAGCGCGGCCCAGTCCGCGTCCGCGCGCGGCACGAAGCACGGCCCGAGCGGACAGAACCCGTCCATGTTCTTCGCGCGCAACCACGGGTGCTTGAGCTCGCGGTCCTGACCCTGCAGCGTGCGCGCGGTCAGGTCGTTGGCGACCGTGTACCCGGCGACGTGCTCGAGTGCGTGCTCCAGCGGGATGTCCGCGCCGCCGCGGCCGATGACCACGGCCAGCTCGACCTCGTGATCGACGCGCTGCGTGTACCACGGGCGCACGCGAACCGTTTGCCCGGAACCGATCACCGTCTCGGGCAGCTTGCAGAAGAACAGCGGTTGCTCCGGGACCGCTTCATTGAACTCCGCCGCGTGCTCGCGAAAGTTCTTGCCCAGTGCGAGGATCTTGCCCGGTCGCGTGGCCAGCGGTGGCGCCAGCGGGAGCGCGCGCGGATCCGCGACGCGCTCAGGCCCGCCCTCGAGCGCGCGCAGCGCGTGCGCGCGCCAGGTTTCGATGTCGCGCGGCAGTCCGCGCAGCTCGTGGAAGACACCGTGCCGTTCGACCACATCGCCGCGCTCGGTTCGATAGATGCGCATGCTCGGGTCCTCCGCTAGCGCGGTCGCGCGTAGGAAAGGGTCAGCAGTGCGTACGACGTCGCCAAGACCGGATTGCCTTCCCACCAGCGCGGGCTGTTGTCGTTCTTCCAACTGCCGTCCTGACGCTGCAGCGAGCTCATGCGCCCCGCCAGCTCCGCGCGCCAGGCGTGCACGGCGCCGGCGCGATCGGTCAGCGTGTCCGCGCCGTACAGGTCCAGTGCGCGCGCCATCGAGTGGAAGTAGTAGAACAGACCCTGGTAGGGCGCGGCCGGGTCCGTGCCGCCGTCGAAGCCCGGATTCACGTCCAGCGTGTAGTTGTCCGACAGCCACTTCCAGGCCGCCTGCACGCGCGGATCCTCCTTGGCTACGCCCGCGAACAGGTAGCAGCGCAACAGCGCGTAGGTCATCGAACCGTAGGAGCGCGGCACCTTGGTGCCGTCGGCGAGCTCGATGAAGCCGGCCTTGCTCTCGCCCGGCGCGTAGCCGGCCCCGCCGTCGTCGCCGCTCTTGATCGTCGCGCCGCCCTCGCGGATCGCGAGGTCGTTGCTCTCGGAACGATTCTGGCAGCGCTGCAGGAACAGGAGCGCCTTCTGGAAGGCCGGATCCTTCTGATCCAACCCGCTCGCGGCCAGGGCCTCCAGGGCCATGGAGAGATTCGAGAGGTCGGGCCGCTCGTCGCCGCCGTACCCGATGCCGCCGTAGTAGCGATCGCCCTCGCTGTAGCCTGAACCCTCGTCGGATTGCAGCGATTTGAGGAAGCTCTGCGCCTCGGCGATCAGCGCGCGATCCTCGGGCCGCGCCGCGGCGGCGATCGCCATCACCATCGCGCTGGTCACGTAGTTCGCCATGCCGCCCTCGCGGATGCGGCCGGAACGATACTCGGCCGTCAGCCAATCCAGACCCGCGCGCAGCGCCGCCTCGACCGCCGGATCGCGCGGCTGCGGCAGGCGCGCGAGCGCGGTCAGCGCCATCGCGGTGACGCCCACATCGGGCTTGCCATCGCGACCGAAGCGCCCCGGCAGTCCCGGCAGCATCTGCGTGAGCAGGTAGCGCGCACCGCGCTCGAGCGCGGCGCCGACCTTGACGTGATCGGCCGGCCCGAAGGCGGGCAGCGGCTCGGCCGCGCGCGGCGCGCTGGGTTGCTCGCTGCGCTTGAGCACGCGCCAACTCGCGTTCAAGGCCAGCACCGCCTGCGCGGTCGCGATCATGGGGCCCGCGGGGCCGTCCCAGGACTTGTCGGACTTGCGACTGGTCAGCCACTGCGTGGACTGCGCGCGCGCGGCCGCAGCATCGGCCGGATCGACCGGCGGTTGATAGCGGACCTCGGCCATGCGCGGCGACAGGAAGGCCAGCGCGCGCTGCAGCGTGTCGGTCGCGGTGCCCTCGGGCAACGCGGTCAACGCGGCCACGGCCATCGCGGTGGTGTCGGGGATGCGCTCGCGCGGCGTGTCGGGATCGGCGATCGAGCCGTCGGTGCGCTGCTTGCCCTGCACGAAGGCGACCGCGCGGGCGATGAACGGGCCGTCGCTGGGCACGTACTGTCGCGGGCTCTGCGCGAAGGCGCGCAGCGCGAGCGCCGTGGCCTCGATCCCGCCATAGGAACCCGTTGCGAGCTCGAAGCGCGTGCGCATCCAGTGCAGCGACGGGTCGATCTCGTCGGCCACCTTGGCTGCGTCCTGTGCGCGTGGGGTGGCGGCGAGCAACAAGAGACCGAGTGCGGACAACAGCAGGCTGAGGCGGGATCGTCGCATGGATTCAATTAACGTCCGCCGCCGGGGCGGGTTCAAGCGCGCCGCGGCTAGGCTGTTCGGCCATGGCGCGACGCTGCCTCGTATTCGCCAAGGAACCCGTGCCAGGGGCGGTCAAGACGCGCCTGTGCCCGCCGCTGTCGCCAGAGCAGGCCGCCCGGTTCCACGCCGCCGTGCTCGACGACCTGCTCGAACGACTGGGCGCGGCCCCGGGAATCGACCTCCGCCTGCTGCTGTGGCCGCCCGAGGCGGTCGAGCGCGGTCGCCGGCGCTGGCGCGTCGATGTGCAGGCGCAACGGGGCGCCGATCTGGCCGAGCGGCTCGATGCCGCCTTGGGCGAGCATGCGCCGGCCGTGCTGGTCGGCAGCGATCTGCCGCTGCTCGACGCCGAGCACGTATTCGAGGGGCACGCACGGCTCGCACGCGGCGCCGATCTGGTGCTCGCGCCCGATGGCGGCGGGGGCTTCGGCCTGGTCGGGCTGGCGCGGCCCTGCCCGGGCCTGTTCGCGTCGGTTCCGATGTCCGCGCCGAATACCTTCGAGGCGACGCTCGGGCGCGCGCGCGCGCATGCGCTGCGCTTCGAGCTGCTGCCCGCGCTGCCCGATGTCGACACGCACGCGGACCTGTGCGCGTTGGTCGAGCCCCTTGCGCGCGCCACCGACTTGCATGCACCACGCACGCGAGCACTCGTACGCGACGTGCTGGCGCAGCATCCGTGCACGGACGCCGCGGCGCGCGAGCGCTAGCCCGGCGTGCCCAGCTCGGCCAAGGTCCAGCGCGCGGCGCGCTCCGCCGCACCGGGCGGACCGAGACGCAGAGCGGCGAGATCGAGGCCGTCGCGCAGGCGCGCGCGCGGTTCGCGCTCGGCGATCCACTGGTAGAGCTCGTGCTCGACCTGTTGCGCGGGGCCGTCGTCGGCGAAGACATGCTCCGGCAGCAGCGCGCGGTTCGCGAGCAGGTTCGGCAGCGCGATGAACGGGGCGTCGAGCAGCAGCGGTCGCAGGCGCTGCTCGTAGGCGTGCGCGAGCCGGTAGATCACGACGGTGGGCAGGCGCTGGTGCAAGAGGTCGAGCAGCACGGTACCGGAGACCGAGAAGGCCGCGCGGCAAGTCGCCAGACCCTCGTGCAGCGGTTGCTCGGCGAGCTCGGCCCAGGCGCCGCAGCCGGAGGCCGCCAGCAGGCCCTGCACGAGCTCGCGTCGCTCGGGGCGCTCCTGGAAGAGGCTGACTCGCAGGTCCGGCACGCGCGCGCGCAGCGCGGCGACGCGCTCCAACATCCACGGCAGGCAGCGCTCGATCACGCCGGCGCGCGTGCCGGCCAGGAGTGCCAACCGCGGCGGGCGCGCGAGCGGCTCGACGGGGCAGGGCTTGACGCGCGGCAGCGCGTCCCACAGCGGGTGCCCGACCCAGGTGGCGCGGATGCCGACGCGCCCGAACCAGGCCGGCTCGAACGCGAACAGGCACAGGCAGTGATCGACCGCGGCACGGTACCGCGCGGCGCGCCACGGTGCCCAGCCCCAGTACTGCGGCGCGACCAAATGCACGACACGTGCGCCGGCGCGCCGCGCGATTCGCGCGAGCGGCACGTGCAAGGCGGGGGAATCGACCGGCAGGAACAGGTCGGCCGGGCGCGCGCGCAGTTCGGCCGCGAAGCGGGTGGCGAGTCCGAGGTAGTACGGCGCTCGGCTCGCGACTCCCGACAGACCCATCGCCGCCTGCGCGACGGGATCGGCGATGCGCTCGCAATCGAGCGCGTCGAAGCCGGTCGAGCCGAGCACGCGCACGCGCGGCGGCGGCGCTCCGATCCGCGCGAGTTCCGCGCGCAGGGCCGCCAGCCACAACCGCGCATGGATCTCGCCGGAAGCCTCGGCGCAGGACAGCACCAGCTCGAGCGGGCGCGCGAGCAGGAGCGGCGCGGGCGCGACGATCGCCGGGGCCCGCG
>VGZE01000014.1 GCA_016872755.1 Planctomycetota bacterium
AGGGCGCAAGAGACCAGCGACCGCTCGCCGGTCGTCGCGCCCGTGTAGTGACAACATTTGGGAGAAAACGGACATAAGTCCTTGTCAGGACTCAGATCGTCCATCGAAACTGCGGAAGTTGGGCTAGGATCCGCGGCGTGACTCGGATTCCGAGCAAGGCCCGCACGGTGCGCCGCGACCGCGGCCGCGACTGAAGTGCGCGAGTCCTTCCTCGAGCGTCTCGCCTGCCCGGATTGCGCCGGCGCGCTTGCCGTCGCCGCGGTCGAGCGGCGCGACGGCGCGGCGATCGTCGACGGCAGTCTCGCCTGTACGGCCTGCGCGCAGCGCTTTCCCGTGCGCGCCCGCATCCCGCGCTTCGTGCCCGATTCGGGTTATGCGGACAACTTCGGCTGGCAGTGGAATCGCTTCCAGAAGCTGCAGCGCGATTCGTACAACGGCACGCACCTGGTCCGGGACACGATCCTGCGGCGCTCGCAGTTCACGCCCGAGTTCCTGGCCGGCAAGTCGGTGCTCGAGTGCGGCTGCGGCTCGGGCAACGACACCGAGGTGCTTGCCGAAATGGTCGGCACTCTCGTATCGATCGACATGTCCGTGGCCGTCGATGCGCAGTCGCCGGCGACGCTGGCGCGCGAGAACGTACTCGTGCTGCAGGCGGACTTGCGGCGGCCGCCGCTGCGGCCGGCTTCCTTCGACATCGGCTACTGCCACCGCGTGATCCAGCACACGCCCGATCCGCCGCGCGCCTTCGCGCAGATGGCGCCCTTCGTCGCGCCCGGCGGCGTGTTCTTCCTGCACTCGTACGACACTCACTGGAAATCGACGCGTCACTTCAAGTACTGGGTGCGCCCGCTGATCCGCAAGTGGCCGCACGAGCGCGTGTTCCGCTGGCTCTCGCGCCTGGGGCCGCTCCTGTACCCGACCGTCGGTGCGCTCAACCGGATCGCGTTCTTGCGCCGACCGGTCAAGTTCCTGATTCCGTTCGAGAATCACGACCGGATCCCGAGCAAGGCCGGTAGCACGCTGACGCGGCGCGAGCGCTACGAATACTCGCTGCTGATCACCTTCGACGATCTGACACCCGAACACGACCACCCGCATCCTCCCGAGACCTTGTGCCGATGGTTCGAGGAACAGGGGTACGTCGACATCGAGATTCGCGGCCGACGGCCCTCGATCGTGGTGGGCCGTCGGCCGCGCGTCGGCGAGTCGGCGGATTCGAGGAACGTCACCTCAGGCCGCCGCTGATCGGCTCGCGATCCGCCGCTCAGGCGCGTCGGTAGTGGTTCGTCATCATCTTCATTTCCTTGCCATCGGGCATGGTGACGAACATCTCGAAGATCCGCTCGTCCTTGCTCAGGTGCTTCTCGGTCGTGCGATGCTCGAGCACGGTATTCGTGATGCCACTGAGCGCCTTGCAGCGCATCGTGATCGTGTCGCCCTTCTGCGTGCCGGTCATGTAGAAGAAGGTCGGCACCATGGAGTCCATCCACGTTCCGACGAACTTGTCGCTGTGCGGCTCGTAGCCCATCGTCGCGCAGCCGAAGAACGGCATGCCCATCATGTTCGAGCTGAAGCGGCCGACGGTCCAGAACTCGCCGACCATCTCGATGGTCTCGGTCGCCTCGGTCTCCATCGGCGGCTGCGACGGATCCATGTAGAACTTGCAGTGCACTTTCCACTTGCCAGCGTGTTGCGCGAGCAGCTTGTGCTCGGCGGTCGGTTGGGGCATCGGCGGGGCTTCGTGTTCGGTCATCGGAGTAGCTCTGTCGGGATGATGGTGGGTGGGTGGATCTGCCCGGCGGACAACCCGAACCGCATCATGTTCGCGCGAGATCGCAACGCCGCAACCGGCGGCACGAAACTTCTACAGAATCCCTACATCAGGCCCGGCTGACGGTGATTCGGATGTCGTGCCGTGGAAGCTCCTCCACGTACTCGAGCGCCGGCACGCACACTTCCAGGGGCTGTGCCCCGGGCGCGATCTTCCCGCGCGCCTGGAAGTGGCCGACCAACGCGGCCGGGAAGGCCGTCGTGCGCTCCATCGCGGTGAAGCCCGTGGTCTCGTCGTGCCGATCGAAGAGGTCGTAGACCAGAGTACGCGGCTTCCCGCCATGCGTGCCCGAGACAGTCGTGCGCAACACGACCACATCGCGCACCTCGGGAAACGCCAAGCGGTCCGCGAACAGCCGCTGCGTCATCCGCACCGGCTCGAACTCCGCGCCATCGGCGGACTCGAATTGCTCGTCCATGTAGCCGAGCTCGAACAGGAGCCGGATGCGCTCCCAGTGGCCCGGATAGCGCAGCGTCTTGTAGTCGAAGGCTCGCAGCCGGTCCTTCCAGGTGTCGGGGCACGTGCTCGTGCCGCCGCTCGTGACGCAGGCCTCCAGCTTGCCGAGCTCGCGTGACTCGAACGGCTCGAGCTCGGTCAGCGTCGGCACGCTCACCTTGCGCCCGTCGCGCAGGAACTCGCCGTGGCCGCGGTACTCGTTCCACAGCCCATAGAAGTTGAACACGAGCTTGTAGCCGAGCGGGCCGACCGGCCGTTCGGGCAGGCCGCCGCAGCGCACGTGCACTTCGCGCGGCGTGTCCAGCGATGCGACGCCGTGAGCGGCGAGGTGATTGCCGAGGCCCGGCGCGAGCCCGCAATCGGGCACGATGCTGACACCGGCCTTGCGCGCGCGCCGGTCCAGCGCGAGTTCTGCGCGCACGACCTCGGTGTTGCCGCCCAGATCGAGGAACGAGCACTTCGATTCGATCGCCCACTCGGCGAGCTGTGCGTTGTAGCGGTACGGAGCGGCCGACAGCGCGACCGCGCAGCCCTTCAGCGCGTCGCGCACGTGCTTGCGCTTGGCCACGTTGCAGCGCACGGGCTCGAACTCGCAGCGCACGCCCTTGGTGAGCTTGCGCAAGCGCTTGGCCGCGCGCTCGGCCGTCTTCTCGTCGTTGTCGGCCAGACGCACGAGCTCGGCGTCGCCGCGGGTCGCGAAATCAAAGGCGGCGGCGACGCCCTGACGGCCTGCGCCGAGGATCACGTAGCGATGAGTCATGATGGATGGGAACTCCGGGCAGAAAGCGCGCAGAGTGTATCTCGCTCCCAGTTCTCGACCGCCGCTGACAGGATCGCGAAGGCCGCCACCGGCGAGAACAGTCGGGCAATCGACGTTCCCCGTGCGCCTGGTCCCCGACCTCCAGCAGGCGTTCTCGGGTTGCGGTCTCCCCGGCCGGGGAATGGATGGGCCAAGTGCAGGTCAGTTGCCCCGGAATGCGTCAGCGCGACCCAGCGGAAGGGAGGCGCTCGCGCAAGAACCGCGCGAGCGCTTCGCCGACGACGCGATTGCCGCGCACGTTGAAATGCGAGTCGCGCAGGTGGTAGACGTGCTTGCGCCCGTCCGCCAGCGGCGCGACCGCCCGCAGTTCGGCGAGCGGATCGCAGTACGCGAGCCCCCGAGCCTCGAACCACGCACGCAGCAGTCGCTGCGGCTGCTCGCGGTCGAGCCGCGCGCCGCGCCCGTGCGCCAGCACGTCCTGCCAGACCGCGTCCTCGACCTGGAACTCGTCGGGGAGGATCAGGAAGTGCATCGGGATGCCGGCTGCGGCATCGATCAGATCGCCGAGCCAGACCCAGAGCCTGTCGTAGTCCGCTCCGTCCGCGTCGCAGGTCCAGTGCGCGCGATCCACTTCGATCTCGCGGTACGCCACCGGCGAATAGGCCGGCGGCTCGAGGCTGGGTTCGAACAGCCAGGGCAGCGCCGTCGTGAGCTCCTCGACCGTCTCGAGCCGCGGCCCCTCGGGCGCTTGCTCCGTCCCAGCCTTCAGACCCAGCAGACCCTCGCGCCGCAGCACGAGCAGGCGCTGCGGCAGGATCCAGGCCAGCATGTTCTCGCGCTCGAATGCCTGCACCAACACCGAGGAGCGCGGCGCGCGAGCCGGCGCGAGATCGTTGCCGACGAACAGCGCGATCACGATCGCGTCCGGCCTCAGCGGGCGCGCCTCGTTCTCGAGCAGCCACAGGTACTCCGGCACGTCGATCGCCGGCATGCCCATGTTGTAGACATCGACATCTCCCAGCCTCTGTTCCGCGACACTGGTGTAGTGCATCGGATGCGGCACGACGCCCGTGCTGAACGAGTCGCCGATGCATACGACCAGCGGCCGCTCGCGCGGAAGGCCCGGTGGTTCGGTGTCGTAGTGGCCTTTGGAATTGCAGGGGAAACCGCGGATCATCGTCCCGGGCGCCGGCCGGTGCGCGTGCAGGTTCTGCTGGACCGAAGTGCTCTCGCGCACGAGCACCGGATGCGGCCGCCAAGCGTCTAAAGCGCGCAGGCCGGCCTCGAACAGCAGCGGCGAGCCGGCGAGCTTCAGCACCGCGCGCGTCGGGGGAAAGGCCCACGCGCGCGCGGGAAAGTCGCTGCGCCAAGACAACAGCACCAAGCATGCGAGCAGTGCGCTTGCGCCGGCAGCCGCGATCTCGATCACCAACGGGCGCGGCGGTTGTGCCCATGCGAGCACCGCAAGCCAGGTCGCGAATGCGATGCAGCCCGCCAGGCCGAGCAGCGCTCGCGGCGCGGCCGGCTCGCGACGGCAGGCCAGCGTCGCCGCGAGCGCGGACAACAGACCCGCGCCGACGAGCAGCGGACCTGCAAAGGGCCCTGCGGCGCCCATGTGTTCGGCGAGGTAGGGTCCATGCGCGAAAGCGACGGCCGCGGCGTGAAAGCCGGCCAGCGCTCCCGACGCCAGCAGCAGCACGAGCGCAATCCGCACGCTGCGATCGTAGCGCGGCGTTGCGCGGATTCGGTGGGGCTTGGAAAACCGGCGCGACTCCCCCAAGTTCCAGACCCATGACCAGCACCTTGCGTCCGGCGGCCGAGCGCGGCCGCGCCGACTTCGGCTGGCTCGACAGCCGCCACACCTTCGGTTTCGGCGAATACCACGATCCCGCGCACATGGGGTTCCGCGCGCTGCGCGTGATCAACGAGGATCGCGTCGCGCCGGGTCGTGGCTTCGGCACGCACCCGCACCACGACATGGAGATCTTCACCTACGTGCTCTCGGGCGCGCTCGAGCACAAGGACAGCATGGGGCATGGGCGCGTGCTGAAGCCGGGCGAGATCCAGCTGATGAGCGCCGGTCGCGGCGTCACGCACAGTGAATTCAATCCCAGCCGTGGAGAGCCGCTGCACCTGCTGCAGGTGTGGATCGTGCCAGACCAGCGCGGGCTCGTGCCGAGCTACACCGAGTGGCATCCCGACGAGCGCCGCGCGCGGGACGCGAAGGTGCTCGTGATCTCTCCCGACGGCCGAGAGGCGAGCGCGCGCATCCACCAGCAGGCCTTCGTGTACCGGCTCCGGCTCGCGCCAGGCGCGATCGTCGAGCACGAGCTCGCGCCGGGGCGTGGCGCATGGATCCAGGTCGCGCGCGGCAGCCTGCAATTCGACGGTCTGACGCTCGGGCCGGGCGACGGCATTTCGTGCGAGAGTGCCGGCGCGTTGTCGATGCGCGCGCTCGCGGACGCCGAGGCGCTGCTGTTCGATCTCGCGTAGATCGGCATCCGTCCCGCGCGGTTCCAGCAAGTCGAGGTCGAGCTGACGCGTGCATCGCGAAGCAGGCCCGCTTAACCTGCACGGATGAGCTCAGGTCCGCTGCAGCGCTTCGACACGCCGATCGCACGCGTGCGCTGGGTCGCCTTCGTCGAGGGCATGTCCTACCTGTTGCTCCTGTTCATCGCGATGCCGCTCAAGTACTGGGCGGACATGCCGATGGCCGTGAGGATTGTCGGCTCGCTCCACGGCGCGCTTTTCGTTGCGCTGGCCCTGTTGACCTTGCTGGCGATGCGCGCGTGTCGCCGCGGTCTGGGCTGGGGCGCGCGCATCGGCGTGGCGTCTTTGATCCCGTTCGGCACCTTCTTCATCGATCGCGGTCTCGCGGAGGACGACGAGGCCGAGCGCGCGCGCCGCGCTTGACCTCAGCGGCCGGCCGAACGCGCGGCGTGCCGGCTTCCAGCTGGGCCGGGACTTCAGCTCAGAAGCTGAGCATCAGCTCGACCGCGTTCGTCGCCTGGACCGACGTGCCGACCACGGCACCCTGGGCCAGGAAGCGCGCTCCGGCGAGGGCGCTGCCGAGCGGGGTCGGGTACGTGGGGCCGTTCCCGAGATTCTGGCCGAGCAACTGCGCGCTCGTGCTCAAGAAGATCGTGCCCGGATGCACGAGCAACGGCAGCCCGTACGTGCCGCTGAAACCCGTGTCGAGGAACGAATCCGTGGCCAGGAACATCACGCAGATCGAGCCCGCCGCGCCGTAGGCCGTCAACGTGCGCGAGCTGCCCGGGCCGCCCGCGCCGCTCCATTCGAGGTACGGCCGCGCGGTCACCTGCGTGACCGGTCCGTTGAATCCGCCGGTCGTCGAGACTCCGCTCGTCACCGCGGTGCCGCCGTTCTTCGCGCGGATCGCGACGCCGTTCAGGAATGGCGGCACGCCGGCATTGCCCAAGCCGCCTGCCAGCAGGTCGAAGTTCGAACCGCGCACTTCGGCCGTGCTGCCGATGTCGACGAGCACCGCATCGCCGCCCGTGCCCGCGAACAGCGGCGCGGTCAGGGTCTGGCCGGCCCCGCCGCGGACCGTCGAGCCGATCAGGAGCAGTTTCGACTGCTCGAGCCGGATTCCGGCGCCGCCGGCGCCGGGAACGAACGTGATCGACGAAGAGAGGCCTGCGCCGCCCGTGATCGTGCTATTGACGATCTGCACGTAGCCGCACTGGAACAGCGACAACCCGTCGACGCCGTTGCCCGCCAGCGGGAGCGCACCCAACGTGCAGTTCGCGAGCGATACATCGGCGCAATTGTCGATCTGGGTCTCCAAATCGGTGACCACGCAGTCGTCGATGAAGGCATGTCCGGTGATGTTGATCACCGTCAGCGCCTGCGTCTGCAGGTGCAGCGCGCGCGCGTGCTGAGCGCCGATGAAGTCCAGGCTCGCGAACGCGGGACGAGCCGAGCCGGGGCTGCCAAGCAGCGTCAGCGACTTGTTGACGACCGCGGCGCCGTAGCTGCCCGGCTCGATCAGCAGCACGTCGCCGGCCGCGACCGTATTGATGGCCACCTGGACCGAGGCGAAGTCCGCCGGGCCATTGTCATCGACGGTCCACAGGGCCTGCGCCGCGCAGGGCGACGCCAGCAGCAGGAAGGCAGGCAGGAGACGCGATCCAGGAAAGGGCTCGGCAGGGGACGGTTGCATGGACATTCGCGCGGCCGAAGGCCGCCCATCCCATTCTAGTCCGGTAGCCGTGGGCAGGTTGCCTGGTTCAGTCCAGCGGAAGCCATTTCTTGGCCTTCACGATGGCCGCGACCACGCCCATCAGGCTCTCCCCGGCGATCAGGCCCGAACCGACCGACGTATTGAACCAGCCAGCGAGTTTCGGCCGCATGCGCCGCAGCGCTTCGGCAAGCGCGCCACCGATGAACATCGCGATCGAGTTCGCGCCCGGAATCACCATCGAGAGCCCTATACCCGACGGGGACGGCACGAACGGCTTGAGCGGCTTGGGAGCGAATTTCTCGGCCAGCGCGAGTGCGGTGCCGAGTCCGAGCCCGATCCAGATTGCGCTGCGCGCCGATGCCTGCAGCGCGCCGAGGCCCTCGGAGAACATCTTCGACACGCCGGCCCACACGACGCATGAAGGAGCCGGCCACTTCTCGCCGCCGAGCATCGAAGGATCCTCGATCAGCAGGTGGAAGGCCGGCACGAGGATCGCCGCTCCGACGAGCACGCCGAAGAGTTGAGCGTAGAACTGCGCGCGCGGGTTGCCGCCGAGCAGCCAGCCGGTCTTCAGCGTGGTCAACAAATCGGCCGCGTGCAGGCCCACGCCGCCGGTCACGTTGGCCGACATGATGTTGCCCGGCAGATTGCCCGGCGTGACGACGCCGTACACGAGCTGCGTGACCGGGCCGAAGGCCTTGGTCGGCGTCACATCGGTTTCGCCCGTCACGCGCGCGGCGACGAAGCCCATCACGATCGAGAGCGGCAGCGCGATCAGGCCGGCCCACCACGGAATCTGGAACAGCACCACCATCAGGAGGACGACCACCGGCGACAGCAGCGCGAAGCCGATCGGGAACCAGGCCGGCGGGCACTCGACCGCCTCGATCGAGTCCTCGGCGGGTTTCGGCGCGCCGCGTCGGAACAGGCCGCCCAGGCCGCTGAACGTGCGCAGCACGCTGCGCCAATCCAGCGCGAAGGAGGTCAGACCGGCCGACACGAGAATCGCGGCCCCCGGCCACACGGTCCAGGCCACGATGTCCTTGTACGCGACCGCGCCGATCCAGCCGCGCTCGAGCAGCGCGGGGGCCAGCACGCCGAAGGTCAGCAGGCCGCCGAACAGCATCGACCAGACCGTGCGGAAGCTCATCAGCATCCCGCCGCCGATCAGCACGACCTCGGACTTCACGTACAGCGTCCACTTCTCGGCCGCCACGCCCGCGACGTCGAACGGCAGCTTCACCTTGTCCGGCAGCGTGCGCCATGCCTGCGTCCACTGCAGGTCGCGCAACGCGGCGACGAGCGCCGCGAAGATCGCCGCGATCCCGAGCGCTCGGGCCTCCTTCGAAGGCCCGCTGGAGGCGCCCTCGGCGCCGACTCCGTGGATCGTGCGAATCGTCTCGGCCGTCGCCGTCCCGGTGGGGAAGGCCAGGTTCTCGTGGTTGATCAACTGCCGCTTGATCGGAATCGCGACGAAGACGCCGAGCGCGGCGATCGCGGCGAACCAGGCGATCATCGGCAGCGTCTGCGGCTGGATCGTCGTCACCATCAACAGCGCGCCGAAGGCGGCCATGTTGCCGCCGCCCGTCATGTAGCCGGCGCCCGAGGCGACCGTCGTGGCGACATTGTTCTCCAGCGCGCCGAACGGCCGCCTGACGAGGCCGATCGAGCGCAGGCCGCCGAAGAACCCGAACAGCAGGATCGCGGCGGTGACGGTCACGCCCATCGACCAACCGGTGGCGAAGAACACGTACAGGTTCGACAGGCACATCAGCGCGCCGATCGCCATTCCCGACAGCACCGCGCGCAGCGTGAACTGCGGCACGCCGCGCTGATAGACCTTCTCGTACCAGTGCTGCTCGGGATCGATCTGCTGGTTCATGCGGAGCATGATCCTAGCTGCCGAACCGGGGCGCGGCCCGCTCTCGCCGTCCCGCGGCCCCGCTCACTGCATCTTGAGTCCCGGCAGTCGGTACTTCTGCGGGTCGCTCTCGAACGCTGCCCGGTTCAGCGGGCTCTCGAAGTAGTACGCGACGCCTTCGAAGTCGAAGCGCGGCGCATCCGGATCGGGATGGAAGCGGCGGCGACTGATCGGATCGGTGAGCAGACCGCAGTACAGGGACACATCGGAGAGGAAGCGCTCGCGCTCGTGCAGATCGCTGAAGAAGAACGCCTCCCAATTCAGGCGCACGCAGTGCTCCGAATCGATGCGGGCCGGCTTGCGCGAGTCCATGTAGCAGGGGAACGACAGACCCTTGCGGCGCACGTACTCGGGAACGTCCTGCACGAAGACGTCGGGGCAAGGCATTCAGCAGAAGCCGAGCGGCATGCCGTTCACGTAGGCCGGCGGCATGCGTCGATTGAGCTTGCTGCCCAGCCGGATCATGCACGAGTCGTTCGGGGATACCTGTCCGTCGTCGTACCGGATGCGCGGGTGCAGCGGGTCCTCGGTCAGCACGTAGAACGCCTTCGACGGAGGCGGCGTGCAACTGCGCTCCACGAGCGCGCTCGGCGCCGCGCTCGTCTCGGGTGCACTCAGCGCGACCGGGAGGATGTGCGCGGAAGTCTCGGCGGGGCCGGTCGCGCAGCCGAATCCGAGCAGTGCCAGGCCGGCGAGGAACGGGCTCGAACAGCGCCTGCCAGTGGACATGCGAGCGCCTACGGCGCCCGCGCGAAAGCGTTGGAGGGCGCGACGCTCGAATTTCAGTAGCCCGCCGTCCCGTCGACCACGTTGAGCAGCGGCTCGCCCGCGCCGAAGCGGCGCAGGTTCTCCGCGAACAGCTCCCAATGCCGCTCCTCCGTCAACTCGGCATCGGCCGCGACATGCGGCGTGATCACGACGTTCGGCAGCTTCCACAGCTCGTGGTCCGCCGGCAGCGGTTCCGGATCGGTCACGTCGAGTGCCGCGCCGGCCAGACGGCCCGAGCGCAGCGCATCGATCAGCGCGGTCGTGTCGACGACCTTGCCGCGCGCGATGTTGACGAGGTACGCACCGGGCTTCAGTGCCGCGAAGGCCTGCGCGTCGAAGAGCCGCTCGGTCTGCGCGGTCAGCGGCACCGCGAGCGCGACCACGTCGACCTCGGGCAGCAGCTCGAGCAGCTTCTCGGGACGCTCGCAGCGCGCGACGAAATCGGGTGCCGGAGCCTCGCTGCGCCGCGTCGCCCACACGCGCATGCCAAAACCGTGGCCGCGGCGCGCGATCTCCGTGCCGATGCCGCCCAGGCCGACGACGAGCAGCGTGCGGCCGTGCAGCGCGATCGCCGGCGCGTCGCCGGGCGCTGCGCCCCAGCGGCCCTGGCGCTGGTTCTCGAGGTAGCCCGGCAGCCGGCGCGTCAGCGCGAGCAACCCGGCGAACACGTGGTCGGCGATCGCCGGGCCGTGCACGCCGCGCATGTTGGTGAACACGATGCGCTCGCTCTGCACGAGCTCGGGGCGGCCCAGGTAGCGGTCGACGCCCGCGCTGTGCGCCTGCACCCAGCGCAGGTTCGTCGCGGCCTTCACGAAGGCGGCGCTGGCGAAGCGCACGTCGCAGCCGTGAGCCTCGCCCGCTCGTGCGAGCGCCTGCTCGTTGGAGAGGCCGGTGACGAACTCCATGTTCGGCGCGGCGCGCGCGAGCTCGACGCGGTCCTGTTCCGTGAGCTCGCTCGCGAAGTACACGAGCTTCGCAGGCAGCGCCTCGCGCGGAATGGCGACGCGCGCGCGGCGCAGCATCGCCTCGTCGGCGACGAAGCCGGGCGCGGCAGGGGGCATGCTCGCGGTACCCGCCGGCGCGGGCTCCTGGCGGAATTGCTCGACGCTGGAACACGCAGCGAGCAGCAACGATGCAACCAAGACGGGACGCAGCATGGGGGAGATGCTACGCGATGCGACGGCTGCTACCGCCCCGGCAGCCCGCAGCGATTCTCGAGCGTGTTGACCTGCCCGATCCCGAGCGGGCCGCGCGTCGCGAGCAGCTTCGCCACCGCTTCCGGCGGCAGCGGCTTGACCCCGCCCGCGACCGTGTGCGCGAGCCACAGGATCTTCGCGGTGTGCTCGAGCATGTCGAGCTTCTTGTACGCGTCCATCAGGTTCTTCCCCAGGCACACCGCGCCGTGGTTCTGCATCATCATCACGTCCGAGCACTTGACCAGCGCGCGGATCGACTCAGGCAGCTCGTTCGTCCCCGGCGTCGCGTACGGCGCCGTCGGGATCCCGCCGATCGTCACGATGATCTCGGGGATCACCGGCATGGACAGGTCGATGCCCGCGATCGTCATCGCCACAGCGTGCGGCGGGTGCGTGTGCACGACGGCCTTCACGTCCGGCCGCTCCTTGTACGAGACGAGGTGGATGCCGACCTCGCTGGAGGCCTTCGGTCCGTTGTCGAGCGTGCGCCCCTCGATGTCGATGTGCGCGAGGTGCTGCGGCTCGAGGAAGCCCTTCATCGCGCCCGCCGGCGTGATCAGGATCGAGCCGTCGGACAGGCGCATCGACAGGTTCCCGTCGGCGCCGACGATGTAGTTGCGCTGGTAGCACAGCGCGCCGATGCGGCACAGCGCCGCGCGGCCGCGCGCCAGCTCTTCGTGCGCGGAGCCGGCGGCGGGCGTAGCGGTCGTGTCGGGGCCGTAGCTCATGTCGTGCTGGAGAGCCTACTTCTTCGGCAGCGGTTGCGGCGGATTCGCGGCGCGGTGGTCGTACACGATGCGCGGCCCGAGCTCGACCGCGTCGATGAAGCCGACGACGACCGTCTTGACCGGCCCCTTCGGCCCGGTCTGGAGCACCTGGCGCCCGCCGTTGCCCTCGTCGAGGCACAGCACGCGGTCGCCGACGCCGGCGCCGATCTTGTCGATCGCGACGCGCGTCTTGAGCGCCGGACGCCCATCCGGAGTCAGCGGCCGCAGCACGAGCAGCGTGCGGCCGTCGAGCCACTTGGACTGCACCGGCGCGACCACGGTCCCGAGCACGTCGGCGATGAACATCAGTGCGGCTCCGTTGCCGCCGAGCGCGGTTGCTCCCACGCGTTGCCGGGCGCCGCGAGATCGCGGCCGAGCACGTCGGCCTGTTCGACGAAGCCGAGGATCGCCGCATCGACCGGCACGTAGGTCTCCGGGCAGGCCAGGGCGGCCTCGCGCCCGTCGACCCAGTGCACCAGATCGCCCGGGCCGGTCGAGACGGTCGCCGCGGCGACCAGCGCGTCGCCCATCGGCGCGCCGCTCTCGTCGAGCGGCTGGATCAGTTGCAGCGCGACGCCCTCGAGGCCGGGATAGCGCTGCGTCGCGACCATGCGACCGATCACGCGTGCGAGGTACATCGTGAGTGCCGTTCGAGTCTCAGGCCCACTTCTCGTAGACGTTCGCGCCGCCCAGATCCCACGAATCGACGACGGCCATGATCACCGCATCGACCGGACGGGCATCGGTCTGCGTGGTCTGACGCGCCGACGATCCGGTCGCGAACAGCACCATGTCGTCGACGCCGGCCTGCACCGAGTCGACGGCGACCACGTACTGGTCCTTGGGCTTGTTGTCGTGGCCGTGCACCTGCACGACGAGCAGCTTCAGGTTGGAGAGCTTCTCGTCCTTGCGCGTGGCGACCACGCTCCCGACGACTTTTCCGATCAGCATGGGGCGATGGCTCCGATGGGGGGTCAGTTCACGCTCGGGTTGTCGAGGAACGTGCGCAACGAGCGCTTGGGCACGAGCTCTTCGATCAGGCGGCGGCGCAGCTCGCCGTGCACGCGCAGCTTCAGCTCGGGCCACTCCGGCGTCGGCCGCGGCGCGCCGATCCACAACAGCGCCGCGCCGCCCGGCAATTCGAGCGGTCCGACCAACTTGCCCGCTGTGGTGTCTTCGGAGGGCGTGGGTGCGTTGGCCCAGATCGCGGTGCGCACTTCGGTCGCGACACGCGGATCGCCGCGCGCGATCCAACCGAGCTCGCCCTCGACGCGCTTGAGGCCTTCTTCCTCGTTGACCAGCCCGGCGTGCTTCTTGAAATCGTCCTCGCTCTTGATCGAGCCGGCGATTCGGCGCAAGTCCGCGACCGCGTCGACGATCGCGCGCTCGAATAGTTGCTTGTCGGGCGTTTCCTTGTCTTGCGCGCGCAGCAGCTTGAAGTAGGACTTCCCGGCCAGATAGATCATGCGCGCGCGGATCGCCGCGCCGAAGCGCTCCTCGAAGGCCTCGCGCTCCTGTTCGTAGGCCGCGCGCAACCCCGCCTCGGCGTCGCCTCCGGCCGCCGCCGCCAGCTTGGCGTCGATCAGCGCGTGCGACAGCGCCTCGATGCGCACCGCGGGATCGCGCCGGAAGCTCGCCTCGTCGAAGCCCTGCGATTGCAGGTACTGGTCCCAGGTCAGGCCCTTGTACTTCGGATTGCGCTCGAGTTCCGTGCGCCGGCGCGCGAGCGCGCGATCGAGTTCGGGCTCGACGCGCGCGCGGGCGGCCGCGTCGAGGCGCGTTTCGAGCCGCAGTTGCAGGATCGCCTGGAAGCAGGCCTCGGCCACGTCGCCGATCGGCAGTTCGCGGCGCAGAGCATCGCCGTACTCGTCGCGCGAGATCAGCGCGGCGCCGCTGGTCGCGACGAGGTCCTTCCACGGGCGCGGCAACACTTCGATGCCGCGCTTCTGCATCTGCTGCTCGAGCCACGTGTCCTGCTGTGCGCTGGAGAGCTGCGCGTCGGCGGGCAGGCCCAGCGCCGCGCGCGTCAACGCTTCCTGTTGCAAGCCCAGGCGCAGCATCGAGCGGAAGAAGTCGAGCTCCAACCGGTTCCGGCGCAGGTGATCGGCGATGCCGCCGCTGGCGCCCTCGGCGCGCGCGGCCGCGTCGAGCTCGGCGATGCGCTGCTCGACGTCCGCGGCGGTCGGCTCGTAACCGGCCTTGGCCGCGAGCTCGGCCACGACCTTGCGCTGCACGAGCTGCTCGAGGATCGTGCGGCCCGGCTGCGACAGCCCGAAGCGCTCGATCAGCAGGCCGCGCAGCTCGCCCGTCGAGATCGAAGTGTCGAGGCTCTGCGCGTCGATGCCCGGCGGGAGCGGGGCGGGTCGACTCTCGGCCGGGCGCGTTTCGGCCCCGACGGGAGTCGCCGGAGCCTGTGCGGCGGGGCTACCGCCTGTTGCGAAGAGCAGGCAGGTTCCGGCCAGGAACAGGTGAGTTCGGTGCAGCGACGTCATCGCGGGCCGCACAGAATACAACCGTGGCGTCGCTCCGACATCCGCCAGCCGGTGGGCAGCCTTCGGAATGGTACGCTGAGGGATCCCCGCCGCGGCCGCCGGCACGCCGCGCCGCCCCCTGTCCTCCATGCTCGAACTGCTGCGCAACGCCCGGGTCTACTCGCCCGACCCCCTCGGCGTATGCCAGATCCTGGTTGCGGGCGGTCGCATCGCATGGATCGGCCGCGAGCAGTGCGACCTCCCGCGCGAGCTCGGCGTGACCGTCACCGACCTCGGCGGTCGGCGCGTGATCCCCGGCCTGATCGACGGCCATGCGCACGTGACCGGCGGCGGCTTCGAGCAGGGCTACGCCAGCCGCGTGCCGCCGCTCGCCGCGAGCGCGTTCACTCGCTGCGGCATCACCAGCGTCGTCGGCCTGCTCGGCACCGACGATCTCGTGCACACGCCGGCCGAGCTGTTGACCCACGTGCGCGGGCTGCTCGAGCAGGGGCTGAGCGCCTGGTGCTGGACCGGCGGCTACCACGTGCCGGTCGCGACGCTGACCGGCAGTGTGCGCGGCGACCTCGTGCACCTCGATCGCTGCATCGGCGTCGGCGAGCTCGCGATCAGCGACCACCGCTCGAGCCAGCCGACGCTCGACGAGCTGCTGCGCATCGCGTCGGAGTGCCACGTCGGCGGCATGATGACCGGCAAGGCCGGCGTGCTGCACCTGCACCTCGGCGATGGTCCGCGCGGGCTCGAGCTCGTGCGGCGCGCGCTCTCGCGGAGCGAGCTGCCGCCGCGCACGTTCCAGCCCACGCACGTGAATCGCAGGCGTGCGCTGTTCGAGGAGGCGATCAAGCTGTCGAAGCTCGGCGTGCCGATCGACATCACCGCGTTCCCGGTGAGCGAAGGCGAGGACGCGCTGCCCGCCGCGACCGCGCTGGCCCGCTGCCTCGAGCGCGGCGGTGACCCGGCCCTGGTGACCGTCAGTTCCGACGGCGGCGGTTGCCTGCCGCGCTTCGACGGCGACGGCCGCGTCGCCGGATTCGGCGTCGGCGCGCCTTCCGCGCTCGCCGACTGCCTGGCGCAGCTCCTGCGCGAAGGTCACGCGCTCGAGTCGGTGCTGCCGGCCTTCACCTCGAATTGGGCCGGCACGCTGCGACTCGAGGGCAAGGGGAACCTCGTCGCCGGCGCCGACGCCGATCTCGTCGTGCTCGCCGACGACCACTCGATTCGCGACGTGATGGCGCAGGGCCTGTGGCACCTGCGCGACGGCCAACCCCAGTCCCACGGCCATTTCGAAGCCTGAGCCCACCCGAGAATCCCAACTTGACCCGCGGCTACATCATCCCGATCGGCGGCGCCGAGGAAAAACACAACGAGCCGCACGTGTTGCGGCGCTTCGTCAAGCTGTGCGGCGGACGCCACGCGCGCATCGCCGTGCTGCCGACCGCGTCCGAGCTGCGCGAGACGGGCCAGCGCTACGAGCAGATCTTCTCCGAGATCGGCGTCAAGGAGGCGCGCTCGCTGCCGTTCGCCGAGCGCCGCGACGCCGAGCGCGCCGAGTGGATCGAGTGGCTCGAGGGCGCCGACGGCGTGTTCATGACCGGCGGCAACCAGTTGCGGCTGTCGGCGCGCCTGGGCGGCACGCGCGTGCACGAGATCCTCAAGCAGCGCAATGCCAGCGGCGTCCACATCGCGGGCACCTCGGCGGGCGCCGCCGTGCTGAGCGAGCACATGATCGCCTACGGTGACGAAGGGGGCAGCGTGCGCGCCGACATGGTCACGCTCGCGCCCGGCCTGGGACTGACGAACCTGTGCATCGTCGATCAGCACTTCCGGCAGCGCGACCGCATCGGACGGCTGCTTTCCGCGCTGTCCTTCAATCCGTTCGTGGTCGGCGTCGGTCTCGACGAGGACACGGCCGCGTTCATAGGTCCCGACGACCTGCTCGAGGTGCACGGGGCCGGCGCGGCGACCATCATCGATCCCGCCGACGTCTCGCACACGACGATGGAGCACGTCAAGCGGCACGAGCCGGTCAGCATCCTCGGCCTGCGCGTTCACGTCCTGGCGCAGGGCGCGTCCTTCCACCTGCGCACGCGCGAGGCGCGCGCTTCCGCCAACGTCCACGGGCACCACTCCTGAGGCCACCGGTCCCATGAAGATCCTCGGCACGTCTGTCTACCTCGGTCCGAACCTGTACGCGCATTTCCGCGTGATCCGGCTCGTGCTCGACCTCGAGCACCTCGAGGCCTGGCCCACCGGCAAGCTCGGCCGCGCCTACACCGAC
Organism: Planctomycetota bacterium; assembly: GCA_016872755.1. Classification (GTDB taxonomy): domain Bacteria; phylum Planctomycetota; class UBA1135; order UBA1135; genus GW928-bin9. Next base: position 16,671 of record VGZE01000014.1, read on the forward strand.
GCGCTGCTCGCGCGCCTGCCGGGTCTGCGCGAGCACGGCTGCTCGTACAGCGAAGAGGGCGGCTTCGTGAAGCGCCTGCAGGAGGACGAGGGCACCTGGCTCGGCCATGTGCTCGAACACGTGGCGATCGAGCTGCAGAACGTGGCCGGCGCGCACGTGACCTTCGGCAAGACGCGCGGCAACGGGCAGCCGGGCCAGTACGACGTCGTGTACGAGTACGAGCAGGAGGAGGTCGGGCTCGACGCGGGCCGGCTGGCGCTCGATCTCCTGCATCACCTGTTGCCCGAGGAGTTGAAGCCCGAGCGCTCGCGCGGTCAGGCCTTCGACTGGGAGAAGGAGAAGGAGTCGTTCATCAAGAGCGCGCAGCGGCTCGCGCTCGGTCCGTCCACCGCGTCGCTGGTCAAGGCGGCCGAGGATCGCGACGTGCCGTGGCTGCGGCTGAATCGCTACTCGCTGGTGCAATTCGGGCACGGCAAGTACCAAAAGCGCATCCAGGCCACCGTGACCAGCGAGACGCGCCACATCTCGGTGGAACTCGCCAGCGACAAGGAGGAGACCAATCGGCTGCTGTCCGATCTCGGCCTCCCCGTGCCCAAGCAGCGCCTGGTCTATTCCAACGACGATGCCGTGAACGCCGCCGAGCGCATCGGCTGGCCGGTCGTCGTGAAACCGCTCGACGCCAATCACGGCCGCGGCGTCTCGGTGAACCTGAGCAGTCGCGAGCAGGTCGAGACCGCGTTCACCGAGGCGCGCAAGCATTCGCGCGGGGTGATCGTCGAGAAGTTCGTCGTCGGCGAGGATCACAGGCTGCTCGTGGTCGATGGCGAGCTGATCGCGGCCGCCAAGCGCGTTCCCGGCCACGTGGTGGGGGACGGCGCGAGCACGATCGCGGCGCTGGTCGACGTCGTGAACTCCGATCCGCGCCGCGGCGTCGGCCACGAGAAGGTGCTCACGAAGCTGGAGTTCGACCATCAGGCCGAGGTCCTGCTGGCCGCCAAGGGCTACACGAAGGACACGGTGCCCGCGGCCGGCGAGGTCGTGTACCTGCGCAAGACCGGCAACCTGTCGACGGGCGGCACCGCGATCGACGTGACCGACGTCGTGCACCCCGACAATCGCGAGATGGCCGAGCGGACCGCCAAGGCCGTCGGGCTCGACGTGTGCGGCGTCGACTTCCTGACTCCCGACATCGCGGTCTCGTACAAGGAGAACGGCGGCGCGATCTGCGAGGTCAACGCGGCGCCGGGCTTCCGGATGCACGTCGCGCCGACGGAGGGCAAGCCGCGCGACGTGGCGGGCAAGGTGATGGACATGCTGTTCCCGCCGGGCACGCCGTCGCGCATCCCGATCGCGGCGATCACCGGCACCAACGGCAAGACCACGACGGCGCGCATGGTCGCGCACGTCTTCAAGATGGCCGGACACCACGTGGGGCTCGCGACGACCGACGGCGTGTACATCGACGGGCACATGACGGTGAAGGGCGACATGACCGGGCCGATGGCCGCGCGGATGATCCTGCGTGATCCCTCGGTCGACGCGGCGGTGCTCGAGTCGGCGCGCGGCGGTCTGTTGCGCAGCGGCCTCGGCTACCGGCGCTGCAATGTCGGCGCCGTGCTCAACGTGTCGAACGACCACTTGGGACTGAACGGCATCGACACGCTCGAGCAGCTCGCCAAGGTCAAGCGCATCATCGTCGAGGTGGCCAAGGACACGGCCGTCCTCAACGCCGACAACCCGCACACGCTGCGCATGGCCGACTACACGAAGGCCGAGCACCTGTGCTACGTGACGATGAATCCGAGCCATCCGCTGGTGCGCGAGCACATCCGCGCCGGCGGCCGCGCGGTCGTGCTCGAGCAGGCGATGAACGGCCACATGATCACGATCTACGACAAGGGCGCGCACGTGCCGCTGCTCTGGACGCACCTCGTGCCGGCGACGCTGGAGGGCAAAGCGCTGCACAACGTGCAGAACGCGATGTTCGCCGCGGCGATCACGTTCTCGATGGGGATCAAGCTCGAGGAGATCCGGCACGGACTGCGGACCTTCGACACGAGCTTCTTCCAGGCGCCGGGGCGGATGAACATCTGCGACGACCACCCGTTCAAGGTGATCCTCGACTACGGGCACAACCCGGCCGCGATCGGAGCGATGGTGCAGCTCGTCGAGCGCCTCGACGTGAAGGGCCGCCGCATGATCGTGCTGGCCGCCCCCGGCGATCGGCGCGACGAGGACATCGTCGAAATGGCGCGCCTGTGCGCCGGCAAGTTCAAGCACTACGTCGTGCGGCGCGACGACGGGCTGCGCGGGCGCGGGGCCGACGAGGTGCCGCGCATGCTGCGCGATACGCTGCTGCAGTGCGGGGTGGAGGCGAAGGAGATCGACATGATCCCCGAGGAATCACAGGCGCTCGAGCACGCGCTGCGGTTGTGCAAGGCGGGCGATCTCCTGCTCGCGTTCGGCGACAACATCCAGCGCTGCTGGAAGCAGATCACCGGCTTCAAGCCGGAGTTCCACAAGCAGGCGCCGGTGGCGAAGGCCGTGCTGCCGCTCGCGTTCGAGCCGAGCGAGGTCGGCGCGCTCAGCGCGGGCATGGATGGTCTCGTGCGCGACGAGCGCGGTGTGCGCCTGGCGCGCGAGCTCGAGGACTAGCTCGAGGCGGAGCTCGCACGATGATCCAGCGTGACTCGCGCCGCCTGCGCGGCGCGAACTTCTTGTGGGACCGCCCGAGCGCGATCCTCGATGTCGGCCTCGAGCAGCACGAGGACGGCAACGCACTCGTGCGCGCATGGCGCGGCGAGCTCGCGCGAATCCTCCCGCTGGTCGGGTGGCAGCGCGAAGAGGCCGCCGCGCGCGTGTTTCCCGGCGGCGCGATGCTCGCGATCTCGGCGCCGATGGACGCGCTGCTCGCGGCGACCGAGGTCAACGAGTGGGCGTTCGCATCGGCGTGCGAGGTGCTGCGCGGCGAGTCGCCGCGCGACGCGGCGACCCTGGCGGCGGCGGCGAGCGCGCTGCGCGAGAAGATCGACGCCCAGCGCAACCCGCGCTTGCCGGCGCTGCGCGCGGCGGCGATCGAGCACGGCGTCCCGTTCTACTGGGACGACAAGCTCGCAAGCGTCGGCCACGGCCGCTGGTCGAGGAACTACGCACTCGACGCGCTGCCCGCCGCCGCTGCAGTGCCGTGGTCAGAGCTGCGGGCGATTCCCACCGCGATCGTGACGGGCACGAACGGCAAGACGACGACCGTGCGCCTGTTGGGAGCGATCGGCAAGGCCTGGGGAAAGCACACCGGGCTCTCCTCGACGGACTGGGTGCGCGTCGACGACGAGATCCTCGATCGTGGCGACTACTCCGGGCCGGTTGGCGCGCGGCTCCTGCTGCGCGACCCGCGCACGGAGCTGGCCGTTCTCGAGACGGCGCGCGGCGGGATCATGCGCCGCGGCATGGCCCTCGAATCGGTCGATGTCGCGGCGATCACGAACATCGCGGCCGATCACCTCGGCGAATTCGGCAATGCGACGCTCGAGCTGCTCGCCGATGCGAAGTTCGTGGTGACGCGCATCGCGCGCCGGGTCGTGTTGAACGCAGACTGCGAACTCCTGCACGCGCCCGCGCGAACCGTGCAGGCACCGATCACGTGGTTCGCGCGCTCGGAGCGCAATCCGCTCGTGGCGGCGCACCTTGCCGCGGGCGGAACGGCTTGCGTCGTGCGCGACGGCATCCTGACCCTGCTCGAAGGCGGCCGCGTGCACGCGCTCGGCCGCATCGAGCGGATTCCGATCGCGATGGGGGGGACGGCTCGGCACAACGTGGAGAACTGCCTCGCCGCCGCCGCGACCGCATTCCACCTCGGCGCGCCTGCGGAATCGATCGCGCGCGGCCTCGAGGGGTTCGAGTCGACGCCAGACGCGAATCCGGGGCGCCTCAATGTCTTCGAACTCGGCCCGCGCGGTGAGGCCGTGCGCTGCATCGTCGACTTCGCGCACAACGCGCACGGCTTCGAGGCGCTCTTCGAGATGGCGCGGGCGCTCGCTCCGAAGCGCTGGGCGGTGTTGGTCGGGCAGGCGGGCGACCGCGACGATGCGTCGATCCTCGAGCTCGCGCGGCTGACGTGGGCAGCGCGGCCGGATCTCACCGTGCTCAAGGAGATGCACAAGTACCTGCGCGGGCGTCCGCCCGGGCAGGTGGTCGGCATGCTCGATGCCGAGATGCGGCGCGCCGGAGCGCCCGACCAGGCGATCGCGTTCGCGCCGAGCGAGATCGAGGCGGTGCGGACGGCGTTGGAGTGGTCGCGGTCGGGCGATCTGCTGTTGCTGCTGTGCCACGCGGAGCGCGAGCGCACGCTCGAGCTGTTGCAGCGCATGCGGGACGCAGGTTGGAAGCCGGGTCAGCCGGTGCCGCAGCCGGCGGCAGCCGAGCCGGCGCACTGACGATTCGAAGGATTCTCGCCACGCGCGCGCCGCCGGCTGCGCGACGAATCGGCATCCTCGGAACCGCGGCCACGCCGCCGAGCCGTGTGGGCGCTACGATCGCACCATGTTCGATCCGCAGATGGCGTTGTTGAGCACGGTCCTCGGGCGCGTCGCCGCTGCGGTCGCGGCCAGTCCGACCGACCCGGCTCCCTGGGCCGAGGCGCGCGCGGCTCTCGCGCCGACTCGCGCGAAGGAGCCGATGATCGCCGCACTGCTCGACGCGCAGGACCTCGCCGGGCTGCAGGCGCTGCTCGCCGAATGGAACAGTGGCAAGCGCATCTTGCCCGAGCAGGACCGCGAGGTGCTGCGGCGCGCGATGACGGCCTTTCGCAAGACCCTGAAGATCACGCGGCTCGACTCGGAGTCGAGCATCGGCGGGGGTCCGATGAGCAGCGGCCGCCACTCGTCGATCGTCGGCATCACGCCGCCCAACCGTTACGGGCGGGACGTGTGGGACGAGCTCGTGCGTCAGAAGCGCCTGCTCGGCGGCCGGCACGGCGTGTACGAATTGCCGCCGGAGTAGGGCGTCGAGGAACGCTTAGACGTCCGAGTTGCTGCGCATCTGCGTCAGGGCAGCTTCGCGGCGAAGGAACCCGGGTCCGCGTCGAAGGCCAGCGGGCACTGGTTGCAGCAGAAGCCGATCAGGCGGCCCTCGTGTTCGCGCGTGAACCCGGGCTTGATGGGCGCGCCGGAAACCGGGCAGATCGTGTTGATCGGTACCGCTGCCGGAGCCTCAGCGCCGGCTGTCGAGAGTGGCGCATCGCTCGTCAGCGCGAGCGCTTCCTCGGTCTCGAGTGGCTGCGAGCGCAGGTCCGTTCCGTCATCGATGCGCAGGTTGGGTCGCGCTGCCTGCAGCGCCTCGATCACGGATCGCTGCAGCCCGCTGTTCCACACGCGCAGGTTCGCCAGCGCCGGCATCCCGGCGAAGTCCTCGACCGTGCACGTGACGAGGGCCGTGCGCGTGAGCACCAGCTCGCGCAGCTCGGGCAGTCCGCCGAGCGCGCGCAGTGTGACCGGACCGATGCGCGTGGCCGAGAGGTCCAGGCGCTCCAGGCGTTCCATCCGCGCAAGCAGGGGCGCCAGCGCATCGCCGACCCCGGAGCGGGCGAGCGAGAGGTCGGCGATGTGCGGCGCGAGCGGCCCGAGCCACTCCAGCGCCTGATCATCGCGCAGCGTCGGCGCGATCGCGGCCGCGTCGATCCACAGCAGCGGCGAGTCCGGTGTGCGCCGCTGCACGTGCAGCAACTTCGCGCGCAGCTTGGCGACGGCATCGGCGGGCGGCTCGACCACGGATGCGCGCTGCACCGGCAGCTCGACCTGTGGCGCTATCGGCTCGAGCTCGGTCGCGGGCAGCGGCGCGCCCGCCTCGATCCAGCGACGAAGCTCGTCCAGCTCCGCGGCGTTGGGGCGCGGCTTGCCCGCGGGGGGCATGCATTCGTCGTCGTCGATCGGCACGTGCACGCGACGCAGCAGCTCCGAGGCCGCGGGGTTCGCGCGCGACAGCACGTCGCCTGAGATGCCGCCGAGTTCGATCTCCGCGGGACCGTGCAGCGCGAGACTCCCCTTGCGCTTGGTCGGCCCGTGACAGTCGATGCAATACCCGGCCAGGATCGGCGCGATGCGTTCCTCGTAGACGCGCGCCGGACCATCGGTGGAGACTTCGAGCGCGGTCGGCGGATCAGCCATCCGGACGCGTTCGCGGAACGGTTCGGTCAGGAAGCCCGCTCCGTGCGAGAGCTCCGCCCCGAGATGCCCTCCGAATGCGGTGGCGGCCAGGCTCGCGATCAGGACGGCATGGTGGACGACTTGAAGACGCGGCCGTCCATGCGTCAACGCGACGATCAGCACGCCGACGGCGATCGCGATGCCGAGCAGCCGATGGCGATCGAGGGTCGTGCTCGTCACGTAGGCGTCCTCGCGCGCGAGCACCAGCCCGGCGCCGGCGGTCAGCAAGGCCGCGAAGGCCGTGGCCCAGCACAGCATGCCGATCGCGCGCTCCAGGCCGATCACGCTGGTGGCCGCGGCATCGGAAGCATCGGCGCGGCGCCGGCGCGCGAACTGCCAGGCACGCAAGAGCGCGATGGCGACGAGCAGGCCGATCGGCGCGTGCAATAGCAGCGGGTGCAGGCGACCGAAGAACTCGACCCACGCCTGCAGCGCCGCGGCCGGCGCGCTGTCGGAGGAGTCGATGCTCATGCGATGAGCTCGCGACGGACCTCGCCGAACACGTCGGTGAGCCGGAAATCCCGGCCCTGGTGTCGGTAGCTCAGGCGCTGGTGGTCGAAGCCGAGCAGGTGCAGCAGCGTCGCGTGCAGATCGTGAACGCTGACGGGGTCCTTCGTGATGTTGTACGAGTAGTCGTCGGTCTCGCCGAAGACGATGCCCGGCCGCACGCCGCCGCCGGCCATCCACAGCGAGAAGCAGCGCGGGTGGTGGTCGCGTCCGTAATTGTCCTTCGTCAGCGTGCCCTGGCTGTAGCAGGTCCGGCCGAACTCGCCCGACCAGATCACGATGGTCTCGTCGAGCAGACCGCGGCGTTCGAGGTCCTCGAGCAGCGCGGCCTGCGGACGGTCGACCGCGTCGCATTGGGACTTGAGTTCGCCGGGCAGATTGCCGTGCTGGTCCCAGCCGCGCATGTAGAGCTGGATGAAGCGCACGCCGCGCTCGGCGAGGCGCCGCGCGAGCAGGCAACTCGCGGCGAAGGTGCCGGGCTTCTTCACGTCGGGACCGTACAGCTCGAGCGTGCGCTCGTCCTCGTCGGAGAAATCCGTCAGCTCCGGCACGCTCGCCTGCATCCGATAGGCCATCTCGGCCTGCGCGATGCGCGCGCGCAATTCGGGGTCGAGCGTCCGCGCGGCCTCCTTCTCGTTGAGCTCGCCGACCAGATCGAGCCACGCGCGGCGGTCCGCGCGCGTGACCCCCGGCGGATCCTCCAGGTAGAGCACCGGGTCGCCGCTGGAGCGCAACTTGCAGCCCTGGTGCTCGCTGGGGAGGAAGCCCGAGCCCCAGAAGCGCGCCGACAGGGCCTGCATGTTGCCGATGCCCTGCGTGATCATCACGACGAAGGTCGGCAGGTTGGCGTTCGCACTGCCCAAGCCGTAACTCGCCCAGGCACCGAAGCTCGGCCGGCCCGGCTGCTGGTTGCCGGTCTGGAAGAACGTGATGCCGGGCTCGTGGTTGATCGCTTCGGTGTGCATCGAGCGCACGATGCACAGGTGCTTGGCCATCGCGCCGGTGTGCGGCAAGAGCTCGCTGAGCCAGGCGCCGTCGGCGTTGTTCTGGTAGCGCGTGAACTTGAAGATCGAAGGCGCGATCGGGAAGCGCGCCTGGCCGCTGGTCATGCCGGTCAAGCGCTGCCCCATGCGGATCGAATCGGGCAGGTCCTGGTCGTAACGCGCGCGCAGTTGCGGCTTGTAGTCGTACAGGTCGATCTGCGAGGGCGCGCCCTCCATGTGCATGTAGATCACGCGCTTGGCGCGCGGCGCATGATTCAGGAGCGGGCTCGCGAGGGGCGCGGCACTCGCGGCGTGCAGCGGCTTCGGCAGCAGCGACGCGAGCGCTGCGCTGCCCAGGGCCGCGGACAACCCTGATGCGCAGCTCGTGAAGAAGCGCCGGCGCGTCAGATCCAGGTGGTGCTGCTCGAATGGGTGCAAGTGGCTAGCTCCTCGTGATCGTCGCGTCGAGGTTCAGGATTGCGCTCGCGAGCATCGTCCAGGCCGCGAGTTCGCGGGCGTCGAGCTCGGGTGCGCGCATCGACGCACCGATCTCCACGAGCTTGGCCGCATCCTCGGGCGCGTCGCCGAAGCGCTCGCGGAAGCGGGCCAGCGAGCCTTCGAGGAGCGCGAGTTCGCCTGCATCGGGCTGGCGCCCGGTGCAGCGCCGCCACAGCTCGATCAGCCGTGGCGAGTCCTGGTTGCCGCCCGACAGTGCGCGCTCGGCCAGCGCGCGAGCCGCCTCGACGAACTGCTCATCGTTCCACAGCACCAGCGCCTGCAGCGGCGTGTTGGTGACCGGCCGGCGCACCGTGCAGAACTCGCGCGTCGGCGCGTCGAGTGTCAGCAGCGCCGGCGGCGGGCAGGCGCGCTTCCAGTAGGTGTAGAGGCTGCGGCGCCACAGGTCCGCGGCGGGCCCGCGCTCGTAGATCCGCGTGTTCGAGCCGAGCATCGCGATTTCCTGCCACAGTCCTTCGGGCTGGTACGGCTTCACGGAGGGGCCGCCGAGCTGTTCGACGAGCAGGTTCGACACGTACAGGGCCTGGTCGCGCAGCGCTTCGGCCGATAGTCGCCGCCGCGGCGCGCGCGCGAGCAGCCGATTGTCCGGATCCAGTTCCTGCGCGCGCGGCGTCGCCTGGGAGGCCTGCCGGTACGTGGCGCTGGAGAGCATCAGTCGCAACAGGTGCTGCTGGTCCCAGCCGTTGTCGCGCAGTTCGACCGCCAGCCAGTCGAGCAGCTCCGGATGGCTGGGCCACTCGCCCTGCAGGCCGAAGTCCTCGCTCGTGCGCACCAGTCCGGTGGCGAAGATCGACTCCCACAACCGGTTCGCGGCCACGCGCGCGAAGAGCGGGTTCGAGGCTTGGAGCATCCACTGCACGAGACCGCGCCGGTCGGCGGGGGCGTCCTCGGGCAGGCGTCCTAGCGCCGCCGGCACGCCGCGCTCGACGCGGCGCTCGCGATCGGGCTTGTCGTACTCGCCACGGCGCAGCACAAACGTGTCGCGCGGCATCGCGAGTTCGCGCATCACCATCGTGCGCGGCTGCGACTTCTCGATCTCGGCGAGGCTTGCCTCGATCGCGGCGAGGCGCTGCGTGTGCGCGCGGTAGTCGGGCGAACGCGCCAGCCGCCAGGCGCGCGGCAGTCGCGCGGCCAGCTCCGGATTGCGCGCGCTCACGGGGAGCAGTGCAGCCACCAGCGCGCCGTCGAGTTCGTCGGGCGGCGGCACCGGGCGGTGGTAGAAGCCGGCATCGCCGCCGGTGTTGACGATCTTCAGCACGAGCGCGCTCTCCCCGGCGGGGAACGCCAGCTTCGCGCTGTCCTGGTCGGCGGCGAGGGCGCGGTCGACCCGATTGGCGTGCTGCTCGCGGCCGGCGACGCTCACGCTCAGCCCGTCGTCGCTGCCCAGCGAGACCTGCAGCTCGCGCGCGGTCGGCGCGAAGACGCGCTGGCCGATGTAGCTGACGTTGAGTCCCTGCGGCAGCTTGTTGAGGCGCGCGTCACGCGCTTCGGAATCGAAGCGCCAGGTCTGGTTGCCCGAACCGAAGTTGCGGCCGAACTCGAGCGTCGCGCCCTCCTCGGGCCCATGCTTGGCCTCATAGGCCTGAGCGGCCGACGCATGCGGGAACGGGCCGACGAGGTGCCAGCCGCTGCGCGCGAGCGGGAGCAACTCGAGCCCGCGTGCGCCGATCGAGCCGACCGACAGCCGCACGCGGCCGAAGGTATGCCGCGCGTAGACCGAATCGTATTGCAGCTTGACGACCAGCTCGGTGCCGCCCGCGTAGCCGAACGGCGCGCGCGAGGCGAACAGCGCGACGCGGCCGCCTGCCTGGCGATGGCCGTCCACGGCCCAACCGCGCGCGCCCGCGCCGTCGAGTGCGTTGACGACGCCGAAATCGCCGTTGTCCTGCTCGATGTCGGCCCAGGCCCAGCCGAGTTCGACGACCTCGCTGCGCGGCTCGCCGCTCAGCGCGCGCGCTTCGACGACGATGCGCGAGAGCACGGCGTTGCCGTTGTCGGCCCGACCGACGCGGCCCTCGAAATGCCCGGCGTCGGGCAGCGCCTCCAGGCACAACAGGCGCAGATCCTGGGCTTCGGTGCGCAGCGTGAAAACGTGCTCGTCGACGTCGGGATTCGCTCCGGTCGCGAGCACGGAGTCATCGGGCTGTCGGACCAGCTGCGCTCCGCCGCGCGCGCTCGCCGAGACGAGCTCGCTGCGCGCCCATGCGACGCCGGCTTCGTCCGGCACCTCGGCGAGGAAGCGTGCAAAATTCTGCTCGTCCTCGGGCGCCGGAAGGTCGACCTGCGCCTGCACCGACGTGCGCTCGGCGCGCAGCTCGCCGATGCGCGCCTCCTGTTCGTGCGTCGGCACGACCAGGAACGGCTCGAAGGCGCGCTGCGGGTCGGGAAGCTGCGAGTACAGGCCCGGCTCGTCGATCGAATTGAAATACGCGTAGAGGCGGTAGTAGTCGTCCTGCGTCAGCGGATCGAACTTGTGGTCGTGGCAGCGCGCGCAGCCCATGGTGAGCCCGAGGAAGACCGAGCTCGTCGTGTTGACGCGATCGACCGCGTACTCGACCAGGTACTCCTCGGCGATCGCGCCGCCCTCGTCGGTCGTCACGTGGTTGCGGTTGAAGCCGCTCGCGATCTGCTGCTCGACCGTCGCGTCGGGCAGCAAGTCGCCGGCGAGCTGCTCGAGCGCGAAGCGGTCGAACGGCATGTTCCGGCGATACGCGTCGAGCACCCAGTCGCGCCACAACCAGGTCTGTCGGCCCGCGTCCATGTGGATGCCGCTCGTGTCCGCGTAGCGCGCCTGGTCCATCCAGGTCGTTGCGCGGTGCTCGGCCTGGCGCGTCTTGTACGGTTCCTCCGTGAAGAGCCGCTCGATCCAGCGTTCGAAGGCGTCGGGGCGCTCGTCGGCGGCGAACGCGTCGAGTTCTTCGGGCGTGGGCGGCAGTCCGGTCACGTCGAGGAACAGGCGGCGCAGCAGCGTGTCGCGATCGGCCTCGGGCGCCGGATCGAGGCCCGCGCGCCGCAGCTCGGCCAGCACGAAGCGATCGATCTCGTTGCGCGCCCAGGCGCCGCCATCGGATGCGGCGCCGGCCTCGGGGACCGCGGGCCGTACCGGCGGCACGAAGGCCCAGTGCGGTTCATAGACGGCGCCGGCGTCGATCCACTCGCGCAGCAGCGCGATTTTCCGCTCGTCGAGCGCGTGCTTGCCGCTGTCGGCGGGCGGCATGCGCTGGTCGGCGTCCGGGTGCGCGACGCGTTCGAGCAGCAGTGAGCGCTCGGCCGAGCCCGGCACGATCGCGGCGCCGCGCCGCCGCTCCGCAGTCGCGTCCTCGAACGTGTCCAGACGCAGCTTGGCTTCGCGCGAGGACGGATCCGGGCCGTGGCAGCGAAAGCAACTGTCGGACAGGATCGGCCGGATGTCGCGTGTGTAGCGAACTTCCGATCGGGTCGGATCGGACGCTGCCGATCGCGCGATCGTCGGTAGTGCAACGATCAACAGCGAGCACAGCGCGGCGCGTGCAACCGACGGGATTCGCATCCCGCCAGTATTGCACGGGACGCGCGCTCTTGTGGAGGGCGGGTGCCTTCGTCCCCGTAGGTTTCCTCGCCCGTGCCGCCTCGGGGCGCGCCAGGTTCAATCCATGAAATGCACGCGGGCGAGCCCGGTCGGCTCACCCGCGGCGATCGGAGTCAGGGTTGGAGGTCCACCCCTTCGCCGGAGCCCTCGACCGCCTTGGCGATGGCGGCCGGCTGGATCTTCGCGGCGTCGTACACGACGCTGAATTCCTTCACGCCGGCCTTGATCTGAATCTGCTTGATTCCCGCGAGGGGTTCGAGGGCGCCACGCACGGTGGCGACACATCCCCCTCAGGGCGACTGATGGAGCTTCAACCTTGCGACGGCGCCGTCGACGACTTGCGCTGTGCCGGTCGTCGACGACTCCGATGAGCAGCCCGCGACTGCGCCGCAAGCGGCGAGCGTGAGCACGAACGATCGATGCATCTGCATGAAGTGCCTCGTGATGGAACGAGTCGGACCGGCATCCGACCTCGCACCGAGACTAGCACGGATTCGCGCGGATGGTCCGCCTACGGCGACCGCGCGCGCGCCCGTCGCCTGAGCGAGACGAGGGGAACAGAAGATGAACGCGAATGGTTTGCGAGCCCAGGGAGAATGGACCCTACTGCGTCTCCGGGACAGCGGAACTATGCTGGCCGTGCGGGCCCACAGGCGCATCCCACTCCAGGAGCCACTGATGCATCGACTCTCGCCATCGCGTCGCCACTTCCTGCAGCTCTCCGCCGCCGGTGGGGCGGTTCTCGCGGTTCCCGGATGGGCGACCGGGTGGGCGCAACAGCCTTCGGCGCCGGCCGCGCCGTCCGAGCTCGAGCGCCGACCCTTCGGCAAGACCGACATGCGCGTGACCGTGCTCGGCTTCGGCGGCGCCGAGATCGGCTTCGAGCAAACCGAGCAGTCCACCATCGAAACGCTGCTCAACACCGCCCTCGACGCTGGCCTCAACGTCGTCGACACCGCCGAATGCTACCGCGATTCCGAAGTGCAGATTGCCAGCGCGATCGGTCATCGCCGCAAGGACTTCTACCTGTTCACCAAGTGCGGTCACGCCGTCGACGGAGCGAGCGCGGACGGCGCGTGGACGAAGGGACGCCTGCTCGCGTCGCTCGAGCGCAGTCTGAAACGGCTGAAGACCGACGCGGTCGACCTGCTGCAGTTGCACTCGTGCTCGCTCGAGGAACTCCAGAAGGGCGAGGCGATCGAGGCGCTCGAGGAGGCCAAGCGCGCCGGAAAGACGCGCTATATCGGCTACAGCGGCGATTCGAAGGCCGCTCGCTACGCGGTCGAGTGCGGGCGCTTCGACGCGCTGCAGACGTCGATCAACTTCTGCGACCAGGAGTGCATCGAGCTCGTGCTGCCGCTGGCCAAGGAGAAGCAGATGGGCGTGATCGCGAAGCGCCCGATCGCGAACGCCGCCTGGCGCTACGACCAGAGCCCGACGAACGGCTACCACGTCGAGTACTGGAATCGGCTGCAGGTGCTGAAGTACGAATTCGCTCTCGGCGAGGCGCGCGCGAATCAGGGGCCCGATGGTGCCGCCGGCATCGCGATGCGCTTCACCGCGATGCAGCCCGGTGTCAGCGTGCTGATCGTCGGAACGACCAAGCCCGAGCGTTGGAAGCAGAACGCGGAGCTGTTGCGGGCCGGGCCGCTTTCCGCGGAATTCGAGCGCTCGATCCGCGCGCGCTGGAAGGCCGCGGCGAAGCCCGACTGGACCGGGCAGACCTGATTCCGTCGTTCAGTCGGCGCTCGCGATGCACGCCAGGAAGGCTGGACCCAGATCGGCGGCCTTCTTGTCGCCGACGCCCTTGACCGCGCGGAACGCTTCCACCGAGCGCGGCTTTTGCGCCGCCATCTGCTCGAGCGTGCGATCGTTGAAGATCACGTAGGGCGGAACCGCGCGTTCGCGCGCGAGCTCGCGCCGCAGCGCGCGCAACCGCTCGAACAGCGCCAGATCCGCCGACCCCGCGGAGGCCTCGGCCGAGGGGGCTCGCGTGCCTCGCGCGCGCTTGGGCTGCGCGACCGGCAGCGCATACAGCACGACCTCGCGCTCCCGCTTGAGCACTTCGCTCCCGGTCGGGGACACGACCAGGATCGGGTAGCGCTCGCCGCTGATGCGCAGCAGGTCCTGGCCGACGAGCTGATCGATCCACGCGCGCACCTCGGCGATCGAGTTCGCGCTCAGCAACCCGTAAGTCGAGAGCCGATCGTGGCCCGCGCGCCGGATCGCATCGGTGTTCGCACCGCGCAGCACGTCGGTCACATGCGCGGCGCCGTAGCGCTGCTGGCAGCGCACGACCGCCGACAGGATCTTCTGCGCCAGGATCGTCGAATCCGGCGCGGGCGCGAGCTCGCCCAGGCAGACATCGCAGGCCTCGCAGCCGCCCTCCGCGTTCCAGGTCTGCCCGAAGTGCTCGACCAGCTGCTTGTGGCGGCACACGAAGCGCGACGCGTAGTCGCGCATCTCGCCCAGGCGCTCGAGTGAATGGGCGAGCGCCGACGGATCCGGCTCGTCTCCCGCCGCGCGCGCCTCCTCGTGCGAGCGCTCCAACAGCGTTTTCCAACTGAAGTAGTCGGCGCCGGTATGGAACAGCACGCACTCGGCCGTCAGTCCGTCGCGGCCCGCGCGTCCGGTCTCCTGGCTGTACTGCTCGAGGCCCTTGGGCAGAGCCGCGTGCACGACGAAGCGCACGTCGGTGCGGTCGATGCCCATGCCGAAGGCGACCGTGGCCACGACGATGTCGACGCGTTCGTTCGAAAACGCCTCCTGCGCGCGCTTGCGCACCTCGGCCGACAGGCCGGCGTGGTAGGCGATGCTGCGATAGCCCGCGGCGCGCAACTCGGCATCGACGCGTTCGACCTCCTTGCGCGAGATGCAGTACACGATGCCGGCCTCGCCGCGGTGGCGCTCGAGCACCTCGCGCAACTGCTTGGAGAGTTCGCGCCGCGGTTGCACGCGATAGACGAGGTTCGCGCGGTCGCACGGCGCGACGATCACGAGCGGGTCGGCCAGGCCGAGCTCGGTGACGATGTCAGCGCGCACGCGCTCGTCGGCCGTCGCCGTGTACGCGTGCAGCGGCAGACCCGGCGCTCTTTGTCGCAGCCGGCCGAGCTGGCGGTACTCCGGCCGGAAATCGTGGCCCCAGTGGCTGATGCAGTGCGCTTCGTCGATCGCGATCGCGGCCAGGCCGAGCGCGACGAGGTGCTCGACGAAGCCGTCGACGGCCAGCCGTTCGGGCGACACGTACAACAATCGCAGCTCGCCGTTCTCGAGCGCCGCGTGCACCGCCCGCCGCTCTTCGGGCTCCTGCGCGCTCGTGAGCATCGCGGCCGCGACACCGTTTTCGCGGAGGCCGTCGACCTGGTCCTTCATCAGCGCGATCAGCGGGCTGACGACCAGCGTGAGCCCGCGGCGTACGAGAGCAGGCCCCTGGAAACACAGGCTCTTGCCGCCGCCGGTCGGCAGCACCAGCAGGAGATCGCGGCCGGCGAGGTTCGCGCAGATCGCCTGCTCCTGGAACGGACGCAGCTCGGCGATTCCGAACACGCGCGCGAGCTCCGCGCGCAGCCGGCCGAGTTCCGCGGTCTCTTGCTCGGGCGCTGCATGAGCGTGCATGGCGCAGATTCCACACGATCGGAGCCGCGGTTCAAGCTCGGGACGGCATGATGGCGGGCCCGCGATGCCCCGAGTCGAGTCCTGCCCCACCTCCGACGCGCTGCCCGCAGCCGGCAGCGTCGAGCGCTGGTGTCACGAATTCGCGACAACCTGCGAGCTGCAGGCCAAGCTCGAGCCGCCGGCGCCGCCCGATCCGGCGGAGACCCGCTCGTGGGAGGCGAATCCACCCGCGCGGCGCCTCCGTGTCCCCGGCCGGCCGCGCGAGCTGCGGGTCGTCGCGCGCAGCCCTTCCGCGCCGCGGCCGACGGCGCTGCGCGACCCGCGGCTGCGCGCCGAACTCGTGCACACGTTCGTGCACCACGAGCTGCAGGCCGCCGAGCTGTTCGCCTGGGCCGTGCTCGCCTTCCCGGCAACGCCGCTCGAATTCCGCCGCGGGCTGCTGCGCCTCGCGCTCGAGGAGCTCGAGCACCTCGCGCTGTACCGCGCGCACCTCCGTGAGCTCGGCATCGATTACGGCGCGCATCCGGTGCGCGACTGGTTCTGGCAGCGCGTGCCGACCTGCACGGATCCCGCGGCCTTCGTCGCGCTCCAGGGCCTGGGCCTCGAGGGCGCGAACCTCGAACACAGCGCGCGCTACGCGGCCGCTTTCCGCGCCGCGGGCGACGAGGCCGGCGCGCGGATCCTCGAGCGAGTCGAGCAGGACGAGATCGCGCATGTCGCGTTCGCGCGGCAGTGGTTCGAGCGTTTCAGCGGTCGCGCGCTCGACTACGATGCGTGGCGCGCGGCGCTGCCGGCGCCCCTGTCGCCGGCCGTGCTGCAGGGGCGGCCGCTCAATCGCATCGCGCGCCGTCGCGCCGGGCTCGACGAGGCCTTCCTTGCGCGGCTCGAGCGCGAGCCGCCGACGCATCTGGGGAGGCGTGCGTGAACGAGCCGCGCGCCTGGGTGCTGAACCTCGACGCCGAGAGCGAGCTCGAGGCGCCGCGCAACTACGCGCCGACGCGGCACCTGGCCGCGATCGTCGCGCGCGAGCGCGAGCGCCTGATCGGCACGCTGGTCGCGCCGCAGGACCTCCTCGTGACCGATGAGGTCGTCGCCGCGGTCCGACGCGCGCCCGGCGGGCCGCTCGCGCAACGACTGCACGGGCTCGCCGGGTATGCGTGGTGCCCGACGCCGCGCGCGCTCTCGATGCTGCACGCGGTCGGCGCGCGGCCGGTCGCGGCACCGCCGCTCGAGACCTTGCGGATGGCGAACGCGCGGCCGTTCGCGGCGCTCGTGCGCGAGCCGCTGCAGCGCGCGAGCTTCGACAAGCGCAGTGTGACCGCGCTCGACGAGGTCCTGGACGCGCTGGCCTCACCCGCGCCGCGCGGGTGGCTGGTGCGGCGCTCGTACGGAGCGGCCGGGCGCGGTCGCCGACGCATCGCAAGCGGGCGGCCCGACGCGGGCGAGCTCGCGTGGCTCGTCGCCTCGCTGCGCCTGGGGCCGCTGATCGTAGAGCCGTGGGTCGAGATCGTGCGCGAGCACACGCGCTCGGCGTGGATCGACGTGGCGGGGACGGTCCTGATCTCGCAACCGTGCTTCCAGCAGGTGAACGAGCACGGCGCGTGGACGAGAACGGAGTGCGCGGAGCTCGGCGCCGTCGAACGCGAGGACGACGAGAGGCTCGAGGAGGCGGTCGAGGCCGCCGGGCGCGCGCTCGCGGCGCACGGCTATCGCGGGCCCTTCGGGATCGACGCGTACCGGCACCGCGCGCTCGACGGCAGCGGGCGGACCGTGCTCAATCCGCTCTCCGAGATCAACGCGCGCTACACGATGGACTGGGCGCTCGCGATGGGGGAGCGCGCCGGCTTCACGGTTTGGAGTAGTGATCGACCCACTGCTTCTGCAGCGCGTCGAGTTCCAACCCATGAACCGTCCGCAGGGCGGCGCTGACACCCGGCGGAGCGCCCCGCGCGAGTACGCAGGCCGCGGACTCGGGAGCAATCAGGGCGGGCTACACTCTGTTCACGTCCGCGCAGCACAGTCGATGACACTCAATCGAGGCCATGTCTATCGCGATCGCGTCCTGCCGGAACACGCCGGCATGCGCATGCTCGACTACCACGTCGAGCACTTCCGACATTCCGATGCAACGGCTTGGCGCGCCGTGATCGAGAGCGGCGCGGTGCGCGTGAACGGTCGCGTGGCGAGCGCGGACGAGCGCGTGCGCGGCGGCGACGAGCTGGAGTATCACCGCGGCCCGTGGGACGAGCCGGAGGCTCCGCGCGAGTTCCGTGTCGTGCTCGAGGACGAGCACGTGCTCGTCGTCGAGAAGCCCGCCGGCCTGCAGGTGCTGCCGGCCGGCGGATTCTCCGAGCAAACCTTGTTGCGGATCGTGCAGGCGAGCGCGATCGAACGCGCGACGGCCGCGCCGGTTCACCGGCTCGGCCGCGGCACCTCGGGGCTCATCCTCTTCGGCAAGACCGAGCTCGCGCGGGCCGAGCTCGCGCGTCAGTTTCGCGCGTGCGAGCCGCGCAAGACGTATTTCGCGCTCGTGCGTGGCGCCGAGCTGCCGGTCTCCTGCATCGCGCGCACGCCGATCGGGAAGCTGCGCCACGGGCCGCTCGTGATCCATGCCGCGAGCGCCGAGGGCAAGCCGTCGGTGACGCGCATTCGCGTGCTGCGCCGCCGGCCGGAGTGCTCGCTGGTCGCCGCGCAACCGATCACGGGCCGACCGGACCAGATCCGGATCCACCTCGCGGCCTGCGGCGCGCCGATCGTCGGCGACCCGCTGTTCGGGCCGGGCGGAGCGCCGATCAGCGATGCCGTGCCCGGAGCGGGCGGCTATTTCCTGCATGCGGCCGGGCTCGCGTTCGCGCATCCGGCCGGTGGGGCCCAGGTGAAGTTGCGTTCGCGGCCCGACTGGTGGGCGGAGCTCGCTTGAGGTCGCAGTGCAACGCGTGATGCTCGGATCGGGCCGCGTGCGCGTCGTCGACGCGCGGCGACCGCGCGTTCCGCGCGGCCATGCGCTGCTGCGCCTGCGCGTTGCCGGCATCTGCAGCACCGATCTCGAGCTGCAGCGCGGCTACTACGGTTTTTCCGGCGTGCCCGGCCACGAGTTCGTCGCCGACGTCGTCGCGTGCGCAGACCCGAGCTGGATCGGCCGGCGCGTGGTCGGCGAGATCAACGTCGCGTGCCGGCGCTGCGCGTGGTGTCGGCGCGGGCTCGGTCGCCACTGCCCGCGGCGCAGTGTGCTCGGGATCGTGCGCCAGCCCGGCGCATTCCAGCAGTGCTTCACGCTGCCGCTGTGCAACCTGCACCGAGTGCCGGATGCGCTGACGGACGAGCGCGCGGTCTTCGTCGAGCCGCTGGCCGCGGCCTGCGAGATCCTCGAGCAGGTGCGCGTCGAGCGCGCCGCGCGCATGGCGCTGCTCGGTGACGGAAGGCTGGCGCAGCTCGTCGCGCGCGTGCTCGTGCACGCGGGGGCCGAGGTCGTGATGTACGGACGACATGCGGCCAAGCTGGCCCTGGCACGGCGCGCGGGCGCGACCGCGCGGCAGTTGCCCAAGCGCCTGCCGGCGAAGGCCTTCGCGCTGGTCGTCGATGCGACCGGCAGCGCGCGGGGTCTTGCCCAGGCGGTCGCGCTCTGCGCGCCGCGCGGCACGGTCGTATTGAAATCGACCGTGCACGACCGGGTCGAGCTCGACACTGCGCCGGTGGTCGTCGACGAGCTGACCCTGATCGGCTCGCGCTGCGGGCCCTTCGCGCCGGCGCTGCGCCTGCTCGCGAGCGGCGCGATCGACGTCGACGGACTGGTGACCGAGAGCTTCGCGCTGCGCGATGCCCCGCGCGCGTTCGCTCGTGCCGCCGAGCGCGGCGTGTTGAAAGTGCTGCTGCGCGGCTGATGCGCGCCCGTGACTTGCGGGATCGCGAAGGGTCGCTCAGGATCGAGAGATGCGCAGTCGGTCGTTGCCGCTCGTGCTCGGACTCGCAGCGTGCTCGGTCATCGCGGCGTGCGGCGAGGGATTCATCGTCGCCTCCTTCGATCTCGTGATCACATCTCCGACCACCGAAGCGACCTACGCGACCTCCGACGACGAGGTCTCGCTGTCGGGAACCCTCGAGTACACGCTCGGGATCCACGAGGACCTCGACGTGGACTGGCAAAACCTCAGCACGGGCACGTCCGGCGGCGGCACTGTCAATGCCTCGCTGTCGACCTGGAACGCCGGGCCGATTCCGCTGCAGGTCGGATCGAACGTGATCCGCGTCGAGTTCGAGGCCGACGGGGGGTGGGACGACACGGCGCAATTGACGGTCGAGTACACGCCGGTGCCGCTGCAGCCCGCTCTCCCGCCGTTACGGCCTGACGCCGATCCGGCCGCACATACGCTGGTCGTGCCTGCCGGCGCCGGGCCCGACGGCGCGCCGCCCGCCGCCAAACCGCGCGTCGTCGAGCTCAACGGCGCGCGCTGAGCTGCAGCGACATGTGCGTCTCGTCGTCCTGCACGACCTCGGCATCGCCGAGCCCGCACTCGGCGGCCAGCGCGCGCAGTTCCTCGAGCGTGAACGCCGCGCAGTAGCTCGCGTGCAACAGTGCCTTCTGGCGCGCGTTCGCGCCGGCGGCGTTCTGCTCGGTCCAGGCGCGCGCGCGAGCGTCGCTGTCCGGCCGGATCAGGTCGCGCACGAGCAGCGCCCCACCCGGCTTGAGCACGCGCCGGCACTCGCGCAGGAACGGACGCGGATCGGGGATGTGGTGCAGGATCGTGTTCGAGCACACGCTGTCGAACCAGCCGCCGGCGTAGCGCAGACCCTTCGCGTCGGCGCTCTCGAACGAGAGCCGATGCCGGTGCGGGCTGGCAGCGCGCTTGCGCTGCGCGAGCGCGAGCATGTGCGCGGCGAGATCGACGCCGGTCACGTGCACGCCGGCGAGCTTCTCGCACAGGAGCACCGGGATATGTCCCGGTCCCGTCCCGATGTCCAGCACGCGACCGTGCACGCCGAGCTCGAGCAGCCGAGTGGTGAATCGATCGTTCGGACCGGAGTGGTCCATCGAGTCGTACTCGACGGCCTCCTCGGGCGTGTCCATCACCTCGGGCTCTAGCGTGCGTTGCATGGCCTCAGCATCATAGGGGCGCCAAACACGCCACGCGCGATGGTTCCCCGGCCCGAGCGATGAAGATCATGTCCGCTTTGTCATGGGTGCTCACACGTGTGCTGGTTGCGCGCCCTGTTTCCGCTGGCGGCCGTGCCTCGCAGTCCAAGCGGGCCTTGTACCGTCGCCGCAACTAGCCGATGACTCGAGCAATTGCTTTCCTGCGCGCCGTGAACGTCGGCGGTCGCGTGATTCGCATGGCGGACCTGGCGAAGTCCTTCGAGCGGCTCGGCTGCAGCGACGTCAGCACGTTCATCGCCAGCGGCAACGTCATTTTCGAGCACGCGTTGCGCCCAGGTCCGACGCTGGTCGCGCGCATCGAGCGCGCGCTGCTCGCCGAGTACGGCTTCGAAGTCGCGACGTTCTTGCGCACGCCCGCGGAAATCGCCGAACTGCTCGCGAGCGGCCCATTCAAGGATCCGCAGTCCGCCGGCGCGGCCACGCAAGTGATCGGCTTCCTCGCCGCAGCGCCGAGCGCGGACGCCCGCGCGCGCGTGAATGCGCTCGCGACGAGCGCCGACCGCTTCCGCTTCGCGGGTCGCGAGTTCTTCTGGTCGTCGCGCGCGAAGCAGAGCGAGTCCAAGATCGACAACAAGGCCCTCGAGCGGGCGCTCGGCGTCGCGACGACGCTGCGCAGCCTGTCGAGCCTGACCAAGCTCTCCGCCAAGTACCCCCCCAAGAATCCGCGATGAGCACGCACGACCGAAGTCGCCTGCGCAAGAAGCCTGAACGCGCACGACCCGACCCCGCCTTCCGTGACGCCGTGCTGGACGAGGGCCTGGTGTGCCACCTGTCCTGGGTCGAGCGCGGCTCGCCGTGCGTGCTGCCGATGGCCTACGTGCGCGTCGGCGACGAGCTGCATTTCCACGGCTCGCAAGAGCAGCGCGCTCTGGTCCATCTGGCCGCCGGCGGCGAGGTGTGCGCGTGCGTGACGCTGCTCGACGCGCTGGTGCTGGCGCGTTCGACCAAGAACCACTCGATGAACTACCGCTGCGTGGTCGCCTGGGGCCGCGGCTGCGAGCTGCTCGATCTCTACGAAAAGCGCCGCTCGTTGGACCTGCTCGTCGAGCACGTGATTCCGGGCCGCACGGGCGGAGCTCGGCCGCCGACCGAAGCCGAGCTTCGGGCGACGCGGGTTTGCGCGATCCGCCTCGACGAATGGTCGTGCAAGCAGCGCGAGGGCGGGCCGCGCGACTACCCGCAGGACCTGCCGCTCGAGCACTGGGCCGGCGAGCTCCCGCTGTCGATCGCGGTGGGAGAGCCGCGCCAGGAAGTCGGGCCGGCGGGGGAGCGCCCGCTGCCCGCGCACGTGCGCGACTGGCGCCGCTGAGGCAGCGCCCCGGCTCATGACCCGTGGCGGTCGCTGAGCGCAGTCCGGGGCTTACCCGCGCCAGACGCCCTCAGGTCCGGCCGGCGCACTAGATCGTGAAGTACTTCGCGCTCGGGTGATGCACCACCAGCGCGCTCGTCGACTGCTCCGGCCAGAGCTGGTGCTCGTCGCTCATCTTCACGCCGATCTTGTCGGCGCCGAGCAGGTCGAGCAGCACTTCCTGGTCCGCGAGGTTCGGGCAGGCCGGGTACCCGAACGAGTAGCGGCAGCCGCGATAGCCCTGCTTGAACAGCTCGCGCATGTCGCGCGCGTCCTCGTTCGCGATGCCGAGCTCGCCGCGGATCTGCTTGTGCACGTACTCGGCCAGCCCCTCGGCCGTCTCGACCGACAACCCGTGCAGGTGCAGGTAGTCCTGGTAGCGGTTCGCCGCGAACCACTCGCGCGCGACGTCGCTGGCGCGCTGGCCGACGGTGACCACCTGCAGCGCGATCACGTCCGGCTTCCCGTCGCGCCGGAAGAAGTCGGCGATGCACAGTCGCTGCTTGCCGCGCTGGCGCGGGAAGCGGAAGCGCGCGACCGTCTTGCCGTCGTCGCGCGGGTCGAGCAGCGCGACCGAATCACCCTCCGGCACGCAGCGCCAGTAGCCGTAGGCCGCCTGCGGCGCGAGGATCTTCTCCTTCGCGCATTGGCGGCCTAGCGTGTGCAGGATCGGCCGCACGTGCTCGTCGACGAACTTCTTGTACTCGGCGACCGGTTTGCCTTTGCGCCGATAGCCCCACTGGAACTGGAACAGCGTGATCTCGTTGATGTACGGGAACACGCTCTGCAGGTGGATCGACTCGATCGTGCGCGCGCCGAGGAACGGCGCGGACGGATACGCGAACTCGCGCGGCAGCTCGTGGCCGTTCATACGCGGCTCGGCGACCTCGGGAGCCGGTCGAGAGCCGGACGCGGCGGCTGCGACCACGCCGGCCAGGCGCAACGCGCGCTGCTCGGGTGTCGTCTCCGCGTCGGCGGTCGAGCCGTCGACGCCGGCGACGTCGGCCGCCAGCTCGGCTTCGGCGAGCTCGGAGGTCGACAGCTCGCGCTCGGTGCGGCGCGGCCGGACCGCGGGCTTGGCCTCGCCGGCAACGACGCGGCCCACGACGTCGAGGCCCTCGAAGGCGTCCTTCGCGTAGTAGAGCGGGCCGTTGTAGATGCGGCGGCAGTCGTCCTCGACGTACGAGCGCGTCAGCGCGGCGCCCCCGAGGATCACCGGCGTGGCGATCCCGCGCTTGTTCATCTCCTCCAGATTCTCGCGCATGATGACCGTGCTCTTCACGAGCAGGCCCGAGAGTCCGATCGCGTGCGGCTTGTGCTTCTCCGCGGCCTCGAGGATCGACTGGATCGGCTGCTTGATGCCGAGGTTGTAGACCGTGTAGCCGTTGTTGGTGAGGATGATGTCGACGAGGTTCTTGCCGATGTCGTGCACGTCGCCGCGCACGGTCGCCAGCACGAGCTTGCCGCGACTGTCGCCGTCGGCGCGCTCCATGTGCGGCTCGAGGCACGCGACGGCGGCCTTCATCACCTCGGCCGACTGCAGCACGAACGGCAACTGCATCTCGCCGCGGCCGAACAGGTCGCCGACGACGCCCATGCCGTCGAGCAGGTCCTTGTTGATGATGTCGAGCGGTCGTTTCGACTGCATCGCGACGCCGAGGTCGTCCTCGAGGCCGATGCGCTCGCCCTCGACGATGCGCCACTTGAGCCGCTCGAAGACGTCCTCGGGCGCCTTGCGTGCGGCCTTGGCCTTGACCTGCGCGCCCTCGAAGAGCTTGAGCAGCGCCTGCAGCGGGTCGTAGCCCTCGCGCCGGCGGTCGAAGATCAGGTCCTCGGCGGCCTGTCGCGCGGCCGGATCGACGCGG
>VGZE01000015.1 GCA_016872755.1 Planctomycetota bacterium
AGGATCCGGGCTACGGCACGCAGTCGCAGAAGAAGGTCTGGGTGATGCGCGAGTTCCAGAACTCCGAAGCCAACCGGCTCGGCATGCCGCTGCCCAAGGGCCGGCTGCGCTTCTATCAGCGCGACGACGACGCGCAGCTCGAATTCCTCGGCGAGAACGAGATCGACCACACGCCGAAGGACGAGCTCGTGCGCGTGTACGTCGGCAACT
The DNA here is from genome assembly GCA_016872755.1 of Planctomycetota bacterium. Classification (GTDB taxonomy): domain Bacteria; phylum Planctomycetota; class UBA1135; order UBA1135; genus GW928-bin9. Next base: position 211 of record VGZE01000015.1, read on the forward strand.
CGTTCGACCTCGTCGGCGAGCGCTCGCGGACCGACTTCAAGATCGATTCACGAGGTCGGTGGATGGACGAGACCTTCGAGGTGACCCTGCGCAACCACAAGCGCGAGCCGGCGACGGTGCGCGTGGTCGAGCACCTGTACCGCTGGACGAACTGGCAGATCGTGAAACCCACCCAGGAGTGGAAGAAAAAGGACGCGCAGACGATCGAGTTCGATGTCGCCGTGCCGGCCGACGGCGAAGTGAAGGTCGCCTACACCGTCCACTACTCTTGGTGAGCCGCCGGCACCGCGCGCCCGGTTGACACCGCGGTTCCGCGCGGCCAGTCGCGGGCTCGGCAACGCGGGCCCTGGCAACGCCGGCGCGCGGCGGCTACGGTTCTGGAATGGCAGCACGGCAGCGCCTGTTCGATTCGTGGTTCGTCCCTGCGTCGCTGCGCGTCTTCTTCGAGCGCGGCATCTGGAGCGAAGGCGCGCGCAAGGCGCGCGGCCCGCGCGGCTGGGCGTTGGCGAGCCTGCGCGCCGGCTACCTGGCCCTGCGCGGCTTCGTGGCCGACCAGTGCAATCTGCGCGCCGCGGCGCTGACCTACATCACGGTGCTGTCGCTGGTGCCGCTGCTCGCCTTCGCCTTCTCCCTCGCCAAGGGGCTGGGGGCCTACGATTCCCTGCAGAGCGAGGTGATCCGCCCGTTCCTCGATCGCGCGGTCGGCGTGCTGCCCGCGGGCGCGAGCGAAGTGCGCGGGCTGCCGCTGGAGTTCCTTCCGCCGTCCGAGGAAGCGGTCGCCGTCAACCCGACGCAGGTTCAGCTGCGGCTGGCCATCGAGAAGGTGCTGGAGTTCGTGTCGAAGACCGACGTGGGCAGCCTGGGCGGCATCGGGCTCCTGTTGCTGGTCTGGACCGTGATCCAACTGCTCGCCAGCATCGAGCGCACGATCAACGCGATTTACGGGATCCGACGCGATCGCGCGCTGCTGCGCAAGATCCCCGATTACCTCGCGATCGTGCTGCTCGCTCCGCTGCTGGTCATCGGTGCGACCGGAGTGACCGCGGCGGCCGAGACGCAGGCCGTCGTCGAATGGGCGGATCGCACCTTGCACCTGGGTCCGCTGCTCGACGTGCTCGTGCCGTTGGTGCCGCTGCTGTCGATCTGGGCGGCGTTCACCTTCGTGTACCTGACCATGCCGAACACCACCAATCGCCTGGTGCCGGCCTTGCTGGGGGGGATCGTCGGTGGCACGGCCTGGCAGCTCTCGCAGGTGCTGCACGTGAAGTTCCAGGTGGGTCTTGCGAAGTACAACGCGCTCTACTCGAGCTTCGCCGCGATCCCTATCTTCCTGATCTGGGTCTATGTGTGCTGGGTCACGGTGCTGTTCGGCGCCGAACTCGCTTCCGCGATGCAGCGGGGCGCGACGCGCGCGCGCAGCGCCGACGGCGGTGCCGCGAATCAGGCCTCGCGCGAGGACCAGGGCCTGCTGGCGATGCTCGAGTTGTCGGCCGCCTTCGCCGCGAACGAGGCCCCGCGCCCGTTGCGGGAGCTCGCCGAGCGCTGCGGCATCGACGAGGGGCCGTTGTGGGGCCTGCTTTCCGATCTGCGCCGCGCCGGACTCGTCGCCGAAGTCCAAGGCACGCCCGAGGCCGCCTGGTTGGTCGCGCGCGCGCCCGAGCGAATCGTCGTGACCGATGTGCTCGCGGCCTTGCGCGGCCGTCCCGACGACTCCTGGCGCGAACCCGGCGGTCGCGCCGACCGAGCGCGCGCCGCGCTGCTCGGGCTGGCGCGGGCCGAGCGCGAGTCGCTCGAGAATCGGACGCTGCGCGAGCTCGCCGAGGAGCGGCGCGCGGGTGAGGCGCGCTCCGCGGAGGTCCGTGGCGGCGCGCCCGGCATCGAGGGTTTGCCCGCCTAGCCGCCCGCGTTCAAGGGACGGCTAGCGCCGCTCGAAGGGGATCGAAGCCGGTTCGCTGCGCTCGGCCAGCGCGCCCGAGCTTCCACCGGCTGCCACGCGCACGACCGGGTCGACGTCGGCGCGCAGACGCTCGATCGCCGCCGCGACATCGGCATCGCCGTGGAACATCTTGCCGAGAGCGCGCAGCGCCTCGCGACGCACGGCCGGACTGCGGTGTTCGAGATTCGCCAGCAGTCCGGCGCGCGCCGCCGTCATTCCGAGCTCGCCCACGGCCCAGCAAGCCTGCGCGCGGACATCGGAGATCGGATCCAGGAGCAGCGGCATCAATTTCGGCGCGAGCGCGCGGATGGTGGGCCGCGCATCCCTCGCCAGCGCGGCGGCGGCCTCGCGTCGCACGCGCTGGTCGGGATTCAAGAGAGCCTTGGGGAATCCCTCGGGCGTTCGCAGTTGGGACGGATCGAGCAGCGGCGCGCAGGACATCTCGTTGGGCGTCAGGCGATCGCCGCAATCGGTGGGATTGATCAGCACCTGGGCCGTTCGATCGAAGAGGAACGAGCGTTTGCCCCAGCTCACCGCCAGATTGGAGACCGTGATCGGGACGACACGTTCCTGCAGCAGAACCAGGCCCTCGGAGTCCTCGATCTGCGGCAGATCATCGGCCGGGCCGTACACGCGCTCGTGCACCAGCGGCAGGCCCTGCTCATTGGCCAGGAACGAGAGGCCCAGGCCGCTCTTCGGGCCGAAATACAGCCAGTTCACGCGTTGCAGCTCCGCCCAGGTCGCTCCCGCGCTGGGCGATTCCTCGGCCAGCAGGGTCTCGATCAGGTTCTCGAAGCGTGAGCGCAGGTCGGTGTGCTCGGCGCCGGTCGCGGGACCGCTGTAGCCGCTCCATGCCGAGCGCGGATTCCCCTCGGCGTCCAGGAACACCGTGGTCGGGTACGCCGCGATCCGGTCGAACAGCGGGAAGAACTTCGCCGTCGTTTCCTTGTCGGCCTTGCCTGCCAGCAGCAGCGGGAACCGGATCCGGTGTCGCGCCGCGAATCCACGCACTTGGTTCAGGTCGCGCGCGACGTCGCCCGTGAGCTCGAAGGCAAGCCCCATGAACAGCACGCCGCGCTCGCGGTATTTCTGATCGAGCTCGACCAGCAGCTTCGCCTCGTCGTGACAGTTCGGGCACCAGGTGCCGAACAGGGTGACGATGCGGAGCTTGCCCGCGAAGGGAGGCTCCGCGAGAGAGTACAGCGCCCCGTCCAGGCCGATGGCGGAGAGCTGATCGAAGCGCGCCGTGGATTTCGGATGCAGAGCCGACTGCGGATCGGCGAGTTTCGCGTCGTCCTGCCGCCTGGCGCGCCACAGCTCGTGGTGACGGTCGCCCGACCAGAAGTCGCCGGCGAGACCGCCCTCCGTGCCCGTCCGCGCGTCGTAGAGGAACGCGTGCGCCCCGTCGAAACACGAGAGCCGGAGCCGGCCGTCGGCGTAGCTGCCCTCCAGGAAGCGGTGGTCGCCGGTCGCGGTCAGGAAGGTGCCGTGAACGACGCCCCCCGGTCGAGCCTCGAATACCGCGACCGCCGGTTCCGGACTCGAAACGAAGGTAGCGGCCCAGCGACCGGCGATCGCGGTCGCATCGTCGCCTGTCGGCGCGCCGAAGCGCGGCGCGTCGCCGAAGGTGGCGTGGAACGGCAGCACGCTCCAGTCATCGGGGCCGCGCAGCTTGCGCCATTCGCCGTCGAGGCGCCGTCCGTCGGCGGACACTGCCGCCGTGATCGTCGCATCGTAGTGACCGAAGCGCAGCGTCAGCCGGCCGGCCTCGAGCTTGGTGAGGGGCACGCCCAGGCGTTCGTCGCCATTGGCGATGATGGAAAGCAGGCGCCCTTCGGCTTCGCGCAGTTCGAGCTCGAACGGAAGCTCGCCGCCGGGGGAGTCGAGCCAGGCGCGCCAGGCGCCGAGAGCGGGCGGGGTCGGGGTCGCCGGGGCCTGGAGGTCCTGGACCAGGATCGAGCACAGCGTGAAGCCGTAGGTGAGAAATGACATGGGCAGTCGGAGATCGTGACGCGGTGGCCGCTAGCGTAGCCTGTACGGGTGCTGGGCGAAGCGCGCGAGTGCGGATAGAGTCTCGCGCCGCGAGTCCCGCCCGCACCCGACCACCACGCCCCGTTCACCGAGGAAACCGATGCCGATTGCAGTTGGAACTCCCGCTCCCGACTTCACCCTCAAGAACCAGGATGACGCGGAGTGGAAGCTCTCCGCCCAGCGCGGCAAGAACGTCGTGCTGATGTGGTACCCGCTCGATTGGAGTCCGACCTGCGAGAAGGAGCACTGCCGCATTTCCACCGAGCCGGTGCTGCCGGCCAAGGACGCGGTCGTCGTCGGTATCAGCCGCGACTCGATGTGGAGCCATCGCGCCTTCAAGGCCGCGCGCGCGATCAAGCACGACCTGCTCGCCGATCCGATGCTCGACGTGACGAAGCAGTTCGGGTTGGAGCACCCGAAGGTGCCGTTCATCAGCCAGCGCGCGACGGTGATCGTCGACAAGCAGGGGATCGTGCGCTTCGTGCAGGTGCAGGAGAAGACGCCCGAGGCGCGCGACTGGGCGGCGGTCGCGGAAGCGCTGGGCAGGTTGGCGTAGTTCCGCGCGGTACTACTCGTGCCGCAGCGCCTCGGTCGGCCGCATGCGCGCCGCGCGCCAGGCCGGCCAGGCGCCGCCGACGATTCCGAGCAGTAGCGAGAACAGGAACGCGGTCACCAGCACCGTCGGCGTCGTCTTGAATGCGAAGGTGACGTCGGTGAACGTGTTGAAGTTCATCGCGCCGGTCTGGATGCCGTTCAGCGGCAGGCTCAGCGCGCAGCCGACGACGCCGCCGACGATTCCGACGAGCACGGATTCGAACAGGAAGCTCGAGAAGATCGCGCCGGCCGTGAAGCCGATCGACTTGAGCACGCCGATCTCGTGCGTGCGCGATGCGATCGCCGAGAGCATCGAGTTGATGCCGGTGAACACCGCGGCGACACCCATGATCGCGGCCAGCGCCATTCCGAGCTGAGTCAGGATGCGCGAGAGCCTCTCGGTCGCCCGCAAATTCGCGTCGAGTTCGCTGTAGACGTCGGCCGGCACCTGCTTGTCGCGCCGCTGGCGCTCCTGCAGCGCCGGCCAATCGACATCCGGCTTCAACTTCGCGATCACGCGGTTGTACGCGTCGCGCTTGAGCGCGACACGCAGGCGCTCGAGGTCGCCCCAGATCTCGCCGGCGAAGGGCCCGGAATCGTCGATCACCCCGACCACTCGGAACGGCGTGGTGTTCAGCATCAGCACGTCGCCGATGCGGCAATCGGCGATGCGGCCGACGAGCTTGCGTCCGACTACGACCTCGTCGTTGCCCCAGGCGAAATCGCGCCCCTCGATCGTGCGCAGCCGATCCGCGTTGATCGTGAAGCTCATCGGCTGCACGCCGCGGATCGGAACGAATACGACGCCGCCCGCGTCGACCTTCTCGCGCAGTATCGCCAGGAACATCTCGGCCGCCGCCAGCGGTTGCCCGGATGCGTCGAGTTCGATGTCCGGGCTGTTCTTGATCAGCACGTCGGCGTACTCGGGCTTGAAGATGCTCGAGCCCTCGTCCTGGGCGCCGGGGCGCCAGAAGACCGCGACATCGCGTCGCCCGCTCTCGGCGAAGATCGCCGTGAAGCCCTGCTCGAGCGAGATCACGCCCGCCAGCACCGCGACGGTGGCCGCGATCGAGAACACGGTCAGGAACGTGGACGCTCGGCGCACCCACAGCGAGCGCAGGTTGTAGGCGAGGGGAACGAGGGCCATCGCTGCGACTACGCTCCCGCCCGGATCGCTTCCACCGCGCGCAGCCGGCTCGCGCGCCAGGCCGGCACGATGCCCGCGACCAGGCCGATCGCGATCGCGGCGGCGACCGCGCCCATGATCATGTCCGGCGTGATCTCGTAGCCCGGGAAGAGGTTCGCCGAGAGTTGGAAGGCAATTGCGGACTCCGTTGCCAGGGCGGTGCCGACGCCGATCAGGCCGCCGGCCGCGGCGATCGCGAACGACTCGACCAGCATCAGCGCGAAGGCGGTGCCGTCGGTGAACCCCAACGCCTTCATGATGCCGAGATCGCGCGTGCGCTCGCGCGCGGCCATCAGCATCGTGTTGAGCGCCGCCATCACGATCGCGAAGGAAACCGCGCCGCCGATCGCCGCCATCAGGGCCGGGATGTTGCCGACCATGGTCACGAACTGACGATTGAACTCGCTCTCCGGCTGCGTCTTCGTCTTGTAGGGGCCGTTCTCGTACAGCCGGTCGATGGCCTGGATCACGGCTTCCTGATCCGCCCCCTCGGCCGTGCGCGCGACGTAGAGCATGCACCCGGGCCAGTACATCGTCTCGCCGGCCTCGCCCGCCTGCTCCAGGTATGCGTAGTCGAAGAACATCGAGCGGTTGTCGACCGGCAGCCGCGCCTCGTACACGCCCGCGCAGTAGAACTGCCAAGCGCCGCCGTCGGCGCGCGGATAGGTGTTGCCGAGCAGCGGGATCGTGTCGCCCGGCTTCCACCCGTAGGTCTTCGCGAGCTCGATGCCGACGAGGCATGCGTCGCGTCGCACCAGGAACTCGTCCATCGATCCGGCGACGAGCTTCATCTCCGGATAGACGTCGAACAGCACGTCCTTGTCGACCGCCCACTGCGCGAAGAGGTCGGCGGAGGTCTGGTAGTAGGCGCCGAACCACTGCCACTTGATGAGCTTCTCCACGCCCTCGATCTGCGCGATCTTGGCCTGGTAGCTCGTCGGCAATTGCACCCACAGGCTGACGTCGGAGCCGACCACGATGCGATTGCCGGCGGCGCCGCGCACGCCGGCCTCGAGGCTGTTGACGAGCGCACGCAGGGCCGTGATCAGGAACAGCGCGATGCCCAGCGAACCGATGGTCAGCGCGGAGCGCAGCCAATGCCGGCGCAGGTTGTGCCAGATCAGACCGAAGGGCATGGCGAACGGCGGGGCCGCTAGGCGCGGCGCAGGGCCTCGGTCGGGCGCATGCGGCTTGCGCGCCAGGCCGGCCACAGACCGCCGAGCACGCCGAGCACCAGCGCGAACACCACGGCGGGCACGAGCACGTCGGAAGTGATCCGGAAGGCGAAGGCGACCTCGGTGAAGGTCTGGAAGTTCGTCGTGCCCGTCCGCACGCCGTTCAGCGGCAGCGCCATCAGGCAGCCCACGACGCCGCCGAGCAGTCCGAGCAACACCGACTCGAGCAGGAAGGCCACGAAGATCGACCAGGGGCGGAAGCCGATCGAGAGCAGCACGCCGATTTCGCTGGTGCGCGCGGAGATCGCCGAGAGCATCGAATTGATGCCGGTGAACACCGCGGCGATGCCCATCACGAAGCCGAGGAAGCCGCCGAGCGTGATGAGGATCGCCGACAAGGCGATCGTCTGCGCGGTCAGGTATTGCCGCTCGGTCTGCACCTTCGCGGGCGAGACCTTGTCGTTCTCGAGCCTTTCGCGGAGCTCCGCGACGTCGGCGCCATCGACCAGCTTGGCGATCACCCGGCTGCAGCCGTCGCGCTGCAAAGCCTCGGTCATCCGGTCGAGATCGCCCCACATCTCGGAGGTGAACGGCCCGTCGCTCTCGAAGTGCCCGACCACTCGGAACGGCGTCAGATTCAGCACGATCACGTCGCCGATCTGCGCGTGCGGGATGCGCATCGCGAGCGACTTGCCCACGATCACCTCGTCGGTGCCGGGCTTGAAGCGCGCGCCCTCGACGATGCGGAACTGCTCGCCGCGGATCGCGAAGGACAGATCCTGCACGCCGCGCACCGGGACGTTCGTTTCGCCGCCGTCGTTCTTGCGCAGGCGCACCGCGACGTACAACTCGCCGCTGGCGAGCGGCTGTCCCGCTTCGTCGCGCGCGATCTCGGGCGTGCTCTTCATCAGCGTTTCCGCGTGCTCGCGCGTGAAGCCGCTCTCGCCCTCCGAACTCGAGCCCGGGCGCAGGAAGATCGCGACGTCATCGCGGCCCGTTTCGCTGAACAGCCGCGCGAAGCCCTGCTGCAGCGCGAGCACACCGGCCAGCACGGCGACGGTCGCGCCGATGCCGATCACCGTCAGCAGGGTCGACGAGCGGCGCACGAACAGGCTGCGCAGGTTGTATTCGAAGGGGACGACGGCCACGGCTAGCCCTCCTGCCTCAGCGCCTCGACCGGACGCAACCGCCCGGCCTGCCAGGCGGGGATGATGCCGGCGAGCAGGCCGACGCCGAGCGCCAAGGCGGCCCCGGTCGCGATCGTCTCGGGCGTCGCGCGATAGCCGGGGAACATCCGCGAGATCGCGGTCGCGACGACCGGCGCGCTGCCGACGTACAGCGCGAGCCCGATCGCACCCGCGATCCCGCAAACGAGCAGCGACTCGCCGAGCAGCAGTCCGAACGCCGTCGAGTCGCGGAATCCGATCGCCTTCATGATCCCGAAGTCGCGCGTCCGCTCGCGCCCGGCCATCAGCATCGTGTTCAGCGCCGCGAGCAGGATGGCGAACGCGACGCCGCCGCCGATCGAGCGCAGGAACGTCGGGATGTTGCCCAACATCGAGACGAACTGGCGGTTGAATTCCGCCTCGGTCGTCGTCTGCACGCGCTGCGGTCCGTTCTCGTACAGCTCGTCGATGCCGGCCATCACGGTCGTCGCGTCGGCACCTGGCGCGATGCGCACGACGTAGGTGCCGACGCCCTGGTTGCCGAGCGCTTCGCCGGACTCGAGCGCGCGCTGCAGGTAGTTGTGATGGAAGAAGAACATCGTCTTGTCGAAGTTCGGATTGTCCGCGTCGTAGATCGCTTCCAGGCGCATCGTCCACGGCGTGCGGTCCGGCCGCGGGAAGATCGTGCCTTCGAGCTCGATCACGTCGCCGACCTTCCAACCGAAGCGCTGGGCGGTGGCGCTGCCGGTCAGACAGCCCTGGTCGTTCGCGACGAACGCGGCGAAGCTCCCTTCGACGAGCCTCATCTCCGGATACATCCGCTCGAGCGCGGCCGCGTCGACGCCGAATTGCGCGAAGAAGTTCGACGGCTCGATGTACGTGCCCTGGAACCACTGGAACTTGCACGTTTCCTCGACGCCCGGCACGCTCGCGATGCGCGGCTGGTAGGAGAGCGGCAGATCGACGAACAGGCTGACCGCCGACTGCACCCACAGTCGGTTGTTGGCCGAGGCCTCGATGCCGGCGTTCAGCGCCACGATCAGCGTGCGCAGGAAGCACACGAGGAACACGGCTACAACGATCGACGCCATCGTCAGCCCGGTGCGCAGCCAGTGCCGGCGCAGGTTCTGCCAGAGCAGGCCCAGCGGGATCGAGCCCACGTTCAGCTCCTGGCTGCCGCTGTCTCCAGCGGGCGGTTGTGCTCGATGCTGCCGAGCTTGCCCTTGTCGAGGTGCACGATCGAGCGCGAGCGCGCCGCGGCGATCGGGTCGTGCGTGACCATCAGGATCGTCTTCTTGAACTCTTCGTTGAGCCGACCGAGCAGGTCGAGCACTTGCCCGGCGCTGACGCGGTCGAGGTCGCCCGTGGGCTCGTCGGCCAGGATGATCTTCGGATCGGTGGCCAGCGCGCGCGCGATGGCGACGCGCTGTTCCTGCCCTCCCGACAGTTGCTTGGGACGGTGGTTTGCGCGGTCCGCCAGACCGACCAGCTCGAGCGCGCGCAGCGCCTGCTCGCGGCGTTGCCGCGCCGAGAGCGGCGTGAGCAGCAGCGGCAGCTCGACGTTCTTCACCGCCGTCAGCACCGGCAGCAGATTGAAGCCCTGGAACACGAAGCCCACGGTTTCGGCGCGCCAGGCGGCGAGGTCGTTCCCGTTGAGCGAGGTCAGATCCTCGCCGGCGACGATGAGCTCACCGGAGTCGGCGTGGTCGAGCCCGCCGATCAGGTTGAGCAGCGTCGTCTTGCCCGAGCCCGACGGCCCCATCAGCGCGTAGTAGCCGCCCTCGGCCATCTCGAGGTCGAGCTTGTCGAGCACGGTCAGAGTTTCGCCGCCGCGCTGATACTGCTTGGTGACTCCATGGACCTGGATGATGGGAGAGGGCATCGGTGGAGGGGGATCGGAAGGAGGGAGCGGAAGCGGGCGCCTGCCGCCCGCGGACGACTTGGGACTACGTGGGCTTGCGCTGCACGCGCTGGCCGGCCTCGAGCGTCGCAGCGGGATCCTGCACGATTTCTTCCCCGCCAGAGAGCCCGGACTCGACGACGACGCGGCCGCTCTTGCGCTCGCCGAGTTGGAGCGGCGCGAAGCGCAGCACGTCGCGCTCGAGCGCGAACACACCGGTCTTGCCCTCGATCTGCACCAGGCAAGTCTCGGAGATCAGGATGCGCGGCTCGGACGGTTGGGGCGCCGCACCCGCGCCGGCGTCCGCCTTGGCGCCCGGCGGCAGGAACACCACGCGCACGCCGAGTTCCGGCCGCAGGAACTCGTCCGGTGCATCGAAGGTCACGCGCACCTCGACCGTGCCCTTCGAGCGGTTCGCCGTCGGCCAGATGCGCGCGACGGTCCCCGTGTACGGCTTGTCCGGATAGGCATCGAGGAAGATGCGCGCCGGCCGACCGGTCGCGACGGTCGGCAGCGTCGTCTCCGGCACCTCGGCCTGCGCCTCCAGCGACGCGAAGTCGACCATCGTGACGACCGAGCCGCGCGCGTTCGAGCCGCCCTGCACGTTGGGCGACACGACCTCGCCCACTTCGGCGTCCTTCAGCACGACGATGCCGTCGAAGGGCGCGCGCACCTCGGTCTTCGAGAGCGTCGCCTTGGACAGGTCGCGCGCCGCGGCCAACACGGGCACCTGCGCCTGCGCGCTGCGCAGTGCCGCTTCCGCGCGCTGAACCTGCGCGTGCCCCGCCTCCAGCGCGGCCGACGCGGCGTCCTTGCGCGAGGAAGCCGTCCGCATGCGCGCCTCGGTGCTGGCGAGGTTCGCGCGCGCCTCGTCGACACGTCGTTCGTCGCTGACGCCCTGCCCGGCGAGCTTGCCGAACCGCTCGACTTCCTGGCGGTACCAATTGCGCATCGGGAGCTCGGCCGCAACCGCCGCATCGGCGGCCTCGACCTCCTTCTCGAGGCGCGGGAGATCGGCGCGCGCGGCCTGCACGTCGGCGTTGGCCTGCTCCGCCGCCCGCTCGGTCGCCACGAGCGCCGCTTCGGCTTGCCGCAACGCCGCCTCGAGCTCTTCCGAATACAGCTTCGCGACCATGTCGCCCTTCTTGATCGTCGAGCCCTCGGTCACGTTGAGCTCGACGATGCGGCCCGGCGTGTCGGCGGACAACGCGGCGCGCCGGGACGGAACGATGTAGCCGTTGGCCGAGGTTCCCTGCACGGCGCTGGCGGCGGCGGCGGAGCTCTTCTCGACGCGCACGACCTCGACGACCGGCAGTCGCAGCGCATCGACTCGCGCCAGGAGCGGCGCGCGGAACAGCCACAGCGCGCCGAGCAGCAGGAGCAGCAGCAGCCAGGGCACGAAGCGACCGAAGCCGCTGCCGCCGCTCGAACGCCGGCGCGGTCCGCGGTCGATCTTGAGGGCTGCGAGGTCGGGGGGGCTGCCGGTTGCCATGGACGGGGCCGGGACTGGCGAAAGCGGGCGACCAGATTAGTCCATTGGAGGAACGCGGACCACCCGGTGTCAGCCAGTTCGCCAGCCGCATGCTTCGGATGCAGACGCTTGTCGCTGGGGGGGCCCGGCAAGGCGTGGAGCCGTCCCCCGGAGCCGGCATGCTCCTGGTTCCGGCGGCCGCGGATCGAGCGAGTTCGACGAATGGACCCGCCGCATGTCGCCTGTCGGCTCGGGCGACCGAGCGCGCGCTACTCCGGCCGGCTCGACACGCGCGCCGAACCGTCCTCGTCGTAGTCGACGCTGATCTCGTTCGGCGAGCAACACACCGGGCAGTCCTCGACGTAGCTCTGGTGCTCGCCCGCGGAAGGATCGAGCGGAACGACGATGGTCTCGCCGCACGAGTCGCACACGTAGCTCGCTTCGTCGGCCGCCTTGGACTCGCGCTTGCGCCGCTTCTTCATCGCCGTGGCTAGAGCATCGCTCGCGCCGCGCCCAAGTCGAGGGTGAAAACCGGGTCGAGCGCGCGCTCGGCGCCTGGGCCGGGAAACGACGCACGCATCCGGCCCTCCGCGTGGCATGCTCGGCGGCCCTCGATGTCGCAAGCGCCTCCTGGTCCCGCCTTCAGCCAACTCGCGCTTCCGCCGGCCACACTGGCGAACCTGCAGCGCCTGGGCTACCACGCGATGACGCCGATCCAGGCGCAGAGCCTGCCGGTCGCGCTCGCGGGCCACGATCTGCTCGCGCAGGCGAAGACCGGCAGCGGCAAGACGGCCGCCTTCGCGCTGGTGCTGCTCGCGAATCTGAAGCCGGGCATCCAGGGCATCCAGGGGCTCGTGCTGTGCCCGACGCGCGAGCTCGCCGAGCAGGTGGGGCAGGAGATCCGGCGCCTCGCGCGTGCCGAAGAGCACATCAAGGTGCTGACCCTGTGCGGCGGCGCTCCGATCCGGCCGCAACTGGCGAGCCTCGCGCACAGCGCGCACATCGTCGTCGGCACGCCGGGGCGACTGCTCGATCACGTGACGCGCGGCAGCCTCGTGCTGCACGACCTGAACACCTTGGTGCTCGACGAGGCCGACCGGATGCTCGACATGGGCTTCCACGACGACATCGTCCGACTCGCGCAGGCTTGCCCGCCGGCGCGCCAGACACTGCTGTACTCCGCGACCTTCCCGGAGCGCATCGCCGAACTCGCGCGGCGCTTCTTGCGGGCGCCGCGGGAGGTCAAGCTGCTCGAGCAGCACGCGCCGACGAAGATCCGGCAGGTCTTCTACCAAGTGGAAGAGTCCGAGCGCCTCGACGCCGTCGCGCGGCTGCTCGAGCACTACCGACCGCAGAGCACGCTCGCGTTCTGCAACACGAAGCAGCAGTGCCGCGAACTGCTCGCGCTGCTGCAACAACGCGGCTACGTCGCGCTGGCACTTCACGGCGAGCTCGATCAGCGCGAGCGCGACCAGGTGCTGATCCAGTTCGACAATCGCAGTTGCTCGGTGCTCGTGGCGACCGACGTCGCCGCGCGCGGGCTCGACATCGCCGAGCTCGAGGCGGTGATCAACGTGGACATCACGCCGGACCCCGAGGTGCACGTGCACCGGATCGGCCGCACCGGCCGCGTCGACGCCGAGGGCTGGGCCCTCAGTCTCGTCGGACCGCGCGAGTCCGGCTACGTCGGCCGCATCGAGGCCGCCGCCGGCACCCCGTGCGAGTGGCAGCAGCTCGGCGCGCTGAAGCCCGCGCGACGCGCGTCGCTCGCGCCGCCGATGGCCACGCTGCAGATCCTCGGCGGGCGCAAGGAGAAGATCCGCGCCGGCGACGTGCTCGGCGCGCTGACGGGCACGGCGGGATTTCGCGCCGCGCAGGTCGGCAAGATCCAGGTCAATGCATACGCGACCTACGTGGCCGTCGAACGCGCGATCGCGGACGAGGCGCTGCGCAAGCTCTCGAGCGGGAAGGTCAAGGGCAAGACCGTGCGCGTGCACCGGTTGAAATAGTCCGGGCCGGCCAGGCAGCGGCCTCCCGATCCGCAGAGCCGGGGCCCCGGACGGGGACCTCGGCACCTTTTTCCCAGTGGCGACCGGAGCGGAATCGGTGGGGCAGACTCTTGGTTACCCACGATGAAGTCCCTTGCTTGCCTCGGTGTCCTCTTCCTGCTCGCTGCTTCCTCGAACCTCGAGGCCCAGAGCGTCCGGTCCAGGCGTTCGCCCGCCTACGAACGCTACGCGCCTCAGATCGAGCCGATGCTGCGCCGCGTGAAGCTCGAGCTGCGCCTCGGCTCCCGCTACGGCTCGGGCTACGCGGCCATGCTGCACCAGAAGCAGGAGCGCCAGAAGTTGCTGGCTGAGCGCAACCGCGAGCGCCTGGGACGGTACGACATGGACCAGGACGGGCGACTCGACCGCGTCGAGCGCGTGAAGGAGAGTGCGAACCGCCGGGCGATGCAGACGGAACTGCGGCTGCTCCGCGATCGCAGCGTCGGGGATCCACAGCTGGCCAACCAGCGTCGCATCGCGAAGTTCGCGGCGCTGAGGAAGGTCGAGCGCCAGTTGCCGTACCTGCGGATCATGGACCAGTACAGCAGGGCGCGGCGCTAGCCTGACCGGGCCGGGTTCGTTCCCTGCCACGCGGGCAGGCGGCGCCCAGGTCCGACATGTGCATGGATCTGGGCCTCCGGACGCTAGCCTCTGGGGCATGGGGATCCAGCAGCCGGTTCAGCAACTTCTCGTCCGAATCGCGCTCCTCGGTCTCGCGCTGTGCGTCAGCGCCGCTTGCCGCTCCACCGAGCTGCAACCGCTGCCGGGCCAGCCGGAATTCCATGCCGATCTCATCGGCATCGAGCGTTCGATCGATACGCGTTCGCCGGTCGCTCAGCGCTACTTCGACCAGGGCCTGACCCTCGCCTACGGCTTCAGTCACGACGAGGCGATCCGCTGCTTCCGCGCGGCCGCCGAAGCCGATCCGACGGCGCCGATGCCCTGGTGGGGGATCGCATTGAGCTTGGGGCCGCACATCAACAACCCCGCGATGACCGAGGCCGGTTCGCGGGAGGCGCATGCGGCGTGGCGCGAAGCCGCGCGGCGCTGCGATGCCCAGCGCGCATCGGGCGGGCGAGCCTCTCCAAGGCGCGAACTCGAGCACGCGCTGGTCGAGGCGCTGGGCGCGCGTTACGCCGCGGATCCGCCTGCGGACCGGCGCCCGCTCGACGAAGCCTACGCGGCCGCGATGCAAGCCCTGTGGAGCGCACATCCGCGCGACGCGGACATCGCGACGCTGTACGCCGAGAGCCTGATGGACCTGCAGCCGTGGGATCTGTGGACGCGCGACGGCGAGCGCAAGGGACGCACGAGTGAGATCATCGAGACGCTCGAGCACGCGCTCGCGCTCGACCCGAAGCACCCGGGCGCGCTGCACCTGACGATCCATGCGCTGGAGGCATCGCCCACCCCGCAGGCCGCGCTGTCCGCCGCGGATCGTCTGCGGCACATGGTTCCCGGCATCGGTCACCTCGTGCACATGCCCTCGCACATCGATGCTCGGCTCGGCCGCTGGGCCGAGGCCTCGGCGTGCAATCTGCGCGCGATCGAGGCCGACCGCGCGCTGCTCGAGCGCTTCCCGGTGGCCGGCTTCACGCGCATCTACTTCGCGCACAACCACCACTTCCTGATGTGGAGCGAGATGATGCGCGGGCGCTCGGGCGTCGCGCTCGAACAGTCGCGCGCGGTCGCCGACGCGTTCCCGCCGGCGACGCGAGCGATGCTGGTCGAGTTCATCGACGGGCTCTTGCCGGCCGAGCTGCACGTGAGCGTGCGCTTCGGGCGCTGGGAGGATGTGTTGCGCGCGCCGGCCTTCGAGGACATGTTTCCGATCGCCAACGCGCTGCGCGCGTATGCGCGCGGCGTCGCGCTGGTCGCGCTCGGGCGCCTGGACGACGCGCGCGCCGAGCAGCGCGAGCTCGAGGCCTGGGCCGCGCGCGTCCCGCCGGCGCGGCAGGTCGGCAACAGCAAGTCGTCCGACGTGATCGGGATCGCGCGCTCGATGCTGGCGGGGGAGCTCGCGATTCGAGCGGGGCAGCTGGCGGGCGATGCGAAATTGCGCGAGCAGGGACTCGCAAGCCTGCGCTCGGCCGTTGTCATCGAGGACGGGCTGCAGTACGACGAGCCGCCGGACTGGCTGATGCCGGTGCGGCACGCGCTCGGCGCCGCGTTGATGGAGGACCGGCGCTGGAGCGAGGCGGCCGACGTGTTCCGCGCCGATCTCGTGCGCAATCCGGAGAACGGCTGGGCGCTGTTCGGGCTCGCGCGCGCGCTGCGCGAGAGCGGGGATGCGGCCGGTGCCGCGAGCGCGCAACAGCGCTACGCGGCGGCGTGGCGCGACGCGGACGTGAAGCTGATGTCGAGTTGCTTCTGCCAGCCGGGGCGCTGAAGCCTCGCGCGGGCTACCACAGCCGCTCGACGCACCAATACAGCCCCGCCAGCAGCACGCCCCACGACAACCAGCAGTCCAGCGGGCGCGGCGCGAGGCTCGCTTCCGGCTCCCGCGCGCGGCCCGTGAGCTTGCCGATCAATGCGAACGCTCCGAGTAGCACCAGCACGACGCCGATCTGTCCCAGCTCGACTCCTAGGTTGAACCCGACAAGCACGCGCAGCTTCTGCGGCTCCTCGATCAAGAGCTCGCGCAGCAGGCCCGCGAAGCCCAGGCCGTGGATCAATCCGAAGCCGAGTGCTTCGCTCCACGGCGCGCGCGGACTCTTCCACGGCAGCCTCGCCCACCACAGGTTCAGCGCCGCCACGTACGCGATCGAGAGCGCGATCGCCGGCTCGATCCACGTGCTCGGGATGTGCACGACGTCGAAGGCGGCGAGCGCGAGTGTCAGCGAGTGCGCGAGCGTGAAGGCCGTGACCGTCCACAGCAGGCCGCGCACGCTCCTCGACGCGACCAGCAGCGCCAGCAGGAAGCACAGGTGGTCCCAGCCCCCGAGGATGTGGTCGACGCCCTCGCGGATGCTGTCGCGCAGCACGTTCGGTCGCGCGACGAGGTCGAGCTCGGCGGCCAGGCGCGCGTCGTAGAACGTCATCGACGCGTTCTCGGCGTTGAATTTCCAGGGCGTCGGCGGCTCGCCCTCCCAGACCACCTCGCAGAAGTCCAGGTGCGCCGGATTCGTCTCGAAGAAGAGGTCGAAGTCGATGCGCAGCCCCTCGACCGCGCGCGCCGACGGGTACTCGAGCCGCAGCTCGATCCACTGTGCATCGGCAGCGCCGGCCCGCGCGTCGGGCGGCACCTCGCGCAGCGATACGAGGCTCCCGCTGAGCGGCGCCGGGGCCGCTCCGCCCTGGTCGCACCAGCGGATCCTGTAGTGCGACGTCGCGTAGCCGCGCACCGCGTCGAAACCGGCCTCGAGTTCCGCGGCGGACAGGCGCCGATCGCCGTCGCGATCGAGCGGCAGGGCCTCGCACAGCGTCGGCGCCTCGCACACGAGCTCGACGAGCACGCGATCGCGCTCGAGCGGCACGCGCAAGCGGCTCGAGCTGATCGAGTTGGGGTGGGGCAGAAGGCCCGCGAGGAGCAGGCAGGCGACGAGCATCGGAGACCAAGAGCCTACGGAATCAGCTGCGGATCGGATGTGGGCGAGTTGCTAACGTACCGCCCCGTGCAAGAACTCCTCACTTCCGAGAACCTCGCCGCCCTCGTCACCCTCGCCGCGCTCGAGATCGTCCTCGGCATCGACAACGTCGTCTTCATCTCGATCCTTTCGGGCAAGCTGCCGAAGGAGCAGCAGGGGAAGGCCCGCAAGATCGGCCTGTTCCTCGCGATGTTCGCGCGGATCGCGCTCTTGCTCGCGATCTCCTGGGTGATGGGACTGACCAAGCCGCTCTTCACCGATCCGATCTTCGATCACTCGTTCAGCGGGCGCGATCTGATCCTGCTGATCGGCGGGCACTTCCTCGTCGCCAAGGCGGTGATGGAGATCCACGACAAGCTCGAGGGCGCCGCGCACGGCGGTCCGAGCAGCAAGGCGGTCTCGTTCAACGCGATCATCGCCCAGATCATCGCGCTCGACATCGTCTTCTCGCTCGACTCGGTGATCACCGCGGTCGGCATGGCCTCGAAGATCGAGATCATGATCGCCGCCGTCGTGATCTCGGTGGCGGTGATGCTGATCTTCGCCGGCCGCATCAGCGCGTTCATCGAGAAGCACCCGACGATGAAGATGCTCGCGCTGTCCTTCCTGCTGCTGATCGGCGTGATGCTGGTGCTCGAGGGTTTCGGCAAGCACGTCGAGAAGGGCTACATCTACGCGGCGATGGCATTCTCGCTGTTCGTCGAGGTGCTCAACATGCGGCTGCGCCGGAAGGGGCCGCCGGTGCAGCTGCACCAGAAGTTCAATTGACCGCGAGGGCCGCGCGCTCAGTTCAGCACGAGCGTCTGCGCATTCGACGCAGCGACGGGCGTCCAAGCGTCGAGCACGACGTAGGCGTGATTGGCTTGCACGCCCACCAGGGAAGGATCCGAGAGCGGCGGCAGCGAGAGTGTCGCGCCGGCGCGTCCAAGCGCGTCGAGCACGCCGAGCGTCGCGCCGAACGGCCCCTGGTTCGGCTGCGTGACCGTCACGAGCGTCCACGCATCGACGTTGAGCGGCAGGTGCACCGCGCCGAGATCGAGCCCGGGTGCAACACCCGACAGGCTGCCGGCGATCCAGTACGCATGTCCCGCGTGCTGCGACCCGGCGTTCAGCGACCAGTGCACGGCGCCGCCCGCCGCGACGGATAGCGACGCCTTGTCCGCGCCGAGCTGCGGCGTGAGCACGTGCTCGCCGCCGGAGATCAAGTGGCGCCACACCGGCTCGTACACCGGCTTGCCGCCTGCGCCGAGCGGCGTCGTCGCGTCAGTCGCGACGCTGTTGTGGTACTGGCCGGCGAGCGCCGGCGCGAGCGTCGTCTGCAACTGGTGGGTGAAGCTGAACGGCGCGCCTACCGTCGCGACGTCGTACGCCGGACCGAACGGCGCCATGCCGAGCAGCGACCAGACTGCGAGCTTCGTCGACAGCGCGTCCTGCGCGTGCACGAACCCGAAGTACGACGCGCTCGGCGTCGCGTGCGTCGACCACCACGGCGCGTAACCGCCGAGTGCCTGGCTCGCGTCGGCCGGCGGTGCCGATAGGATCGCTCGCGCGACCACGCGGTGCCTGGCGATCACCGCGGCGTTCGTCCCGCCCTGCGAGTGGCCGTAGAGCACGACCCTCGACCACGCGGTCGTGCCACCGTCGAGGAAGCTCGACCAGTTCTGCTCGGGCGCGGTCGTCTGCAGGTGCGCGAGCAACTTCGCGAGCCGGTTCTCGATCGAATCAGCGCTCGGCACCGCGATCCAAGGGCTGTGATCGACGCCGTCGAAGATTTCCAGGCGCAGGTTCTCGTAGCAGTCAGGGTCAGCGCTCGTGTTGCAGAATTGGAACGGGACCCACGAGCACGGGTACGTGATGCCGACCGCGCGGTAGCCCGCGCGCGCCGCGGTGCGGATCAGGTTCTTGCACGCGCCCGGTGATCCGTCGAGGCCGTGGAGGAAGACGAACAGCTCGTCGCGCGGCGCGAGCGCAGGATCCCAGCAAGCGAAATGCGGCGTGAGCCAACCCGAGAGCGCGGGCTCGGTCGACAGCGGCGGGATCGACAGCTCGACGAGCTGCGCGCGATCGGCGCGCGCGACGGCCAGGATTGCGAGCACGGCGAGCGCGGCGCGAATCGACATCGGCAGGATCTCCCGGACCAGCTTAGCCGACCCGCGGGAATCGCGCTCAGGGCGCGAGGAAGCGCTCGATCTCGTCGCCTCGCGCGAGCGCGTCCGCGGTCGGCGCGAACGGCTGGTTGCTCGACGCCAGGAATGCGGTATTGATCGCATCGGCGGACACGCGGGTCAGCACTGCCGGCGCGAGGGTCGGGGCGATTCGCGCGACGCCGCGCAACACGCCGGCCTGGTCAGCGGCTCGCGCGGCGCCACCGCCCAGCACGAGTGCGAGTCCGCCGGTGCAGTCGACCATCGAGCGAGGAGCTTCGCGCGCCGCGTGCGCGCGATCTCCGCGCCGAGCTAACGTTCCATCAAGCCGCGTTGGCCGGCGAACCAGTAGTACCCGAATGCCGAGTACCACACCCCGCCCCACCACCAGTACGCGACGTCGTTGTAGCCCGAGCCATCGTTGGGCTCGCCCGCTGGGAAGTGGTGGTACGCGTACGGCGTGCCGTCGAGCCAGTAGAACGTGCCTTCGCTGAACGCGTCGGTGAGCCCGATCCACAACGCTCCCTGCGCGAGTCCGGAGTCGTAGAAGGTCGACTTCAGCCACGCCTCCTCCGCCGCGCTGCCGATCGACACGAGGCGGGCGCCGTGCGCGACGGCCTCGCCCGCGCAGTGATACCAACTGCCTGAGCTGGTCAGAGCGTACTGGCGCCCGTTCGCCGGATTCGTGAACCACGTCGGTGCGGGCAGCGGATCGGGGATCACGAGCTCCACGTCGAGCCCCTGCGTCGCGCTGACGAGGTTCGGGGCGGCGAGGTCGACGAACCAGCCTTGTGCGTATGCGTGAATACCGCTGGGGAACGCGCCGGTCACCTGGAGCGGCGGCGCTGTCGCGGTCGCGCCGGGCGCGGGGAATCCGACGATGATCGTCGGCGCGGGAACGAGCACGCCGCCGAGGATCGGCAGATTCAGTTGCGAGAGCCCGAGCACGAAGTAGCCCTGCGTCGGCGCCTTGTAGGCCGCGAAGGAGAAGCTGAGCTGATCGAGCGGCTTCGACCAGCTCGCCTGGATCGTCGGTGTGCCGGTGGATCCGGCGAGCGAGTGTCCGAGCGGCGTGACGTCGAGGCCTTCCCAACGCTGCAGGCATGACTCCAGTACGAACGCGCGCATGTCCGCCGCCGACTGGGCGTGGAAATACGTCGTCGTGTTCACATCGCCGCCCGGGCAGAACGAGCAATAGCTCATCAGCGTGCCCTCGCTCGTACAAACCTGCGCGGTCTGGCATGCACCGAACCAGGGCGAGCACTGGTCGAGCGGCGGGCAGTAGTCGTGCGTGTGGATCGCGCCGAAGCCGTGACCGATCTCGTGCGCGGTCAGGCCGAAGTCGTGGTTCAGCAGTCCGTAGGGCACGGGTGGGAAGACCTGTTGCAGGTCGATGGCTGTCGTCGTGCCATGGCAGTAATCGGCCTCGCACAAGGACTCGAGCCAGCCGGCCCCGCCGCCCGCCGTCGAGCCCGACCAGAGGTGAGCGAGGTCGGCCTCGACCGGCATCCCGTGCGTCCACGTGTCGCTGAACTCCTGCAAGATCTCGATCGGCGCGGCGTTCGCGTCGGGCTTCGTCCACGGGTCGTTGTTCTGAGTGTGGATGCCGAGGTAGGGGAGCGTGATCACGCACCCCACTTGCTCGCGGAAGCGGTCGCTGATCGCGGCGAAGACGGAGAGCGCGTACGTCGTCGCCGCGGTGACGTTGTTGAACTTCGCGTAGTACTGGTAGTCGGTCTCGAGCGCGAGCCTGCACTCGTACAGCGGAAGCAACGCGGTCGACGCGAGCTGCGATCCGCCTCGCGCGGGTGCCGATCTCGATTCGGAGCCGTCCTGGTCCGGAACTCGGCGGACCTCGCACGCGCGCGGCGGTGCGATCGCGAGCGCGGCGCCGTCGATCTATTGCGAGCGCGCCTGATTCCAGCCAAGTACGGGGTCGGGCTCGGCGACGAGATGCCAGACGTGCTCACCGTACTCGATCCAGCCCCGCGACCCGTGTCTGGACTCGGCCAGGAACGCGTACGAGTCGGGCTTGCCTTCGACCTTCCCGCTCCACAGGCGCAGGTCGCCCAGCAACTCGCTCTCACCAACCGAGGCGAGCCGGCCGTCGACCCACAGTTGCGCGTCGGCGCGCGCGATCGGGACCTCCCGCAGGTCGAGCCGGAGTTCGACGCCCGGTGCGGGGTGGACGACAGTCGAAAGGGCCCCCAGGATCAGTGCGCAAAGCATCGAGACTCCTCCTAGATTCGAACCGTAATCATATGGATTCGAGCAGTAATCATATGGCGGATCCCGAGGAATGGGGGTCAGCCCGCCAAGAACCGCTCGATCTCTTCGCGCCGCGCCAGCGTGTCGCGCTCGCCGATCTCGATCAGGTGCTGCAGATAGTCGGGCTGGAACATCACCAGCGACAGCGCATCGTGGCCTTGGGATTCGGTCGTGCCCAGACCGCGCACCAGGTACCGGAATACCCGCGGCAGCTTCGGCTCGTGCTGCCCGGCGAGCTCGCCGAGGTCGACCGACGGGCGCAGGACCAGGATCCCGATGTGCCGCAATTCCCCGCGCTCCTCGGGCGGCATCTTCTCGAGCATCCGATTCGTGCGCCGCAACTGTTCGGCATCCTCTTCGAACTGGTCGAGGAAGATCGCCTGGTGCAGCTGGCCGATGATGTGCGCGGGGGACGGGTAGCCGTCGGCGGCGTCCGCCGGGAAGTGCGGCGCATCACGGCCGGCCCGCGTGCGCACCGAGATCGCGAGGATCCGGTCCGCGCCCAGGTGCACGGCGGGCGAGAGCGGGTGCGTCAGCCGGATGCCGCCGTCGCCGTACCACTCGCCGGCCACGTGCACCGCCGGGAAGAACAGCGGCAGCGAGGCCGACGCGAGGATGTGATCGACGCCCAGCTCGGTCTCGACGCTGCGGCGATGCGATCGTTCCCAGTCGGCGGGGCACCGTCCCTGCACCCAGGTGATCGATTGGCTGCTCGAATAGCTCGACGCGGTGATCGCGACCGAGCGCAATGGACCGCGCACCAACGAGGCCGCGATGCCCGGGATGCGCGCGCCCTCCGTGCGCAGCGCTTCGCACAGGAAACCGCGCAGCGGCTTCGTATCGACCAGACCGCGCGTGTGCAGCGTGCCGCCGCGCTTGCCCGCCAGCAGTCGCGTGCCCCAGCGCGCGACGTTCCAGGCCAACGCGGAGGTGTGGACGCTGAACACGCGCTCGACGCTCATGCGGCTCCACAAGTCGACGAGTGCCTCGGCCGTCGCCGTGAAGGAGAGCTCGCTGGCGGCCAGGAAGGCCGTGTTGATCCCGCCGGCCGACACGCCGGTCAGCACCTGCGGCGCGAGCTGTGGCGCGAAACTCGCCAAGCCCCGCAGGACGCCCGCTTGATAGGCCGCGCGAGCGGCGCCGCCGCTCAGGGCCAGCGCCAAGCCACCGGTGCAACTATCCATCGAGCAAGAGCTTATGCCGCCAGGGGCAGGCCCGGCGCGCTTCGCACATAAAAGGAGGATAGGATCTTGTCATCTCTAACAACCGGCGGATCCAACACCATGCGCGTCGTCTTCCTGCAGAAGCTGCTCCCCCAAGAGATGCTGGGCCTGTCCTGGCTGGCCGCGGCGCTCGCGCGTGCCGGCCACGAGACGCGCGTGCTGTGCCTGCCCGACCCCGAGTGGGAGGCGAAGCTGAAGGAGGCGAATCCGGGCCTGATCGCTTTCTCGGTGACCACCGGCGACCACACCTTCTATCGCAAGGTCGCCGCGCGCGCGAAGGAGCTGACCGGCGCGCCGGTCGTGTGGGGCGGCCCGCACGCGACCTTCGTGCCCGACATCGTGCTCGAGCCCGAGATCGACTTCGTGTGCCGCGGCGAGGGCGAGGGTGCGCTGCCGGACCTGGCGACCTGCCTCGAGCAAGGGCTGCCGATCGAGGCGATCGCGAACCTCTCGTACAAGGGGGGTGCGTCGCGCATCGACAATCCGCTGCGGCCGCTGGCCCCGGATCTCGACGTGCTCGGCGCCCCCGATCGGGCCCCGTTGTACGAGGCTTCCGCGCTGTACCGCGACTGCGATCGCAAGATCTTCCTGACCCAGCGCGGCTGCCTGTATTCGTGCTCTTTCTGCTTCCACCACGCGTGGCGCGACAAGCTCTACCACGCCAAGGGCCGCGAGTACCTGCGCAAGCGCTCGGTCACGCACGTGCTCGACGAAATCGAGTCGGTGCGCTCGCGCTACCCGCTGAAGTTCATCCACTTCCTCGACGACATCTTCAACGTCGACGACGAGTGGCTCGAGGAGTTCTGCGCGCGCTACCCGGGCGCCGTCGGTCTGCCTTTCGACGTGATCCTGCGCACGAACCTGACCACGCGCGAGCACGTGAAGCAGTTGCGGTCGGCCGGCTGCATCAGCGCCCGCCTGGCGTTCGAGGCCGCCAGCGACCACGTGCGCAACAAGGTCTACCGCAAGGGCACGACGCTCGACGACCTGCGCAATTCGGCCCAGTACATCAAGGAGGCCGGCATCCGGTTGACGACGCTGAACCTGCTCGGTGCGCCGGGCGCGAGCGTCGAGGACGAGCTCGCCACGCTGCAGCTGAACGTCGACTGCGGAGTCGATCATCCTCTGTGCAGCCTGCTGCAGCCGTATCCGGAAACCGACATCAACGACATCACGCGCGACATGGGATTCGCGGTCGACTCGCTCGACGCCTTCCCCGAGAAGTTCAACCGCACGACCTCGATCGCGTTCGACCGACGCCACGAGGTCGAAAACCTTCACAAACTGTTCCCGCTCGCGGTACGATTCCCCAAGCTGATGCCGCTGATGCCAAAGCTGATTCGATCCAAGGCGCTCTCGCCGGGGTACCTGGCCGCCTACCTGCTGTGGACCGAGTTCCTCGTGTGCGAGCAGAATCACTCGTATGCGCGGGCGACCGGTAGCTCGAGCTGGCGCACGCTGCCGCAGCTCGACTTCGTGCGCCGGGTCGCCTCGAAGACCGCCTTGAAGGCGCGCGAGGCTGTGTTCGGACGGCGCTTCTCGCGGCAGCGGCTCAAGCTCGCGATGGAAGAGGACACGCTCGCGCATGCCGGTGGATGATCGCAACGGTCGCGTGGTGGCCGTGCTCCCGGCGTACAACCTCGAGGCGTCGATCGCCGGAATCGTCGAGCGCACCAAGCCGCACGTCGACCGCGTGATCGTCGTGACGGACGGTTCGAAGGACGACACGGCCGGCGCCGCGCGGCGCGCGGGCGCCGAGGTGCCCGAGCCGCGGGACCTGCGCGGCAAGGGACGCGCGCTCAAGCACGGCATCGAGGCCGCGGGGGCGACCGGCGCCGAGTTCGTCGTGCTGATGGACGCCGACGGCCAGCACCTGCCGGAAGAGATCCCCGTGCTGCTGGCGCCGCTCCTTGACGGGCGCGCCGACGCGGTGATCGGCTCGCGCATGCTGGGCACGCTGCGCACCTCCCGCCTCAACGTTTTCGGCAACGCCGTGCTCAAGGTGATCTCGTTCTGCGTGACCTGGCGCTGGATGACCGACACCGAGTCGGGTTACCGTGCCTTCCGCACACGCGAGCTGTGCTCGCTCCCGCTCGTGGCACCGGGCTACGAGATCGAGAGCGAGCTCTTGCTGCGCGCGTTGCACCGGCGTTTGCGCATCGTGGAAGTGCCGATCCACGTTCCGTTCGCGGTGCCAGGTGTGACCCCGTGGGACGGCATCAAGGTGGCATGGTTCAAAATTCGCTTCGCGCTACGTCTGCGGCTCGGCCTCGAGCCGGTCTGAGCCTCGAAAAAGCCGGTGCTCGCGCTGCTGCCGCCCGCAAGGGCGGGGCAAGCGTCGTCGTCGTGCTCGGGCTGGGCTTCGTCGGCACCGCCACGGCGGCCAATCTCGCGCGCTGCCGGAAGAAGGGCCGCGCGCTCTACTTCGTGATCGGGCTCGAGCGCGACGACGCGGCCGGCGCCGCCAAGGCGCGCGCGCTCGAGAAGGGGCGGCCGCCCGCCTTCGCGAACGACCCGTCGCTCGCCGAGGTCGTCCGCCGTGCGTCACTCGAGCAGGGCAACCTCTGCGCCAGCCTCGACCCGCGCGTCATCGGGCTCGCCGACATCGTCGTCACCTGCATCAACCTCGACCTGGTGCGTGAGCCGGGCCAGACCGAAAAGCTCGACGTCCCGCTCGAAGGTTATGCGTCGGCCATGCGCACGATCGGAGCCCAGGCTCGCGCCGGGACGCTCGTGTGCGTCGAGAGCACGCTGCCCGTCGGCGCCTGTGATCGGGTGCTGTACCCGGCGCTGTGCGAGGGCGTGCGCGCCGCCGGGCGCGATCCGGAGAAGGAGCGGCCGCTCCTCGCCTACTGCTACGAGCGCGTGATGCCCGGTCCGGGCTACCTCGACTCGGTCAACCACTTCCACCGCACGTATGCGGGCATCGACGAGGCGAGCTCGGATGCCGCGCTCTCCTTCCTGTCGCAGATCGTCGACACGAAGAACTTCCCGCTGTTCCGCCACAAGAACACGCGGGCCGCCGAGATGGGCAAGCTGCTCGAGAACGCCTACCGCGCGACGAACATCGCGTTCATCGACGAATGGTCGCGCCTCGCCGAGCAGGCGGGCGTCGACCTATTCGACATCGTGCGCTCGATCCGGGTTCGCAAGGGCACGCACGACAACATGATGCTGCCCGGCCTCGGCGTCGGCGGCTACTGCCTGACGAAGGACGCGCTGCTCGCGGTGTGGGGCGCCGAGCGCTTGCTCGGGCTCGATGCGCCGATGCCGTTCTCGCGCGCGGCGATCCTGATCAACGAGCGCATGCCGCTGCGCGTGCTCGACATGGCGCGCGAGCGCTTCGGCGAATCCCTGGCCGGCCGGCGCTGCGCGCTGATCGGCGTCACGTACCGCCCGGACGTGGCCGACACGCGCAGCTCGCCGTCGGAGACGCTGGCCCACGCGCTGATACGTGCGGGCGCCACGGTCGTAGCGTGGGATCCGCTGGTGAGCGAGTGGCCCGAGGCGCCGCACGTGAAGCTGTGCAAATCGGCCAAGGCCGCCCTCACCGGCGCGGATCTCGTCGTGCTGTGCCTGCCCGACCGCAAGGCGGCCGAGAAGGTGCTCGCCGCGCTGCCGCGCGGACCTCGCGAGGGCGCACTGGTCGTCGACGCGTGGAACATGATCGCCGATCGTGCCGCTTGCGAGCTCGACGAGCGCGGCATCGGCACGCGCGTGTACGGACGTGGCGACGTGTACGGTAGCGACGAGTCCGACTGAGGGCACGGCCGAGCGCATCTCCATGGCCCGCCATCTCGTCACCGGCGCTTGCGGCTTGATCGGTTTCGCGCTCACGCGCGAACTCGCGGCGCGTGGCGCACACGTGGTCGCGCTCGATCTCGGCGCGAAGTATGGGCTCGGCGAGCTCGACGTGCTCGCGCGCGAGCACGCCGGCCGTATCGAGCCGCTGCAGGCCGACCTCGCTGACTCGTCCTGCCTCGCGCACCCCTCGCTGCGCGGTCCGTTCGACGCCGTGCACCACCTCGCCGCGGTGCTCGGTGTCGCGCACGTGAGCGCGCACCCGTGGGAGTGCGCGCGCGTGAACATGCTGTCGACCGTGAACGCAACCGAACTCGCGCTGCGCGCGCGAGCGCGCGTGCTGGTTTTCGCCTCGAGCAGCGAGTGCTACGCGGCGGGCGTGGACGCGGGCCGCCTGCCCATCCCGACGCCCGAGGACGTGGAGCTCTCGATCTCCGACATCGAGGCGCCGCGTTGGTCGTACGCGGCGAGCAAGATCGCCGGCGAAGCGGCCGTCTTCGGCGCGGCGCGCGAGAATCCGTCGCTGCGGCCGGTGGTCGTGCGCTTCCACAACGTCTACGGCCCGCGCATGCCGCGCACGCACGTCGTGCCCGAGCTCTTCGCGCGCTGCGCGGCGAAGGAGGACCCGTTCGTCGTGTACGGCGCCGAGCAGACGCGCTCGTTCCTGTACGTCGACGACGCGGCTCGCGCGCTGGCGCTGGTCGGCGACCCGGATGCCGCGCATCGCGGAGTGTTCAACGTCGGTTCCGGCACCGAGACTTCGATCGAGGCGCTGCTGGAGGCGTGTTTCGAGACGAGCGGGTACCGGCCGCGCGTGATCGAACGCAGGCCCGCGCCGCCGGGCTCGGTCGCGCGGCGCGTGCCGGACGTGACGAAGCTCGCGCGACTCGGCTTCCAGGCGCGGATCGAGCTCGGCGACGGCCTGCGGCGGTGTTGGCGCGAACGCTCCGGTCGCTGAAGTCTCGAGAGTGACCTCGGTTCCCTGCGCTCAGTGTCCGGAAACGGGCAATTCGAGCGCGTCGCTTGCAGAGAACGTCGCTGTCCCGCCGCAGCCGCCCGCATCGAACCAGGCGAATTGTGCGTGGAAGACGGACCCACCGAGACCGGATGGGATTCCGAGCGACCGCTCCGAGTACCCAAGGCTGTTCGACAGGGCCGGCAAGACCATGAAAGGCTGTGCGAGGTCGATGTAGAGTTGGACGCCGAGGCTCGGGATCGATCCGGGCACGGGGCCCGCGGCGACCGCCAACGCTCCCGGGCTCAGCGGCGGGGCGCCAGTGCATGCGATCTTGAACGTGCTGCTCCCGGCAAGGGGTATGTCCAGGGCTGTCGCACGAACCGGACCCAAGCAAGCGGGTGAGTAGGTGCCCAAGGCGGTCACGCCTGTGGGCTGCATCTCGACTCTTGCCAGCACGCCTTCGGCCCATCCGCCGAACACGGCCCCACCAAAGACTGGGTCGAAGGACCCGGGCGTCACAGGGAAGGAGTCGTCGACGACGTTGGCAAGCACGATCGCGCGTCCATTCGGATTGACCGCAACACGAAAGCCTATCTCATCGCCGTTTGGACCGCCAAGCGCGGTCCCGTACAGCAGGCCGGATAGGTCAGGTCGGAACCTGAGGAGCATGGCATCGTCGAAGAACGTACCAACGATCGGGTCGAATGCGCCCGGAGTAGCGGGGAACGGATCCGACGAGAACTGTCCAACTACAGTGACGACGCCAGAATCATCGACGTCGAGGCCCTGCAGGCTGCTTTCGATTCCCGGCCCACTGCCAGCAAACGTGGAATAAACTATGTCATTTCCACTGAATTGCAGCGCTGTCAGGAATCCGTGGAAGCTGGAAGTTCCAGCACCAATCGAGGTGTCCCAAGCTCCAGCAGTCACAGGGAAGTTCGAAGCACTCGTCACGCCGGCCACGTAGACAAGGTCTCCACGCGCAACTACCGCCAAAACCCCGACCTGCCCATTTCCATCCAAGTATGTCGAAAACTCGAGTGACGATAACCCACTCGACAGGCGGCTGACGAAACCACTCGGAGTTGCCCCTCCGGTATGGCTGTACGTCGTGTCGAATGCCCCGGCTGTCGTGGGGAAACCACCAAAATTGAACACACCAACGCATACAACGGAATCATCCGCAGCTATGTCGAGATCATACAAGTACTCTGACCCTAGGCCGCCAAGGTAGGTTGACATAAGAACGCTTGACGCATCGGGCGCAATCCGCGCTACGAATGCATCGTAAGTTCCGCCGGCATTGGTCGATTGGAAGCCGCCGCTGAGGGAAGGCAGGCTCGACGAGCTGCTGACTCCGCCAAGACAGATCTCCCCGCTTGGCCACAACCCGAGTCCCTCAGCTCGCTCGTATCCAGAGCCGCCGTAATAGCTCGCTGTCACGATAGAGGTACCGTCAAAACGCAACTCAGCTACGAACGCATCGGTACCGCTGACGACCTTGTCGAAGGCTGCTGGAGTCACCGGGAAGTCGGGCGAAGCTGTTTCTCCGGTGAGGACGATGTTTCCGTTCGGT
This sequence comes from Planctomycetota bacterium, assembly GCA_016872755.1. Lineage (GTDB taxonomy): Bacteria > Planctomycetota > UBA1135 > UBA1135 > GW928-bin9. Next base: position 29,275 of record VGZE01000015.1, read on the forward strand.
CTCAATTCTAGTTTGTAGGCTTCGTCGATGGCAGAACCGCCAAAGTACGTGGCAAACTCGAGCGTCGAACCGTCTGACGATACACGCATGACGAATCCATCGCGTTGAGCTGGGTCGAGAGGTTGGACGACTCCCGGAGTCGTAGGGAAATCCCCCGAATAGGTCGTCCCGACGACTACCGAGGATCCAGTCGAATTCAGGGCTAGGTCGCGGGATACGTCGAGCGAGAATCCACCGATGTAGCCCGCCCACTCGAGCCCGGGATCGATCAGCAGCGAGCGCGTGTCGTCACGCAGCGGTACTTCGATCGTGAATTCCGCAGCGCCCACCAGCGCGTACCTCGCCGCAACTGGGATCGGCAGACCGCAGGTCTCCTCCTCCCAGGCGAGGGGAGGGGAACTGACCAGGGTCGCGTCGCCGGCCTCGATGAGCAACTCGCCGGCACTTCCGATCCGGAGCCGATCCGCGCCAGTGACGCGCATCCTGATCGGGGCGGATCCGGTCTGAGGGCGGCACTCGACGGAATACGAGTATCCGACCGGAGCATCCGACTCGCTCAACACCAAGGTCACGCCGTCGAGCACGTCGTTCCAGGCGACGGCGGAAAAGCAAGGCACGCCGACGACGTCCTTGCCTCGACTGCCTGAGAAAAGGTAGTTCCGCTCCGTTTCCGGGACCAACGTTCGTCCCTCGGGGCGGCCGTCACTCTCGGTGACCACATCAAACCGCAGAGAAAGGAGCGCTTGGCTTGCGCTGGAGTCTCTCGGTGCGGGGCCGATGACCTCGAATCCCCGATTCGAACAGCGTACGAGCCCTTGGCGGCCAATGGCTAGGAACTCGATGGACGCATCCCACTGGCCCAGGTTCGGGACGAACGAAGTCTGCCCCCGAGCTCGGCTCCTGATCTGCGGTCCGGCCTCGGAGCGTTCTACTTTGCAAGTTGCTTGCCAGCTCGACGATAGTGTCGCCTCGGGACTCGGAGTAACGGCAAGCGCGACGACGTTCAACAGGAGTTGGTTCACGAGAATCAGGTCCATGCTTGCTCCTGGTTACGGGCCTGGCTTGAAGAACTCCACGCCGCCCTGCCCGATTTCGTCCCGCGGGTCGTCCGTGGTGCAGAAGAGAGGATCAGTCGGCACATAGAACGGATCTCCGGCGCACAAGCCGATCGCCAGGGATGTCATCAGCAATTCTGTGTAGTCGCCCGCAATGCCTTCCATGGGTGGAAGCCAGCAGACGGAGAATCCCAGGTGGCCCCGAACTTGAACTCCTCGAATGTCGGCGAGGTTTACGTGGGTCGGGTGCGCCCCCGAGAAGACGCGGACTCGACCGACTCGGCCTCCTCTCAAGAAGAGACCGACCATGCCCAACGTCTGGAGGCAACAGTCGGGCGGGATGTTCGACACTCCGTAGTTCCTGGAGCCAATCGCCAGTTCAGCCTGTCCGTCCCCATCCATGTTCCCTCCACCGGCCAGAGACCATCCCGCGTTTTCGCCGGGATACTCACCGAGGAACTCAGCTACGACTGACTGCGGCGGCACGTTCTCCAGCCAGACTCCGGAGTAGAGGTAGGCCGCGCCAGCATCGGTCAGCGGTCGCGGCTCCTCGGGAACGTCGTGCAATGGGGCCCCGACGAGCAGGTCATGGAAGCCGTCTCCATCCGCGTCTCCTCCTGGACTTCCAGGCACTGCGCTCAGGCCGCTGACCGCGTAGCCGAACCAGTCGCCGACGGCTGCGCCTCCGATCATGCTCACCAGACTGAGCTCGTTCGCGGCGCTGCCAGGTGCGAACACGAACACTCGCCCGCGGCCATTCGAGAATCCAGGTCCTTGGCCAGACAAGAACTCAAACGAGTTCGACGTGCAGTTGTGCCACGATTCGATGGCGCCGACGGCGATCGTGTTGCGTCCAGCCTGGTCGGGGTTGCCAATCGCGCAGACGGATGTACCAAACCTCGCGCCTTCCGAGGGGCCGGGGGCATAGAACGCCGCGCCGTCCAAACGAACGAAACTTCCAGCCTCCAAGGGCTGAGTCAGGTTCATTTCCAGCGTTGTACCGAGCAAGAAGCTCGACGACGCGAACTTCGCGCGAAGGGCAGCTCCATCAATGATGTAGGCAGAACCTGCTGTAGTTGGTGTGTGGGGAAAAGCACTACCAGAGCGGGGGCCTCCAGGTGCCCCTATCAGCAAGTCAACTGTTGAATTACCGATTACGTTCCCGGCACTAGAGATTGAAAAGCCGAACCAATCGTCATCACCCATCGACCGTATTGCGATCACGCGCGCACCAGGTACGCCTGTCAATGGATCATGCAAATTGACGAGATCAAGCGAACCACTTGCTGCGATAACGTACACGATCCCCGAATTGGCGTCTTCGTCACCATTGTGATCCGCCATCGGAGCCGAGATGGCTAGTTCATTCGTGAGTGTATTCCCATCAATAATCTCCGAGGAACGATACCCTCCACCCGAGGCGCTCTCCCCGACCGACCGCACTCGTGTCCCCCAAGTGGACGATCGGCGAAGCCTCGAGAAAGTTGCATGGGGGCGTGCATGGAACGCCGCCAGTCCCGAGCACGATCCAGGTCTTGTCCTTGCGCTGATCGGAGGCTGGGAACGCGCAAGCGCCACCTTGGAAGTCATCGAACGGTTTCTGCTGCCCACCAACCACGATGTCGTAGTATCCGTCCCCGTTGAAGTCGCCCCACCCGGCACAGCTAGCTCCAAGGTGGTCAAGGTTCGTCGAAGTACCGGCTCCTGGGAGGCTAGGCTGCTCGCGCAGCCAAAGCGGTAGCTCGCAGAACCACTTGGGAAGGTCTGGGTCCGGCGGGCACTGAGCCACGGCCGGAACCGCGAGCCCACCGGAGAGGACCAGCGCCAGGATCGACGAGGATCGACGAGGATCGACGAGGATCGAACGGAGACGTCTTGCCTTCGACATTGGTTCTACCCTGCCCTCAGTGACCACACGATGGAATCGAGGAGGCCGCCCAACACCGAGAGGAAGCCGCCCCCACCGAGTCTAGCTGACTACTGGTAGACCGCAACGGAAGGAAGACCTCTACCCCTCAGGGCTTCCGGAGCATCCCGTCCGGATAGCCCCGGCGATACGTTACAGAGATGGCCTGGCTGATCCTCGGCTGCCTCGCGGTCTACGTCGTCGCCTATCTCGTCTACGGCCGCCTGCTGGCGCGGCTCTTCGCGCTCGATCCCGCCGCGCGCACGCCCGCGCACGAGCACGCCGACGGCGCGGACTTCGTGCCGACCAGCCGCTTCTATCTGCTGTCGCAGCACTTCTCGGCGATCAGCGCGGCCGGCCCCATCGCCGGCCCGATCCTGGCCGCGCTCGCGTTCGGCTGGCTGCCCGCACTGCTGTGGATCGTCTTCGGCAACGTGTTCATCGGCGCGCTGCACGACATGAGCGCGCTGGTCGGCTCGGTCAAGCACCGCGCCTGCTCGGTGGCCGAGATCGTGCGCCAGTACCTGAATCCACGCACGTACGCGGCCTTCACGTTCTACATCTGGCTCGCGCTCGTCTACGTGATCATCGCGTTCACCGACATCACCGCGCGCGCGTTCGTCGAGAATCTCGACGTCGCGCTGCCGGGCATGGCGAGCGCGGATGCCGGGCTCGCGACCGGCGAGTTGGCTGGCGCCGGGCGTCTGCAAGTCGCCGGCGCGGGCGTCGCGTCGAGCTCGATGCTGTACCTCGCGCTGGCGCTCGCGATGGGCGTGTTCGTCAAACTCGCCAAGCCGCCGCTGTGGCTCACCACGCTCGTGTTCGTGCCGCTGGTCGGCGCGGCGATCTGGTTCGGCCCATCGCTGCCGCTCGACTGGCGCGCCGCGCCGGAGAATCCGTCGCTCTATTGGGCCTGGGCGATCCTCGCCTACTGCGGCATCGCTTCGATGCTGCCGGTCTGGCTGCTGCTGCAGCCGCGCGGTTATCTCGGCGGCTTCTTCCTGTACCTGACGCTCGGCGGCGGGCTGGTCGGGCTGTTGATCGCCAATCCCGACATCGGGTGGGACGGTTTCAAGGGCTTCACGTCGGCCGGCGGGCAGCCGCTCGTGCCGTTCCTGTTCATCACGATTGCGTGCGGCGCGTGCAGCGGCTTCCACGGCCTCGTGTGCAGCGGCACGACCAGCAAGCAGATCGACCGCGAGCCCGATTCGCGCCTGGTCGGCTACGGCGGGATGCTGCTCGAGGGCGTCGTCGCGCTGATCGCGCTCGCGTGCGTGATGCACCTCGTGCAGGGCTCCGAGATCGCGAAGCAGAACCCCGACAAGATCTTCGGCTACGGCGTCGGCACGTTCCTGGCCGAGCTCGGGCTGCCGCTTTCGTTCTGCGTGAGCTTCGGCATGCTCGCGTTCGCGACCTTCGTATACGACACGCTCGACGTGTGCACGCGCCTGGCGCGCTACCTGTTCCAGGAGTTCACGGGTTGGAAGGGGCGTGCCGCGGGGATCACCGGGACCGTCGTCTCGCTCGCGCTGCCGTTCTGGGTCGTCGCGCAGACGGTGGTCGACGCGAAGGGCGCGCCGATCCCGGCCTACAAGGTGATCTGGCCGCTGTTCGGCTCGTCGAATCAGTTGCTGGCCGGCCTGACGCTGCTCGGGCTCGTGCTGTGGCTCGTGCGGACGGGCAAGCCGCGGCTGCTGCAAGTGCTGGTCGCGCTGCCGATGCTGTTCATGCTCGGGATGACGATGAGCGCGCTGTACCTGCAGGTGCGCGATCCCAAGGCGACGCCGGTCCTCGTCGGTGTCGGCTGGGTGCTGCTCGCGCTCGCTGTGTGGGTGGCGGTCGAGGGGTTCGTCGCGCTGGCCCGAAGTCGGCCGGCCGTTGCGGGCCGGCAGGGCTGAGCCAGACTCAGCGGCGAGCCGCAGCGTCGGCATGGATGGAATCTCGCCCTGCCCGAACTCGGATCTCTCGCGCTCCCCGGATCCGTGGTCTCGCTCGTGTTCGCCGGCGCGTGCGCCTCTGCGCCACACGCCGACCAACGCCGGTGGAACGTCGCTCGCGGGCACGTTCGGCGAGCTCGCCCCGGCGGGTCACGCCCAGGCGTGGTTCACGCCGCCTCCCTAGCTGCTCCCGTTCCTCGCCGGCACGCGCGTCGAGTGGTCGGGTGTCGTGTTCACGTCGACGGGCCGCGTCGCGTTGCCGCTCGCGGGCTTCGACGTGCGGCCTTGGATCTCGATGGGCCTGCGCCGCCTGCGCCCGCCTGCTCGAGCATCGGGAGCGGGCGCCGCGGGGCGGCGGATTCAGGCGTGGGAGAGCTCGAGCGTGACCGCGTCCCACAGGCGAACGCGGGCCGCGAGCGAGCGCACCGCGGCAGCGAGGGAGCGCGAGCGGGTCGCGGCGTCGACCAGGCAGTGCGAGCGGAACAGCTGCGTCGCCATCGGGCCGTGCTCGTCGCCATCGATCTTCACGTGTCGGTCGAGGTACCACAGCAGCGTGCGCACACGCGCCGCCTGGGCGGGATCGCGCGAAAGTCCCTCGATCAGCGGCCGGAACGTGGCCGGGATGATCTCCTCGCGGCCGAGCGTGAAGGCCGCGATGCGCTCGGGCAGGCTCGCCTCGCAGATCTCGAGCGTCGTGCGGGTGAAGTCGCGCGAGGCCGCGGGAGCGTTCGATTCGAGCAGCGCCGAGCGCCACGGGCAGCCGCGCATCAGCTCGTGGAGGAAGCCCTGGATCGCGCCGGTGTCCGCACCACATTCGCGCATCGCGTCGAGGTAGATCGCGTAGTGGCTCGCGTGGCGGCCGTCGGGCCCCAGGTCGGTTTCTTCGCCGACCGTGATCTCGTTGACCAGTCGCGCGCCCGCCACGTCGTGACCCGGCCGCCACGGCCAGCTCGCGGGCGCGAGCTCGCGCTGGATCGACTTGAGGAGCGACATGAAGTCCCACACGCACCAGACGTGGTGCTCCATGAACGTGCGCACGTGTTCGACGCGGCGGAAGGAGGCGTGCAGCGGGTGGGTGGCGAGGCGCTGCGAGAGCTCGGCCACGAGTGCGCCCTGGGAGGAAAGATCAGCCGCCGTAGCTTCGAGCGTCGTCATGGGGGTCGCGGAGATTAGGCCACGGCTGCAGCGGGTCCAAAGGGTCGACCCGCGGCGAGAGTGGTTTTCTGCTGAGAACGCGCGTGGACCGCCCGCTTCGTCGCCTCGCGGGCGAGGCGCGCGACGACCTGTGCGGCTCCGCGCGAGCTCACGTAGTGCAGCGCGCCGCCCACGAAGGGAGGGAAACCCATGTCGAACACGATCGCCAGGTCGAGCTCGGCCTCGGAGGCGACAACGCCCGGGCGTAGGACCTACAAGCGGATGGCGTCCTGGCTCGATGCGATCAGAGGTGGTCCGGAGCAGGGGTGTCCGAAGTCGAGGAGGTGGTCCGAGGGCCGTCCCGGCGAGTTTCGGTCGCTCCAACGGAGCGCAAGAGGGTCCCTCGGAGTGCGATTTCCGCGTCGCCTGTGGCGTTGCGGCACCTCGGGGTAAGGTGCCGTTCCCGTGGGAGTATGCGCGCGGAATCGAGCGCGGGATGCGCGTTGCAGGCGCGGTGCGTGATGAAGCTTGGCGAGGCCGGGTAGGCGAGTTCCGAGGAGGAACTCCGCGGGCTGTGCGGCGCCGACTTACTCGGTAAATGGAAATTCGGGTGGTGCCCGCGCCGGTCCTCGTCGGTGTCGGCTGGGTGCTGCTCGCGCTCGCTGCTTGGGTCGCGGTCGAGGGATTCGTCGCGCTGGTTCGAACTCGGCCGGCCGTTGCGGGCCGGCACGGCTGAGCCAGCCGCCGCGGCGAGCCGTCGCATAGGATGGATGGGATCTCGCCATGCCCAAACTCGAATCACTCGCGCTCCCCGGATTCCTGCTTTCACTCCTCTTTGCCGGCGCGTGCGCCTCGCTCTCCGCACCGCTCCCTGCACCGACCGAGCACGTGCTCGACGCCAGCGCCGAAGGGCGCAACAAGTCGGCGCGCAAGGCCTACATCGAGGCGCGGCACCTCGCTCCTCCGGGCGTGGAATGGCGCGTGGTGGAACGCGCCAACGGCGAGCGTCAGCGGCTCAAGCGCAATGAGCTCTCCCTGGTGGCCGCGAGCGCATCGCAGTGGACCGAGCGCGGCAGCAACAACGTGACCGGCCGAACGCACTCGGCCTTTCCGCTCTACACGGCCAATCGCCTGTATGTGGGGAGTTCGCTCGGTGGAACTTGGCACGGCCCGCTCGGCGGCGGCACGTACACTCCGATCGGCGACAACCTCTACGGCGGCGGCCACTGGGTCGTCGCGCTGCCCGGCGGCGGCAGCCCCGACGTCGTGCTCGCTGCGACCGAGTGGGGGCAGGTGCGCGTGACGCGCGACGACGGCGCGACCTGGCAGACGCCGACAGGGCTCCCGTCGCTCGGCGCGGTGCGCAAGGTGGTGGTCAAGGGCGGCGGCAGCCGCACGGTGTTCCTGCACGGAAAGGTCGGATCGACCTCGTACGTGCTGCGTTCGACCAACGATCTCGTTTCGTTCCAGACCGTCGACACCTCGACCAGCTTCGAGGGGGATCTGTGGACGCCGCGCAATGCCAACGGCGATCTGTACGCGCTCAAGAAGACCTCGGGCATCCCCGTGCTCGCGCGGAGCTCGAACGACGGCACCAACTGGACCACGCTCGGGAACCTGCCGGCAGGGGTCACGGGCGGGGAGCTGTGCGGCTCGGAAGCCGGCGCGCCGCGGTTCTACGCGGCCTTCGACATCTCGGGTGCGCCGAAGCTGTACCGCTCGGACGACGCGGGCGCGAACTGGACGTACAAGCTCGACCTGACCGACTACTGGAACGTGCTGAACGCCTCCGTCACCAACGTGAACCTGATGTGCTGGGGCGGCGTCGAGCTGCACAAGACGACCAACGGCGCGAACAACTTCACGATCCAGAACACCTGGGGTTCCTACTACTCCTCGCCGGCGACCAAGCTCCACGCGGATATCCAGGGCATCGACGTGTTCTGGACCGGCAGCGCGGAGCAGTGGTTCATCAGCACGGACGGCGGGACTTACCGTTCGACCGACGGTCTGGCCACGACGAACAACCAGACGCTGTCGGGCATCGGCATCAGCCAGTACTACTCGACGCACACCTCCAGCGCGAACGCGAATCACATCGCGGGCGGCTCGCAGGACCAGGGCTACCAGCGCTCGAGCAGCGCGCCGAGCAGTGGCAGCCTGTACGGATTCTCGCAGTTGATCAGCGGCGACTACGGGCACCTGTGTTCCGGCGACGGCACGCACGCATACGTCTATTCCACTTATCCGGGCTTCACGCTGGTGGCGCGCGGCGAGAACAACCCGGTCACGCACCAGGTGAATTTCCCCAGCGGCGTGAACGCGCTGTGGTTGCCGCCCGTCGTCGCCGACCCCGGCCTTCCGACCTCGTTCTTCTGGCTGGGCACGACGCTGTGGCGCTACACGAAGAGCGTCAGCTCGAACACCTGGAGCGGCGTTCAGCACTCGACGAAGAACTTCGCCGTGTCGGGTGGTGAGGTGCTCTCGGCGATGGCGTTCTCGCCCATCAATCCGCAGCGCGCCTATGCCGTCACGACTTCGGGCCGGCTGTACCACTCGATCGACCACGGAGTGACCTGGACCCAGAGCGCCGGTTTCGGTCCCGGCTCGCACTACTTCTACGGCACTGCACTGGTTGCCAGCTCGACCGATGCGAACACCGCCTGGGTCGGCGGCAGCGGCTATCAAGGAGCTCCGGTGTGGCGCACGATCGACGGCGGCCTGACCTGGCAGTCGTACTCGAGCGGACTGCCGAACACGCTGGTCTATTGTCTCGCCGAGCACCCGCAGGCGCCGGGGACGCTTTTCGCCGGAACCGAGACGGCGGCGTATCGCCGTGATGGAGCGGGCAACTGGACCGACATCACCGGCAACGAGGCGCCGGTCACCATCTTCTGGAGCGCGGAGGCACTGCCGGGTTCGAAGACGATCCGCTTCGGGACCTACGGACGAGGGATCTGGGACTACGCGATCGATCCGCCCAGCGGCTGCGCGTTCAGCGCGTACGGAACCGGGCTCGGCGGCGCGAACACGCTCGCGCTCTCGTCCTCGTCGACCACCGTGCTCGGCACGCAGCAGACGCTGGTCACCAGCGGCGGGCTCGCATTCGTGCCCGGGTTCCTCGCGTTCTCGCTGGGGCAGGTCAGCGCGCCCGGTCTGGGAGGGACGGTGTTGGTCGGGCCGACGGTCGCGGCGACCCTGCCGCAGTTCTCCGACGGCACCGGCACTGCGAGTTTCTCGTTCTCGCTCGGGTACGATCCCGTGCTCGTGGGGCTGCCGCTGAATTTCCAATCCGCGCTGTTCGATCCGTCCAAACCGGCCAGCTACGCGCTGTCCAACGGCTTGCACGGGAATTTCTGCGCGCCCTGACGTCCGCGGCGAGCGTCCCGCGCGGGGCGGAGGGGGCGAGGCGGCCTGAGGAGGGGGTTTTCGCGGTTTTCCCCAACAATTGGGGGCGCGGCGGCGTCGATCCGGATCGCGTAATCTCGTGACCGGAGGCTTTCGTGCCCATGCCACATGCATCCTCTTCCCTGCTCGCGCTGACCTGTCTCTCGACGTTGACGCTAGGTCCGCAGGCTCCCGACGCCGCTGCCACGGCTCCTGCGTGGGTTCGCGCGCTTTGGGGCAGCGCGCTCGAGGCCGCGCAGGCAGAAGCGCGCGCGTCGCGCAAACCGCTGCTCGTGCTCGTCGTTCCCTCCGACATCGCCGCGGCGCGCACCCGCGGCGAGTTCCTCGCGGAGGTGCTCGAGGCCGCCGATGAGGAGTTCTTGATCGACCTCGCGTGCTGCGAAGTCGTCTGCGCGCCCGCCTCGGAGCTGCACCGTCTGACGCTGGAGCTCTTGCTGCCCGCCGATCCGCTCGCGGTGCTGTTCATCTACGGCGACAACGCCTTCGCCGCGCGTTCGGTTCACGTGGCGCCGTACTCGGACCTCGCGCGCGTCGGGGTGTCCGACGGCGTAGTGTTCGACTGCGAACAGGCTTGCCAGCGCGCGCTGCAGCACTTGATCCGCGCGGCCGGCAGTCGGGAAGCGCTGGCGGCGGAGCAGCGCGGTGGGCGCGCCGAGCAGGCCGACGGCATGCTCGCCGGCGTGCGCGCGGGAGCCTCGCTTCCAGCCTGGCTCGCCGATCGCTGGGCGCCGCTGCTCGCCGAGTTCGCCGCCGGCAAGGAGATCCAGGCGGGCTTCGTGCGCGAACGCCTGCTCGCCGTCGCGCGCCGCGAGCTGCTCGAGGAGCCGCCGCGCGGGTCGGC
>VGZE01000016.1 GCA_016872755.1 Planctomycetota bacterium
GCTCCAACAAGCCGATCGCGCGCGCGGTCGCGACCTGTTCGCTCGCACGTGCCAGCAGTGCCACACGTTGTTCGGGACCGGCGGCACGCTCGCGCCCGATCTGAGTGGGGCCAATCGCAAGGATCTCGAGTATCTGCTCTCCAACATGATCGACCCCAGCGCGGTCGTCGGTCAGGACTACCAGGCGACGGTGCTGGAGCTGCGGGACGGCCGCATCCTGGCCGGCATCGTCAAGCCATCGAGCCCGGAGGCCGTCACACTGCAGAACGAAGCGGGCACCACGCTCGTCGCGCGCGAGGACATCGCGGTGCAGCGCCCATCGACCGTCTCGACCATGCCGGACGGCCTGCTGGATTCGCTCAGCTCCGAGGAGATCCGCGATCTCGTCGGATACTTGCAAGGCGATGCGCAGGCGCCGCGCCGGATGCTCGCCTTCCAATCCGCCGAATTCTTCGACGGCTTGACGCTGCGGAATTGGGTTGGGGATCGGTCGGTTTGGGTCGTCGAAGACTCCGCCATCGTCGGCCGGACCGCCGGCCTCGCGAAGAACTCATTCCTGGTCAGTGAATGGGAACTGCGCGATTTCCGACTCGAACTCGACGTGCTGCTCGTCGACGATCGCGGCAACAGCGGAATCCAGTTCCGCTCCGCGGCGCTCGGCGACGGAGAAGTGCGCGGCTACCAGGCGGACATCGGCCCGGGCTGGTGGGGCAAGCTCTACGAAGAGCATGGTCGCGGCCTGCTGATCGACCTGCCGCTGCCGGCCGGCTTCAAGCCCAACGATTGGAACCGCTATCGGATCGAAGCGGTTGGTTCGCGCATTCGCACGTGGATCAACGACGTGCGCTGCGTCGATTTCGAGGATCCGACCGGCTCGCGCCAGGGCGTGATCGCGCTGCAGGTGCACTCAGGAGAGGCGACCGAAGTGCGCTTCCGGCCGGTGTTGCTCGAAATCCTCGACTCCTGATCCTTCCAACGATCCCGTACGACACTCGTAGCCACGACTCCATGGCCACCACCGCGGCTACCGCTCGTCTCGCGTCCCTCGCCCATGCCGCCGTGCTCGCGACCGCCGGCTGGATCCTCATGGGTGCCGTCTTCAAGCTGCTCGTCGGGACGCCCAACGACCTGCCGCCGGTGCTGTTCGAACTGCCGCTCTCGAAGGGCATGCTGTACCACCTCGCGATCGCGGCCGAATTCGTGATCGTCACCTTCGCTGTGCTGAAGCCGCGCCTGGGCTGGTGGCTGTGCGCGGCCGCCATGATCGTGTTCGACGTGATCCTGGCCATGCTGATCGCAGGCGGAGAGACGTCGTGCGGTTGCTTCGGCGGGAAGATCGAGATCGCTCCGCAGACGATGATGGCGATCGATTCGCTGCTGCTCGTGGCCATGCTCGCATGTCGTCCATGGTCGTCCCTGCGGTGGAACGGCCTCGGCTTGCCCATGGTCGGGATCGTCGCGCTTGCGCTCGCGAGCCTGCCCTGGGTATTCGACCGGACGGTCGCGCTCGGTCCGATCAACGGATCCGGTTCAGGCCCCGCCTCCGCCACTTCGCAACCGGGTGCGACCTCGGCGCCGGAGCCCGCCAAGCCGTCCGGACTGCGCGGCTACGTGATCCTCGACGCGCCCGCTTGGGTCGGAAAGCCGATCGAGGAAACGCCGCTCGCGAAGCTGATGGACGTGTACGCGTTCGATGTCAATTGCACGTGGGTGCTCTGGCGCTGGACCTGCGAGCATTGCGCCGATCACCTTGCCGAGATGGCGCTGAGCTATGACGGCGCGTCGCCGCTCGTGCTCATCCGACTTCCCGAAGAGAAGGACACGGACAAGAACGGCGTGATCAAGACGAAGCCGACCGGGCCGCTCGTGCTCGAAACGACGCTGCCCGCCACGATCGACTACGTCGTGACCACGCCCGTCGTTCTCCAGCTCAAGGACGGCGTCGTCGTTTCTGCCGTCGAGAACCCCGGACACTGACCCGAGTCGGCTGCCGGCGCCGCCGGAGCCGCTGGAAGTGGCTTCCTCGAGGCGCGAGAGTCCATGCAGGGGGGATTCCCTAGTTCCTTGCCCGGCAGGCACTTCGGACCATTCTCCGGCTCGACCCCAAGAACCGGGGGCACACATCCGTGAACCGCGCTGACTCGTGCGGGTAGCGGTCTCGCACGATTGGCCACGGACGAGGAATCCAACAGCTTGAACGAAGACGACTGGATCGGCGCGGCGCTCGCTCGTCATGAGCCTGCGCTACTCGCCTACGCGCGGCGCCTGACGGGCGACCCCGACGCTGCGCGCGATGTGGTCCAGGACACCTTCCTCAAGCTCTGTCGACAAGCGCGCTCGAACGTCGAGCCGCACCTCGCCGAGTGGTTGTTCACCGTGTGCCGCAACGCGGCCCACGACCTCCACCGCAAAGGCAAGCGCATGAGTGCATTGAGCGAGGACCAGATGGCTGCGCGCACGGCGGAGGTCGAAGATCCCGCCAGCGTCGCCGCGGCAAGCGATGCGGATGGCGGCATGCTCGCGCTGCTCGCAAAGCTTCCGCCGCGCCAGCAGGAGGCGCTGCGGCTCAAGTTCCATGGCGGTCTCTCGTACAAGGAGATCGCCGGCGTGATGCAGACATCGATCGGCAACGTGGGTTTCCTCGTCCACGTCGGGCTGCGGTCGTTGCGCGAACGGATGGCGGTCGAGGCTGTGCGGCAGAACGAGATTCACGGAGGCGCGGCATGAACACTTACGAATTCGATCCCGAGGACCCGCGGCTGTCGGCCTACGCGTTCGGCGAGCTCGATGGACCGGAGCATGCGAACGAACGCGCGCAGATCGAGGCGCTGTTGGCCAAGGACGAGCGCGCGCGCGCCTTCGTCGACGAGCTGCGCGCGACGGGCGCGGAGCTCGAGCGCAAGCTGGCCGGCGAGCCCAAGCTCGAGCTGTCGGGCTCTCAGCGCGCGGCGATCGCAAGTGCAGCCGTGGCGCCGGCTCGATCGACGCTGCGGCTCCTGCCTTCGCTGCGGAGCTACGGAGCCTTGGCGGCCGCCGCCAGCGTGGTCGCGGCCGGGCTCGTGGCCGTGCGAGTGTGGAAGCAGAACGACGCACATCCGAATCCGAAGGATGGGTACGCCATCGACGAGAGCCTGGTCGCGCATGTCGACATGCCGGCGGAGCAGGTCCCTGCGACGGACGCGGGTGTCTTCGACAAGGCAAAGGGCTCGAGGGACGGCGACTTGCTCGCGAAGAACGAACGCGATATCGCGCTCGGATGGAAGCTCGATGGCGCCGCGGAGGCAGACGAGCCTCGAGAGCTCGGATTGAACAAACTGAAAGACAGCTCGTACCGAGGTCCCGGTGACAGTTTGCCTCCGGGTGCGTCGCTCGATGGTTCGACTGAGATGACATTGAACTCGCTCGGGTACGCGGGCACTTCGATCGCCGCTGGCACTGCGCCCAGCACGCCGGGAGCGCCGGCACTTGCCGAAGCCGCGGGAGTGGAACCGAACTCGACTCCTGCTCCATCGATCGGACTCGAGCTTCGAGCTGGGGGCAAGCGGGTCTCGGCGAGTCCGCCTACGGGCAGTTTCAATACCCCGAACCTTGGCGGACGCGGCGATCCAGCGGGCGGGTTCTTCTCGCCGGCCGGCGAGTCCAATGGCGAGTTCGAGGACTCCCGTGGCAGATTCAACCAACGAGATTCGTTCAACAGGGAAAGTTACGCGCACGTCCCCGAGAACGACTTCCGGCTTTCGAAGGACGATCCACTGTCGACCTTCTCCATCGATGTCGACACCGCGAGCTACTCGAACGTGCGGCGCATGCTCGTGCAGGAAAATCGCCTGCCCGAACCCGGCGCGGTCCGCATCGAGGAGATGCTGAACTACTTCCGCTACGCCTACCCGGCCCCGGAAGGCACGACGCCGTTCTCCGTGACGACCGAAATCGGCTCGGCGCCGTGGGCGCCGAATCACCGCCTGGTTCGCATCGGTCTGCGCGGCAAGGACATCCCCGTCGCCGAGCGCAAGCAGAACAACCTCGTGTTCCTGCTCGACGTGTCGGGTTCAATGGACGATCCGGCGAAGCTGCCGCTCGTCCAGCGCTCACTGCGCCTGCTCGTCGAGCAGCTCGACGAGCGCGATCGCGTCGCGATCGTCGTCTACGCGGGCAGCGAAGGCCTGGTGCTGCCGTCGACCTCCTGCATGTCCAAGGCGGCGATCCTGTGCGCGATCGACAACTTGAAGGCCGGCGGCTCGACGAACGGCGGCGCGGGCATCAAGCTCGCGTACAAGACCGCGCGCGAGAACTTGTTGAAGGGCGGCACGAATCGCGTCGTCTTGTGCACCGACGGCGATTTCAACGTAGGAACGACCAGCGAGGACGAGCTCGTGCGCCTGATCGAGGAAGAGCGCAAGAGCGGCGTGTTCCTGAGCGTGCTCGGCTTCGGCTCCGGGAATCTCCAGGACTCGAAGATGGAGCTGCTCGCCGACAAGGGCAACGGCAACTACGCGTACGTCGACTCGCTGGAGGAAGCGCGCAAGGTGCTCGTCGCCGAGATGGGCGGCACGCTGATCCCGATCGCGAAGGACGTGAAGCTGCAGATCGAGTTCAACCCGAGCTACGCGCAGGCCTGGAGACTGATCGGCTACGAGAATCGCGTGCTCGCGCACCAGGACTTCAAGGACGACACGAAGGACGCGGGCGAGCTCGGTGCGGGCACGACGGTGACCGCACTGTACGAGGTCGTGCCGAACGGCGTGCCGTTCGAGATTCCGGGCGTCGATCCGCTGCGCTATCAGCAGCCGAGTGTGCCAACGATCGCCGGAGCGAGCGGCGAGCTGCTGTACGTGAAGCTGCGCTACAAGCAGCCTGACGGCGACACGAGCACCGAGACAAGTGTGCCGGTCAGCGATCGCGGCTTGTCCGTGCACGAGGCCTCGACCGATTTCAAGTTCGCCGCGAGTGTGGCCGGCTTCGGGATGCTGCTGCGCAAGAGCGTGCACATCGGCGAGGCTTTCGACATCGGCGACGTGCAGCGGCTCGCGGTCGAGGGTCTCGGCTTGGACAAGGAAGGCTACCGCTCCGAGTTCGCGACGCTGGTTGCCAAGGCGCGCACGCTGTGGCCGCAACAGGCTCCCGAGCCGGCTCCGAGCGGCGTGAAGTGACGCATCAGGGCGCCGCGCGCGCCTCGATCTCCCGATCGAGCACGCGCAGCACCAGGCCGGTCGCGCCCTGGCCGTTGTGGACCTCGAACACGACGCGATTGGGACCGGGCTGCAGCCGAACGAGCCCCAGGTGCTGCGTCAGATAGGCGCCGTGGGCGCCGCGATCCTCGTGCACGAGCTCGCCGTTGATCCACACACGGCCGCCGTCGTCGGTACCGAGCGCGTAGCCGACTTCACGCTCGTCCGGTGAGTGGAGCCAGGTCTGCGCGTACGCGATGCCGTTCAGCGCATCGACCGGGCCGGGGCTCAGGCCGCGCAGGTCGAGGTAGCCCGAGGAGTCGGCTCGCAATTCCGCCCAGCGCGTCGCGCCGGCCTTGGTCTTCCACTCTCGCGCGAGATCGCCGTCCGACTCAGGCCCGTAACCGCGCTCCCCCATCGCTGCGTCGCGCGGACCCGGAAAGTAGCCGACGGCCTGCCAGGCGCGCGCGAAAGTCCCGGGCAGGGCGCGCCCGAGCTCGGTGTCGTAGCGCTTCAGCGCGTGGCTCGCGCCGCCGGCGAGGAGATCGGCGAATCGCCTCTCCGGATGCGGCAGATCACAGGCGCGCAAGGCGTTGAACAGGACCAAGCGGCCGAATCCATCTCGCACGCGGCCCTCCCACGCGAGCTCGAGCGCGGGCAACAGCCGCGCGTTGGCCAGGCTCTCGGCCGCGCGCGCGCCCGCGAGAACGACCATCCGATCGCGATCCACGAGGGCGGATTCGACGATCCCGAAGCTCGACTCGCGCCGCATTTCGAGTGTCGCCTGAACGCACAGCGCCCGCAGGCTCGGGTACAGCGGGAATCGCGCGAGCAGATCGGCTGGTTCGGGAGTGATGTCGACCAGCTTCCGGGCCAGATCCCATGGCGCGGTCCACGCACCGTCGCCGTCGGCATCGACGAACAGCGGATTGACGATCGCGAGCGGGCGCGCCGGCTGCTCCTGATCGACCACGATCGGATCGAGCGGATCGTCGCCCTCGACCAGGAACGCGATCCAGTAGTCCATGCCCGGTTCGGGCGCGAATTCGGAATACGAGCGGGAGAAATCCAGCCGCATGACCCGCTGGGTGGGCGGCAGGGACAGCGTTTCGACGATGTCCCCGTTGACGACGATCTTCATTCGATCCACGTCGATCCACGAAGCGGCCTGGATGCGCAGAGCGAACCCGTCCTGGTCGGGGAGTGCATTGACCTCGACGAAGGGGCCCAACGTCGTGAAACATCCCCCCGCGCGGATCGCCGAAGCGATTTCGCGCACGTCGATGCGCGCCGGATCGTCGGTCGAGCTGCGCACGTAATTGCGAGGCCAGCCCGCGAAGTCGAAGTGCACCGTGTGACTGTCGGAGTTGCCCACCGCCGTGTGCCGATGGCCGCGGTTGAGCAGGTGGAACCAGTCGCGCAGCACGCTGTGGCGGCCCTCGTCGCCGGGCGCGAAGGCAAGATCGGCATCGTGGTACCCGCGCCCCGGATTCGCGTTGAGGATCTCGATCGAATCGAAGTCGGCCGACCAGGCCTTCGACGCCGAAGTGCCGGTGACGGGATCCAGGCCGGCATGGCGGAAATAGTCGATGTCGTACCAGCGCGGGTGGTTGAGCTGGATGATGGGTTGGATGCCGAACTCGTTGGGCTCGGCCCGGATCAGGCGGAACAGCTCGCCCGCATCGCGCAGTCGGTGATTCAGCACTTCGCGGCTCGGATCCAGCGGGAACGCGTTGAAGTGCCCGATGGGCGTCGAAACCTCGTTCCCCACGACCGTCGTGACGTGCTGCTCGGCGCCGAGTTCGCGCACGAAGGGCGCGTAGTCGGTGTTGTGGTTGTGATCGGTGGCGACCGCGAGTTCGACACCCTCGCCGATGAGGCTGATCACGCGCTCGTTCAAGTTCGCGTCGCCGTGGCCGGAATGAGTGAACGTGTGCAGGTGGAAGTCGGCGCTGATCCAGCCGCGCGTGTCGAGCTCACGGGCGAGGTGGAATACGAGCGTGCGCTCTTCGCCGGCGGCCAGGATCACGCGCTTGTCGGCTCGGCTCCATTCGGGGCCGCGCGTCGCATAGATCGTGTACGCGCCGATCGGCACGCTGATCGCTCCCCGGCCGGACAACGAGTAGACGACGTTCTTCCGCGCGGCCATCTCTCCGGGTTGCTCCTGTGTGTTCGGGAACAGCGTCGCGGCGGGTCCGCCGGCACCGACGAACGTCAGCCGGCCCGGCATCGGAACTCCCTCCGGCCCGACGATGGAGAAGCGCACCAGAGCGCTCGGAGCGTCGCCGGCGAGTCGCGCCACCGCGGCTCCTGGAGCCTGCTCGACTTGAACCGGTGAAAACGCACGGCTCGCCCGTGCAAGTAGGGCTGCCGCCGCCAGCGCGGTCAGCGTGCGCGCGAAGTAGGAGTTCATCGCGCACATTCTGCCCTCGCGCCCCCGCCGCCCGCTTGCACAGCGTCGCGCCTGACCCGGCGCCGCGGCGCCATGAACGCTTGTCGCCGTGCGGCCGTATAATCATGCGCAGCCTCGGTGCCCCCCACCCGAGGCGAGAACGGTCGGCAGCACATGGCGCGCACCCGCTTCGAGTGGACCTTGATTGCGCTCTCCTTCGCGGGGGGCTGTTGGGGCACTTGGTTCGCGCTGACCAAGGTCGATCCTGTTCCCCGTTCCGCGCCTGCGGGCCGCTCGCCGGCACCCGCGCCCGCAACCGCTCCAGATCCACAGCCCAGCGAGGACTCGGCCGTGCCTCCGCAGCCCGTCGCCGCGCCGACGGCTACGGCGACTGAGGCAGCGTCGCAGGTCACGCGTGGCGAGCGGCTCCAGCGCTCCGCCTTGGCAGAGTGGGAGAAGCTGAAGGAGCGCGCGGGCGAATCGCGGTGGAAGCGGGAACTCACCGAAGGCGTGGGTGGCACCGCGGAGAAGCTCTGGTCCGGTGTTCGGGGCGCATTGGGGGCGGGTCCGAACAAGACCACGCCCGAGGCTGCTCCCGCGAGTTCGCCCACGGCCCCTGACGAGTCGAAGGCACCCCCGGATTCGGCTCCCCCCGAGCCACAACCGCCGACAAGCCAAATTGGCAATGAGGGCCGCCAAAATGGCGCCAAGCAGCGTCTGGGTAGCCTGCTAAGGCGGTTTTTTGGGCTAGCGGGCGCTCGTTGAGCAGGGGCACGGAGCTTGCCTGAGGCGGTGCAAGACCCGCCAGGAGTTCCAGCCCATGCAGACCCCTTTCACCAACCGCACGCAGGCCGTCCTCGAACAAGCGCAGCAATCCGCGCTCGCGGCGGGCCACCCCGAGTTCACCCCGCTGCACCTCGCCGCGGCCCTGCTATCGGACCCTGCCGGTGTCACCGGCGCGCTGCTGCACAAGCTCGAAGTCGATCCGAAGGTGCTGCACGGCGAGATCAGCACGCTGCTCGAGAAGATGCCGCGCACGAGCGGCGGGCAGGTCGGTGCGTCGCGCGCGCTCGTCGAGACGCTGAACGAGGCAGGCGCTGTCGTGAAGAAGCTCGGCGACGAGTACGTCTCGACCGAACACCTGCTGCTCGCGCTGGCGCGCAAGGGCGGCTCGGAGATCCAAAGTCTGTTCCGGGCCCGCAAGCTCGCCCCCGAACGGATCGAGGCTGCACTGGCCGCCGTGCGCGGAGATCGCAAGGTGACCAGCCCGGATCCGGAGTCGACCTTCGAGGCGCTGAAGAAGTATGCGCGCGATCTGACCGCGGATGCGCGCGCCGCCAAGCTCGATCCGGTCATCGGCCGCGACGACGAGATCCGCCGCGTGATGCAAGTGCTGTCCCGGCGGCGCAAGAACAACCCGGTCCTGATCGGTGATCCGGGAGTCGGCAAGACCGCGATCGTCGAGGGGCTGGCCAACCGCATCGTCGCGGGCGACGTGCCCGAAGGCCTCAAGGGCAAGACCGTGATGGCGCTCGATCTGGGTGCTCTGCTCGCCGGAGCGAAGTATCGCGGCGAGTTCGAGGAGCGCCTGAAGTCCGTGCTGCAGGAGATCTCGCAAGCCGCGGGCAACATCGTGCTGTTCATCGACGAGTTGCACACGCTCGTCGGTGCCGGCGGTGCCGAAGGCGCCGTGGATGCGGCCAACATGCTCAAGCCGGCTCTCGCGCGCGGCGAGCTGCACTGCATCGGCGCGACGACCGTGCAGGAATACCGCAAGTACATCGAGAAGGACAAGGCGCTCGAACGGCGCTTCCTGCCGGTGCAGGTCGGCGAACCCAGTGTCGAGGACACGATCGCGATCCTGCGCGGGCTCAAGGAACGCTATGAAGTCCACTACGGGGTGCGCATCCTCGACGAGGCGCTGGTGCAGGCCGCCCGACTGTCCGATCGACACATCACGGAACGCTTCCTGCCCGACAAGGCCATCGACTGCGTGGACGAGTCGGCGGCCCAACTGAGACTGGCCATCGACTCGCTGCCGCCGGAACTCGACGACATCGAGCGCAAGGCGCGCC
This sequence comes from Planctomycetota bacterium, assembly GCA_016872755.1. GTDB lineage: Bacteria > Planctomycetota > UBA1135 > UBA1135 > GW928-bin9. Next base: position 9,636 of record VGZE01000016.1, read on the forward strand.
AGCTCGAGATCGAGCGCGGCGCGATCCAGAAGGATCCGTCAGCGGGCGATCAGCGCCGCTTGACCGAGATCGCGGCGGAACTCGCGGAACTCAACGAGCGCCGCAGCGCGCTGCGCGCGCGCTGGGAGAACGAGAAGCGCCTGATCACGAGCTTGCGGGCCGGCAAGACGCTCGTCGAAAGCCTGCGCGCGGAAGCCGAGCGGAAGGAACGCGAGCTCGACTACGCGCGCGTCGGACAGATCCGTTACGGAGAACTGCCGAAGGCGCAGAAGGAGATCGAAGAGAACGAAGCGCTGCTGCGCGAGCTCCAGAAGGGCGGAGCGTTGCTTCCCGAGGTCGTCGACGCCGAGTCGATCGCCGGTGTGATCAGTCGCTGGACGGGCATCCCCGCCTCCCGCCTGCTCGAAACCGAGCGCTCCAAGCTCATGCACATGGAAGAGCGCCTCGGAGAGCGTGTGGTGGGTCAGGACCACGCGCTCGCGGCGATCGCGGAGTGCGTCCGGCGCGCCCGCGCCGGCCTGCAGGAGACGAGTCGCCCGCTCGGTTCCTTCCTGATGCTCGGTCCGACCGGTGTCGGAAAGACCGAGACCGCCAAGGCGCTGGCCGAGTTCCTGTTCGACGACGAGCAGGCGATCGTGCGCCTCGACATGAGCGAGTACATGGAAAAGCACGCGGTCTCGCGCATGATCGGCGCGCCGCCAGGCTATGTCGGCTACGACGAGGGAGGCGCGCTGACCGAGGCCGTCCGGCGCAAGCCGCACTCGGTCGTGCTGCTCGACGAGGTCGAGAAGGCGCACCCCGATGTGTTCAACGTGCTGCTGCAGATCCTCGACGACGGCCGCCTCACCGACGGCAAGGGCAACGTGGTCGACTTCACGCAGACCCTCGTGCTGATGACGAGCAATCTGCGCGCACAGGAGCAGTTGCGCGAGTTCTTCCGTCCGGAATTCCTCAACCGGCTCGACGAGGTCCTGCTGTTCAAGAAGCTGGAGCAGGACCAGATCGCGAAGATCGTCGACGTGCAGCTTGCGCGCGTGGCGAAGCACCTGGCCGAACAGGAGATCGGACTCGAGCTCAGCACTCTCGCCAAGGACCGGCTGTCGGCCGAGGGCTGGGACGAGGAGTACGGCGCGCGACCGCTCAAGCGCGCGATCCAGCGGCGTGTGCAGAACCTGCTGGCCGAGGCGATCTTGTCGGGCAAGCTCGGTCGCGGCCAACTCGCCTACGTCGACCACCGCGCCGGCAACTTCACGCTGGAGGTGCGCGACGGCAACGGACAGTCGGCGGGCAGCTGGGGACGCAAGACCATCAGCACTGGAAGCTGAATCCGCGCCTGGGCACCCGGGAACGGGGCTTCTCGAAACCGTGCAGCTGGATCGCGGTTGAAGGGTGTCGCCTTCACGGCGACCCGCTAGGCTGACGTCCGTCCTTCGCAGTCCCACAACTCGAATCGGTTCTCCTCATGCTGCGCTCCTTCCTCGCGTGTTCCACGCTGCTCTTCGTTCCCGGACACACGCTCGCCACCAAGTACGTGGCCGAGACGAAGTACACGGTCGAGTCCAAGTTCGAACTGGCGCTCGAGACGACCGAGATGACGGTGGAGCGTGACGGCGAGCCGATGGAGCCGCGCGGCGGAGGCGGAGGCTCCACCGTCAAGCGGCACTCGGTATGGACGGACCAGGTGATCACGGCGGTCGACGGCAAGCCGACCAAGCTGCGTCGATCCTTCGAAGGACTCGAGCAGACCACCACGACGAAGACCGGCGAGTCCGAGCGCGAAGTCTCGGCGGACACTCCGCTGCTCGGGCTCATGCTGGAACTGGAACTCGACGAGGCAGGCAAGATCGGCGTCACCGTGATCGACGGGAGCGCGCCGAGCGAGGCGACGCTGCTCGAAGGGCACGTCCTCGCGCTGCAACCCGACGCGCTGCTGCCCGCGGAACCCACCGAGGAAGGTGCGAGCTGGGACCTCGACCAGGAAGCCATCCGCACGGTGCTCGGCGTCGACCTGCAGCAGAAGCTGTTCGTCAGGCCGCAGGCCGGTGAGGCGGGCGCCGAAGGAGGCGGCGCACGCGGCAACCGCGGAGGAGGCGGCGGTCGCGGCAATCGCATCTTCGATCTCGCCGAGTGGAGCGGCGAGGCCAAGCTGCAGGGGGAAGAAGATGTCGACGGCGTCGCCTGCTGGGTCGTCGCGCTCGAGATCAAGGGCAAGGGCGAGCTGCCGGCGCCTGAGATGCGAGCCGGTGGTCGCCGCGGTGAGTGGCTCTCAGCCACCGCCCTGGCGCGCGGAAATCCCTTCGAAATCGAGCTCGCGGGCGACTTGAAGTTCGCGAAGGCCGAGCATCGACCGGTCGCACTCGAATTGACCGGAAGTGCGCGGCTCGAGTCCAACATGGAAAGTACGCGGCAGGAATCGACGCTGCGCATCCATTCGGTGCAGGAAGGCACGCTCGAGTACTCGATCAGGGTCTCGCCCGCCGCTGCGGCCAAGGAAGACGCGAAGTAGCCGCGCTGCCGAGGGTCAGCGCAACAGCAGCATCGCGTCACCGTAGCTGTAGAACCGATAGCCGCTCTCGATCGCCTCGGCGTACAACCGCAAGATGCGCTCGCGTCCCGCGAGTGCGCTGACCAGCATCAGGAGCGTGCTGCGCGGCAGGTGGAAGTTCGTCAGCAGCGCATCGACCACGCGCAACTCCCTTCCGGGATGCAAGAACAGCCGTGTCTCGCCCGCGCCCGCGGTGACTTCACCCGAGGGGCCGACACAGCTCTCGAGAACGCGCGCCGAAGTCGTGCCCACCGCCACGACGCGGCCGCCACGACCGCGAGCGGACGCGATCGCCGCGACTGTCGCGGCGGGCAGCACGTAGTTCTCGGCATGCATGCGATGCTCGCGCGGATCCTCGACCTGCACGGGCTGAAAAGTGCCCAGGCCGACGTGCAGCGTCACGGCCGCGCGGGCGATGTCCGCTGACTCCAATCGCGCGAGCAATTGAGGCGTGAAGTGCAAGCCCGCGGTGGGAGCCGCCACGGCGCCGACTTCGCGCGCATAGACCGTCTGGTAGCGCGCGCGGTCCTCTGCGCGCTGCTCCGCCGCGAGTTCCTCGGGGCGCGCGATGTACGGTGGCAGCGGCGGCCGACCATGGCGATCGAGCAGCGTCTCGGCATCGGCTCCGGCGGCCCGTGGATCCCGCAATTCCACGATCCAGGTCGGCTCTAGCGAGCCGTCGTCGGCCCGCCTTCGCTCGACGCAGCGCGCCTCGATGGCTCCCCCTTCCATCTGCAGCACGTCGTCCGGCCGCAAACGCTTCGCCGGTTGGGCCAGTGCCCTCCACAGGTTTGGCGCCTGCGGCAGCCGCTCCAACAACAGGAGTTCGACCGCGCCTCCACCCGGTCGCACTCCGAGCAGCCGGGCTTGACGAACGCGCGTGTCATTGACGACGAGCAGATCACCCGCACGCAGGAGCGTGGGCAAGTCCGCCACACGCAGGTGGGTGGTGCGATCCGCGCAGATTTCGTGCACCAGCAAGCGCGACGAGTCGCGCGGCTCGGCCGGCTGTTGCGCGATGCAGCGCGGCGGCAACTCGTAGTCGAAGTCGGAGAGCTTCAAGCCCGACTCCGCGATCTCAGGAGCTCGATGGCCAGCAAGACGAAGAACGGAACCGCCAATACGGGCCACAACCAACCAGGTTCCCGCCAGACCTGCTCGGCCCGCCAGGCCTCGAGCGGCCAGTAGGCGAGCGGGATGAGCACGATCAGCGTGCGCCAGGCGCGCGAGGAATCGAGACAGACGAAGGGCAGCACCCAAGCCAGGTACCACGGATGCAGTGTCGGCGCGAGGACGAGCCACGCGCCGATCAGCACGTAGCTCGCCTGTTCTGCTCGTGCGGTGTGCCGCCACTGGCGGAGAGCTAGCGCCAGGATGATCAGCGCAAGCAGGTACTTCGCGAGGCGGCGCGGATCGGTCGGTCCCTCGTCGAACTCGAACCAGCGGCCGAGCGGCCGCTCGACGAAGCGGTACACGAGGCTCGCCGCCTCCCACCGAAACCCGTATTCACCCAAGCCGCGCGCCAACCCGCCGAGCCCGCCGTGCAGTCCGAGCAGGGACAAGCAGGCCGCGAGGAAGCAGAGTCCCACGATCAGGACTCCCGCCCAGGTGCGGCGATCCGGCCACCACCCGCCGATCGGTTCCGAATCCCCGCGCCCGCGCGCGACCCAGGGCAGCGCGACCAGCGGGACGAGTTTCACCAGCGCTCCAGCGCAGACCAGGAGGAGCGCGCGAAGCCAGCCGCCGGCACCTCGCGCACTTGCGGCAAGTGCTCCGACCAGCAGGGCGATTCCCAGCGAGTCCAGGTGACCGGCACCGGCGAACTCGAGCGCGATCAACGGCGACCAGGCCCAGGCCAGGGCCCGCGCCGGCGCGAGCCCCCGTGCGCCGAGCAGGCGTAGGAGCCCGAAGAGAACGAAGGCGTCCGAGCAGCAGAACAGGACCCGCAAGGCGAGCTTGGCCGCCTCGCCATCGTGCACCTGTGGGCCGCCGACGGCCGTGACCGCGGCCGCGAAGGCGACCTGTGCGACCGGCGGGTAGATCGCGGACAGCTGCTGATTGTTCATCTGGCGGAACACTTCCGGCCAGACGGACCGCCACGCCGCCAGTTCTGCATCTGCCGGGGCGTGGGCGTAGGGCGAGATGCCTTCGCTCACCAACCCCCCTTCCCATACATAACGCCAGATGTCGTCGCTCGTCCCCGGGTCCGCGCAGAGCGCAATTGCACGGGTAACTACCCAGCCGATCCACAGCCAGCGCACTTGGATCGCGCCCCGATGGCCCAACTCGATCGCACACCACCAGGCGAGCCCCGCGCCGAGTATGCAGACCAGGTTCTCGCGGAGCGCGTTTGGGAGGGGGCCGAACCACGCCCGCGCGATCATGCAGGCCGCGATCACGGCCAGGCAGGACAGCGCGAGCGCCTTGCGTCCGCCGCGCGCCTCGCTCTTCCACTCTTCCGGTCTCTCACCCATGTCGGCAGGTTTCACGGCATGACCGTGAACGGCTCGCAGTGTTCAGGCGGGATGAACCCGAAGTCGGGGTTGGGAAAAGCACCCGAAAATCTGCATTCCTTCTCGAAGTACGGCGCGGTTGTGTCGTAAGGAGCTTCGGCAGTCATCCGCGCCCTGGGGGGGCCGCGAAGACAGCCAACTCCCCCTTCGGGGGGATGTCAATCGGGGGCGCCAGCCAGGGGACACTGCTGGCGCCCCCTTCTTTCTCTGCCGAGTGCTCCTTGGGCCAGCAGACTGGCCGGTTCCGGTTGAACCCCCTTGGAAACTGCGGCCTCCTCCATCCGCGGCTGCGGTCCGGCAGCGCGGATCGAGGGGGCCCCGCCCTTCCGAGACCCTGGTCTGGATGACTGCGCGTCCGCGAGCCGTAGTAGAGGGCCGCATCCGAGGACCGCAGCCGATGGGGTCCCCAAGTGCCGACGCGCAGCCAACCAGACCAAGGCCCCCTCTCGACCGCGCGCAGGCCCCAGCGCAGTTTGCACAGGTATTACCTGGTACGCGGGCTCCCGCACCCCGCTCGCACCGTCCAACGGTGCGGGCAATCGCAGTGATCCACGGCGACCATCGCCCTGCGCATCCGGTTCGATTGCCGCCCTAGGGTGGTCCGTTCTTGGGATGGGGAGGCTGTTGAGGCCTCCCCCTTCCTTTCTCCTCGAGCACCGCTCCCCTCGAGTGCGCAGTGCCGCAGGGCGGCGGCCCGTGCTCCGAGCGCCCTGACCCGCCCGATCAGGCCCTGGCTCGCTCCATCGGGCCTTGGCTCGCCCTATCAGGCCCTGGCTCGCCCTACCCTGACTCGCCCTATCAGTCCGTCAACCCTCCGATGGGCTGGCCCTGCGCTTCGAATTCGCGCAAGCGGGCCACGAGCGTCTCCGTCTCCCAGCCAAGGTAGGCGGCTGCGCGCGACTTGTTGAAGGAGCCGTTCTGCTTGCGCGTGCAAGTCAGAGCCATCAGCACGAGCTCGCGCTCCGCCTGGCGCGGGACGATGCGCTTGGACAAGTCGAGCCGGTGCCGCGCCGCGGCGCGGCCGAGTTCCTCCGCATCGACCACGCGCCCGGGATATAGAAGCGCAATGCGATAGAGGAACTGCTCGAGCTCGCGCAGGTTTCCAGGCCAGTCCTGTCGCCACAAGAGGGCCAGGCACGACTCGTCCAGGACAGGGGGAATCAGGCGTTCCTCGACCGCGAGCCCGTCTAGGATGCGCCGGACCAAGGCCGGAATCTCGTCACGCCTCTGTGCGAGCGCGGGCACCGCGATTTCGAGCCCGTCGAAATGATCGGACAGGCAGGGCAGCAGGGCTCCTGCCGCGACGTTCTCGCCGACCGACAGCGCGGACGTCGTGACCAGCCGCGGCGCGGATTCGAACCCATCCAGCTCGGCCTTGCCCAGCTCGTCGTGCAGGCGCCGTTGGACGGCAGGCGGCAGGCTCTCGACTCTCTCGATCAGCAGCGTGCCGCCGCGGGCGCGCCGCCAGAGTCCATCGCGGGTTCGCGAGCCGAACAGGCGCGACGCGGCCTGCTCCGCGGATGCAACGACGCCGTGCATGCGCAGGAGCGGAGCGCCGCGGGCCGCCTCGTGGTGCAGCAACCGCGCAAGCACTCGCTTGCCACTGCCGGGCGGCCCGTGCAGCGCGGTCGGTCGACCGGCCTTGGCGGCGGCGAACAGCTCGGCGAGCGTCTGGCGCAGGCCCGGCGCCGAGAAATCCACATGCACATCGTGGCCGAAGCGACGCGTGTGCCAGACCCGAAAGCAAGCCTCGCGCAGTTGCGTCGCGGTCGAGGCTCTCCAAGTCTGGAGCGCTCCGGGCTCCAGACCGCGGAAGTCGTGCCGGCGCTGCGACTCGATCGCGAGCGCGCCGATCGGCTGGTGCTGCCAGCAGATCGCTAGCGCGATCCCCGAAGCGCTCGCCGCGTGCAGCGACTGAGACGGATCGCAATCATCGAACCACACGATTCCCTGGCACTGCAGCGCTCGAGCCAGCGCTTGTCCGCGACCGCCGCGCTCGCGCCAGTCCGCGAGCTCGCCGCCGTGCTCGCACAGCAATCTGGCCTGACCGCGCGGCAGGTCGAAGCCCCACCACCGCCGTTGGGCCAGCTTCATCTCCAACAGCGCGATGGCCTGCGAGAGGCACTGCGCGCGCGGATCATGCGGCTCGATCGAGCCGCCGAGGTCGAAGGGCGCTGCGTCGCGCTGTGCCTGCGTCGGATTCGGCGCGCGCGCGGGTTGCGGGCCGCGGCCCTCTGAGAGCCCTTCGGGCTTGCCCCGCGGCTCCGTTTCCGTGCGCCGGCGGGTGTGGCGGAGGCGACGCGGCGCTCGCGTTGCCGCGCCCTCAGCCGCGGGCTGCCCGATGCCGGGGCCACGCGGTTCGAGCTCCATCGCGGCGAATTGGGCCAGGCGCTCGAGCCGGTGGCGGGACGGCACCAGGTGGTGCTCGAATTCCAGGCGGATCCAACCGATCAAGTCTCCGTCGCGCAGCACGGGTTCGAGCGCGCAGGCGCGCACCGAGTTCCCGCCGAGACAGCCGCGCAGCGCAACGCCAGAAGTGGCGTGCTCGAGCACGCCGCTCCGGCCGGCGATCAAGCGCTGTTCCGGCTCTCCGACGGTTCGATGACAGGTCTCGCGATCGCGCCACCAGGCGTCCAAGGCCGGGCGCAGACCCGGTGAGCAGTCCGCGGCGTGGAGCACCGGCTCCCCCGCTTCGAGGCGCACCAGCAGCAGCACGCAGGCGCCGAACTCGGCGCGCGCAATCGGCGCGGCGATCGCGTTCGCACCGGGAGCGCCGGCCCGCGACTCCGCCGCGAGCGGCGAAGTCGGCGCCGGATCCAGGCTCGGCCCCCCGGCCGCTTCCCACTCCAGCAGCGCCCGAGGCATCGGAACCTCGGCGCCGGCGCCGCGCGACAGCTCCTTGCCGGCCGGCTCGTCTTCCAGCAGGAATGCGCACCAGGCCGCCAGGCGCGCCAGCACCGGATCGGCGGCCGCGAACGCCAGGTGGTCTTCGATCAGGGCCCGCGACTGGCGCACGGCCCCGCGATCGAGCCGGAGTGCTGCGATCCCTCGCACCAACCAGGCCAGGTCCATCGCGGCGGCGCCGGGCGCCGATCGCGCTTGCAGCGCGGCGAGCAGGCGTGCCTCGGCCTGCGCGGTGCCGGACTCCAGACGCAGCGCGCAGGCCTCCAAGTACAAGCAACGCGCCGCGCCGGCATCGAGCCGCTGCAATCCGACCGCCAGGCGTCGGATCACACTTGCCATCGACTCGCGTGCCCCTGGAATTTCGATCGTTGGATCGACGATGTCGAACAGCTCGCCCAGCCGTTGCCAGGCGCGGTCCCACGCCAGGCCCGGCTCCTTCCAGCACAAGAACGTGTCGGTACCCAGTTCCGCGCGCAGGCAATGCGCGACCAGATCCTCGATTGCGAGCACTGCGACCTCGCGCTCCTCCGACAACGCGAGCTGTTGCGCCCGCTCGAGCGAAACCGCCGTCGTGGACGCGTGGGTGGGGCGCGCGTGATCGCGGAGCAGGCTCAGGTACTGCACGATCGCGCGCGCCCGCGTCGCGACGGCGGCCGGGGCACGCGGCAACAGTAGATCGATGACATCGCTCGGCAAGGCATCCCTCCTGCATCCGGGCAGAGCCGGGTCGCGGATCGTTTCGCGCCGCTAGGACAGTGCGGCGCACACCTCCGCGGCGGGACCCGGGTCAGCGCGATCCTCATTGCGAGGACCGCCATCCAACGCACGTCGCCAGTTGAAACTCGGGCGCCACGGCAATGGGCCGCGCCAATGCGCGACGCGCGCCCGCAGTCGCGACAGGTCGGAACTCCACTCGGTGCGATCACAGCGCGCGAGCGCCCGCGCGAAGAGCCGCGCTCGACCGACATCCGCCGTGGCCAGTGACAGCACGAGACCGCATTGCGCCGGCCAGGGTCCTCGATCCCTGCTCCGAATGGCGGCCTGGCACGCAGCCAGTGCCAGGCGATCGTTGCCGCATGCCTCGTGCGCATCGGCGAGCGCGCGCCAGGCCTGCTGTCTCAACAGCGCCGGCCAGGCCGGGGAGTCGTGTTGCAGCAGGCTGCGAGAGGTCTCGAGCGCGGCGCGCGCGGCGCCTTCCTCCAACTGCCGTCCCGCCAGCAACAAGCGCCCCTCGACGCAGTCGGCGCTCAGCAGGATCCACAGCGCAGCCTCGCGGCCCGCAGGAAGCGGCGGCGAGGAACCAGCTCGAACGGCCGCTATCGCTCGGCGCAACCAAGCCCTGCCGTCGCCTGGATGCGGCGCCTCGGAGGCGCCTGACTCGCTCTCGGCGCAGCCCTCCAACTCGTCGAGCAGCGCGAGCAGTCGCTCGGCCCGGCGCAGCAACGCCTGTGGGTGCTCGGACAGCGCGGCTCTCAGTTGCGGCCAGCGCACCGAGGTCCGGATGGCGACCGGCCCCGCGTCCTGCTGCGCGGCGAAGCAACACAAGATGCGCGCCAGCTCGATGCGCGAGATCCGACGCAGTTCTTCCACGCTCGCCTCGCGGCCCGAGCCGGATTCGACGTGGGCGGCCATCGGAGCGATCAAGACGCTGGGCATCAGCATGGCGGCGCCGCCTGCTCGACGTAGGCACGCAACGCGGCATCGAGCGCAGTGCGCGCGCGGCGGCCGACCTCGCTCGCATTCACGCGTTCGGTGCGGGCGACCTCGTCGAGCTCGAGTCGTGAGAGCACGAGTTCGTGGAACGCGCGCCGCTGCTCGTCCGCACACGCATTGAGTGCCTGGAGTGCGCGGCGCGCCCCGGCGGGATCCAGATTCAAGGAACGCGCAAAGCTGTCGGGGGTGTCGCAGGTCCCCGCACGCGGCTCCGCGGGAGGCCGCGCCGATGCGAAGGCCTCGAGCAGCGGGTCGAGCTGGGCCCTCAGCCAGGCGCGCAATTCCCCTCGCGCGCCTTCGAACGCGGCTCGTCGCGCGATGCGGATTGCCAGTTGGAGCTGCAGCCGATCCGCATCCGCGACCAGGCAGCGCTCGGCCAGCCGCTCGGCGATCAGCGCGCGCAGCGCGAGCGGATCCCCGGGCACGATGCGCGCGAGGATCTCGCGCGGATTCCCGTGCAGTAGCCGAGCGCCTCCGCAGACGAGGCTCGCATCCACTGCCGGGGCGCCGGGATTGGCCTCGCTGGGAGACTCCATGCGCGCGCTCTGCACCTGCAGATGCGTCAGAGGGGGGGGCATGCGTTCGTAGCCTACGGCGCTCTCGCAGGCTGGATAGGGGTGCGGCCCGCAACTCGCATCGGCAGCCCGAAATCAGCTGTTTCGGAGGCGATTCGAGCGCATTGGCGGCGAGTAGCGGATCACCGAATGCCGGCGCGAATCCAGCAACCACCGCGGCTCGACCGCAGCGGCTTGGCTGCGCGCCCTATGGAAGCGCCCAATCGGCATCCGTAGGATCGCGCGCGCCGCCTGCTGCTGGCGCGCATGACGGAGCCAATCCTTGGGTGACTCACTGGCCGGCAAGTACGGACTGATCCTAGGCGTCGCGAACAAGCGCTCGATCGCGTGGTCTTGCGCGCGAGCCCTTGCCGATCAGGGCATGCGGCTCGCGTTCAACTACGCGACGGAGCGGCTGCGCGGAGGCGTCGAGGAGCTCGCGGCCGAGCTCCCGGGGTCGCTGGTCCTGCCTTGCGACGTCACCGATGCGGCCCAGATCGATGGGCTGTTCGAGTCCTTGAAGCGCGAGTTCGGCGCGCTCGACGCCTTGGTTCACGCCGTCGCCTTCGCGCGCCGCGAAGAGCTTGCCGGCGACTTCTTCGACACGTCGCGCGAGGGGTACATGATCGCGCACGAAGTCTCGGCCTACTCGTTGACCGCGATGACCCGGCGGGCGGTGCCGCTGATGGAGGGACGCTCGGGTTCGATCGTCACGCTCACCTACATCGGGTCGGAGCGGGTGATCCCCAACTACAACATCATGGGCATCGCCAAGGCGGCGCTGGAGGCGAGCGTGCGCTACCTCGCCCACGACCTCGGCCCGCGCGGCATCCGCGTCAACGCGGTGTCCGCCGGTCCGATCCGCACGCTGTCCGCGTCCGGCGTGGCGGGATTCAGCAACATTCTCGACGAGATCGCCAGCCGCGCCCCGTTGCGCCGCAACATCGACGCCGATGAAGTCGGGGATGTGTGCGCGTTCCTGTGCTCGCACGCCAGTCGCGGCATCACCGGCTCCACGCTGTACGTGGACGCCGGTTACCACATCATGGGCGTTTGAGCGCTCCGGCCGCGCGCGCGACTCACGCGTGCGGCAGCGGGAGCAGGGTCTGGATCGCTCCCGCGACGAGCGCACCGAGCACCACCCAGGCAGCTTTTTGCCAGCCCGGCTCCTCGCCGTGGAAGACCTCGGGCAGCAGGTCGCAGACGGCCACGTACAGGAAGGTCCCGCACGCGACCCCGGTCAGGGCCAGCGCCATGTGCGGATCGACCGCCTCGACCGCGACCCCGAGCAGCAGCCCCGCCGGTGCAACCGCCGCGTAGGCCGCGAGGTAGCCGAGCGCGCGCGCGCGACCCAGGCCCGCGAGCTGCATCAGCGTTGCCAGCGAGAAGGCCTCGCTTCCCTTGTGCGCCACGATCGCGAGCAGGAAGACCCAGCGCATGTGCTCGTTGGGCAGCACCGCCGCCAGGCCAAGCCCGGTGAACGCCGTGTGGATCAGCAGGCCGACATAGGACGCATACCAGACGGCGCGATGGTGGTCTCGCCGTGAGCGGCTCTCCAACCAGAGCTTCTCGACGAAGAACAACAGCAGGAAGCCGGCCAGCGTGCAGATCCACGGCAGCTTCTCGTCGCCGGCCGACTCCGCGTGGCCGTGCGCGTGCCCGCCGTGACCTGCGAGCTCGGGCAACAGGTGCAGGAAGACCAGTCCGAGGAACAGGCCCGCCGACAGGGCGGCGAGCACATGCAGCCCGCGCTCCGACCAACGTCCTAGCAGCGGCAGCACCCCGCCGAGGAAGGTCAGCGCGAACAGCGCCAGGGCGATGATGGGAACCGAATCCGGCATGTGCTCCCCGGCCGAAGGGGGCGGCATGGTAGCGCGGGGGGGTGAAAATGCCCGTTCGCTGTTTCCTCCCCGCCTGGGCACGCCCGGCCCTGCCAACAGTCCGGGCACCCGCGCCGTAGGCGCGGCGGCTGGTGCCGGGCACCTGCCGGCGAGGGGATCGCCCCTCCGGCTTGCACCCCCCGGCCCCCGGCGATATGAAACGCACCCCCCGGAGAGGTCCGGTGTGATCCGCGATCGCCTGTGGTCGCCTGGCCTCCCGTAGAGCTCGGCTCCAAGGGCGCCCCTGCCCGGAGTCGCAATGAGCACCCCCATGATCGAGATCCAGAATCTGTCCAAGCGCTTCGGCTCGTTCGTCGCGGTCGATGGCGTGTCGTTCCAGGTCGGACGCGGGGAGGTGCTCGGCTTCCTCGGCCCCAACGGCGCGGGCAAGTCGACGACCATGAAGATGGCGACCGGGTTCCTGTCGCCGACGGCAGGCAGCATTCGCATTTGTGGGCTCGACATGCTCGCCGACCCGCTCGCCGCCAAGAGCAAGATCGGGTATCTGCCCGAGGGCGCCCCCGCCTATCCGGACATGACGCCGCAGGAGTTCCTCGAGTTCGCCGCGGCGATCCGCGGATTGTCAGGCGAACAGAAACGGGCGCGCGTCGATCAGGTCATCGCGCTGGTCCACCTCGAGAGCCATCGCCACCGTCCGATCGAGAAGCTCTCCAAGGGCTTCAAGCGGCGCGTGGGGCTGGCACAGGCCATCCTCCACGACCCGGAGGTCCTGATCATGGACGAGCCCACTGACGGCCTCGATCCGAACCAGAAGTACGAGGTTCGCAAGCTGATCAAGTCGATGGCCGTGAACAAGGCCATCGTGCTCTCGACGCACATCCTCGAGGAAGTGAAGGCCGTGTGCACGCGGGCGATCATCGTGAATCGCGGCAAGATCGTGTTCGACGGCACGCCGGCCGAATTCGAGGCACGCGCGCCCAAGGGCGCGGGCGAGCCGGCGATGGACGTCGTGTTCCGCTCCCTGACGACCAGCGACGCGGTCGCTACGGCCTGATCCCCCCACCGGCACCCGACCATGCGCAACGTCTCGGCCATCTTCAAGCGCGAACTGAGCGGCTATTTCTACACGCCGGTCGCTTACGTCTTCCTCGTGATCTTCCTGTGGCTGGCAGGGTGGTTCACGCTGTTCCTCGGCCAGTTGTACGAGCGACGGCTCGCGGACCTCGAACCGTTCTTCACGTTCGTTCCGTGGCTGTACCTGTTCCTGCTGCCCGCGATCACCATGCGCCTGTGGTCCGAGGAACGTCGCAATGGAACGGTGGAGCTGCTGATGACGCTGCCCATCAGCATCGGACAGGCCGTGACCGGAAAGTTCCTGGCGGCGTGGGCGTTCGCGGGCTGTGCGCTGCTGTTGACCCTGCCGCTCGTGATCACGGTCAACTACCTGGGCGACCCCGACAACGGCGTGATCCTGGCCGGGTATCTGGGAGCGTTCCTGCTGGCGGGCGGCTACCTCGCGATCGGCGCGTGCATCTCGGCGCTCACGAAGAACCAGGTCATCGCATTCGTCCTGGCGGTAGTGGCCTGCCTCCTGTTGATGCTCGCGGGGTTCAAGCCGGTGATGGACCTGGTGCCCGAGAGCCTGTCCGCCGTCTCCGAAACGCTCGCCGCGATCGGCCTGCTCACGCATTTCGAGTCGATCAGCAAGGGCGTCGTCGACCTGCGCGACCTCCTCTACTTCGTCACGCTGATCGCGTTCTTCCTGTTCGCCAACGCGGTGATCCTGGAACAGAAAAAGGCGGATTGAGTCCGCGCCTCGCCCGAACGCGACCACGCTCCCCGCTCCGCATCGCAGCTCAATCCCAGACTCGCTCCAGATCCACATGAGCAAGACAGCCCTCACCATCGGCGGCCTGGCGCTCGGCGCCGTGCTCTTCGGCGCCTTCAACGTGTTCGCCAATTCCGCGCTGCCGCGCGCGCGCTTCGACCTGACGGAGGAGAAGTTCTACACGCTCTCGCAGGGCTCGAAGAACATCGTCAAGGAAATCGACGAGCCGCTGAACCTCTACCTGTACTTCTCCAAGTCGCAGATCGGGGAGGCGACCGAGTTGAAGACCTATGCGCAGCGGGTTCGCGAGCTGCTCGACGAGTACGTGCTCGCCTCGAACGGCAAGCTGGTGCTCAAGCAGATCGACCCGCTTCCTTTCTCCGAGGAGCAGGATCGCGCGCAAGCCGCCGGCCTCGCCGCGCTGCCGCTCAATCGCTCCGATACGGCCTACTTCGGCCTCGTGGGCACGAACTCCACGGGCGACCAGGAGGTCATCGGGTACTTCAATCCGCAGAACGAGCGCACGCTCGAATACGACGTCACGCGCCTGATCCACACGCTTGCGCATCCCGAGAAGAAGGTGATCGGCGTCGTGAGCTCGCTTCCCCTCGACGGCGGGGGCGGTCTTTCGATGCAGCGGGACGAGCCCTGGCCGATCATCACGCAGTTGCGCCAGCTATTCGAAGTGCGCACGCTCGATTTGTCCTCGGGCGACGTCCCCGCGGATGTCCACGCGCTGCTCGTCGTGCATCCCAAGGGCCTCAGTGACGAGGCTCTCTACGCGATCGATCAGTTCGTGATGTCGGGCAAGCACGCGCTCGTGTTCGTCGACCCGCACTGCGAGGTCGATCCGAGCGGTCAGGATCCGAACAACCCGTTCGCGGGCATGCAGGCGGACAAGGGTTCGAACCTGCGCAAGCTCTTCGATGCCTGGGGCGTCGAACTCGTGGACGCCAAGGTCGCCGGCGACATGGACCACCTGTTGCAGGTGCGCGACCAGCGCGGGAAGGTCGTGCCGAACCTGACCTGGCTCGGGTTGAACGCGGATGCGTTGTCGCAGGACGATCCGGTCGTGAACGGCCTGGAGAACCTGATTTTCGCCACGGCGGGCATTCTTCGACAGCGCGAAGGCGCGACTACCAGCTTTTCGCCGCTCGTGCAGACCGGCGAACGCAGCGCGCCGATCGAAAAGTCGAAGATCTCGTTCTATCCCGAGTACGACAAGCTGCTCGCGCAGTTCAGCCCCGAGGGCAAGCGCCTGACCCTCGCAGCTCGCATCAGCGGTCCAGCGAAGAGCGCGTTCACCGAACGGCCGCCAGAGCCGCCTCCGGCCGAGGGCGAGGCTCCGCCGACGCCGGAGTCGCACCCCGCTCACATCGCCGAAGCCCGGGAGCCGCTGAATCTGATCGTCTTCGGCGACGTCGACCTGCTGCACGAACGCTTCTGGTTCGAAGCGCAGCGCTTCGGCGGGATGGTGCTCGGCTACCGGAAGCTCTCGGACAACGGCGACCTGGCCATCAACGCCGCCGACAACCTCGCCGGCAGCAACGATCTGATCAGCGTGCGCGCGCGCGGCGTCCTGGCGCGTCCGTTCACGGAAGTCGAGAAGCTGCGGACGGAGGCGGAACAGCGCTTCCTGCAGAAGCAAGAGAGCATCGAGGCCGAAATCCGCGAGACGCAGAACAAGATCACCGAGTTGCAGAAGGTTCGGGGCGACCAGGCCAACTTGATGATGTCGCCCGAGCAAACAGTGGAGATTCAGCGACTCGAGGAGAAACTGTTCGCCGGCCGCAAGGAACTCCGCGCGGTGCAGCGCGAACTCGACCGGGACATCGAGAGCCTGGGCACCCGCATCAAGCTCTTCAACATGACCTTGATTCCGCTGGCACTGGCGGGATTCGCGCTCTTCTATCTGCTGCGCCGCCACGACCGGCAATCGGTCTAGGGTCTCCTTCCGCGTCCCCTTCACAGGATCTTCCGCACTACCTCCGATGAAACCCGCCACCTTTGGACTCCTGGCCGGCCTCACCGTCGTAGTCGTCGGCGGCGCATGGTATGCGTCGCGCTCCGGCTCCGACGGCGCCGGTGCGAGCACGCTGCCCACTCGGCTCTTCCCCGAATTCGCCAAGCGCGTGAACGACGTCGCCAGCGTGGAGATCGAGAAGGGCAGCGAGCACGTGACGCTGGTGAAGAAGGACAACCTGTGGACGCTCGCCAACCGCGGCGGCTACCCGGTCGACTTCGAGAAGGTCAAGAAGGCGGTCATGGACGTTTCGAATCTGGAGGTACTCGAGGCCAAGACCAAGAACCCGGCCCAGTACGACAAGCTCGACCTGCAGGATCCGAAAGAAGGCGCACCCTCGACTCGTCTGACCCTCAAGGACGCGGGTGGTGCGAACCTGGCGGCCTTGATCGTCGGCAAGAGCAACTGGGGCGGCAAGGCTTCCGTCTACGTGCGCAAGCTCGACGATGCCCAGTCCTACCTGTGCCAGGGCGAACTGCGCCTCGAGGCCGGCCCGACGACGTGGATCAAGAAGGACGTGCTGAAGCTCGACCGCGAGCGAATCCGAGCCGTCGAGGTCGCGCACGCCGACGGCGAGACCCTGCGGATCCAGAAGCAGCTGCCTGAAGACGTCGACTTCGCCGTGCTCGACATTCCTCCCACGCGCGAACTCGCGTCCGCCGGTGTCGCGGGACAGCTGGGCTCGGTGCTGACCTGGGTTTCAGTCGACGATGTGGCCCCGTTGGCGGAGGTCGGGTTCGACGGACTCTCGGTCACGACGGCGACGTTCAGGACCTTCGACGGCTTGGTCATCGAACTGCGCCTGGCGGACAAGGATGGCAAGAGCTATGCGGCGATGAAGGCGAGCTGGGAGGAACCACCGGCAAGACCCGCCCCCTCGGAGAGCCAGCCTGCCTCGGCCGCGAGCGCCAAGCTGAAGAGCGCGGATGCCGTGCGGCAGGAGATCGAAGAGCTGAATCGCGCCCACGGCGCGTGGGTCTACGTGCTGCCTTCATTCAAGGCCACCAGCATCACAAAGCGCATGAACGACATGCTCGCGCCGTTGCCCGATCCGGCCGCGCCGATCGACGAGGGCCAGCCGAATGCCCTTCCGCCGGGTCATACCGCGGATGACGGCCACGACCACTGAGCGACCACGCGATCAACCGGCCGACACTCGGCGGCTACGGGGTCGGTCGACCGATCAGTTGAGCCAGGGCTCGAAGGTGCGGCGAAGCCGCGAAGTATTGAGCTTGGACATCGCCCGCATCTGGATCTGGCGGATGCGCTCGACGCTGACGCCCATGCGGTCGGCGACCTCCGACAGCGTGCTCTCGCGATCCGCGCCGAGGCCGAATCGCAGTTCGATGACTTCTCGTTCGCGATCGGACAATCGACTGAGCGCGGCCCCGAGGTCCGCTTCGAGCGTGCGACCTTCGATCGAAGGATCGTAGCCGTCGTTCTCCGGGGACTTGGCGGCGAGGATATCGCGGAACCGACCGCCCTCGCCGTCACTGCCCATGTTCGCATCGAGTGAGGTGCTCGTCCGTCCCGCACCGATCGCGGCCATGACGATGGACTTGCTCAGGTCGGCATGTTCCGCGATCGCATCGACCGACGCGCCCTGGTCACCGAGCTTGGCGCGCGCCGCATTGACGTGCTTCATGGCCTTCTGCAGGTAGACCGGCAGGCGGACAGTGTTCCCGAAGTTGTAGAGGTGGTTGCGGAAGGCCTGGTTCAACCAGTGCACGGCGTAGGTGCGGAACAGGAGGCCGCGGCGCCAATCGAAACCGTCCACGGCGCGGAAGAGCGACAGGCATCCTTCTTGGATCAGATCGGTGCGGCTGGCGCCGGTGTGCGCGTAGTGCTCGACGTTGATCAGCACGAGGTAGAGGTTGCGCTCGACCATCTCGGTGCGGAGCGCGTGCAGCTCCATCTGCCGCCGCAGCAGGGCGCGTCGAACAGAGGGGTTCGCGACGGCCGCTGCCAGGGTCGAAGCGGCCTCTGCATCCGGAATCGAGTCGATGCCCGCGGCCTTGCAAGCCATCGCCAGTCGCAGTCGTGCGAACTCGGTTCGGCGGGCGTGACGAGCTTCTTCGTCGCGCTCCATGATCAGCATGTCGTCTACGTCGTGACGGAACTGTTGAACGAAAGAAACGCGCGAAGCCTGCGTCGCGGGAGTGCCCTTGCGCCACGATTGCGGATCGCGGATTTCCAGATCGGTGTTCTTCCGATCCAATTCACGGGCCAAGCGCTTGGCACCCGCCTCGAAGGAGGCGGGCTTGAGCGCCAATCGATCGAGGCGCTGATCGAGCTGCGCGAGTGCAAGTGTCGTGCGTGGCATGGAGACCTTTCGGGCCCGCCGGCGGGAGGAGAACCGGCTGGGTCTGCGGGAGACTTCGTTCGATACCGCGTCTTGGATTCCGGTTTCAGCACGGGGTGGCATTCAGGGCTCCTTGCTGTCGTGCTTGAAACGGCGCCGACAGCTACGCAGAAAGGGATCAAACCTTGGTCCGAGACGCTCAGAAGCCGCACGAATCGGTACGCACGTACGCCCCTTCGAGCACAAGCCAAGTGAGCGACTAGACTTAGACTTCGTCTACCGAAGCCTGCGGGTATACAAATTTCGTCGGCACGCGCTGCATGGGTGAGCCAAACAGCCAAATTGGCATGTCATGCCGGCAAGAGCTGGCACCCGGGTGGCTCCCCCTGGTCGGGGTGCTGAACTCGCCTGTTCGTTGGCCCACCGCCGAGTAGCGGCCCTAGGTCAGCCGCCTGAACTAGCGCCGGCCGCCGCGTGCCCGCGGATCTCGGTCCCCTTGTACGTCTTCTGGACCTCGGTCGGCAGGTAGGGCCGCAGGTACGCGAGCCCTTCGGCCTCCTTCACCAGGTTGCGCGCGATCACCATGCGCTGGACCTGATTCGTGCCCTCGTAGATCTGCAAGATCTTGGCGTCGCGGAAGCACTTGGCGATCGGGTAGTCCTCCATGAAGCCGTACCCGCCGAAGATCTGCACCGCATCGGTGGCGACTTCCATGGCGGTATCCGTCGCGAAGCACTTTGCCATCGCGGCGCGCTTGCTGATGGTGTCGGCCATCCCGGCGTCGATCGCAGCTGCGCAGGCGTAGACGAGCCAGCGCGATGCCTCGGTCTTCATCGCCATGTCGGCGAGCATCTTCTGCACCATCTGGAAGCTCGAGATCGGTGCACCGAACTGCTGGCGCCGGTTCGCGTAGACGAGCGCGAGGTCGAGCGAGCCCTGAGCCGCGCCCACGGCTTGGGCAGCCACACCCGGCCTGGCGTAGTCGAGCGTCATCATCGCGTGTTTGAAGCCCATGCCGGGCTTCCCGCCGATCAGGTTCGTCTTCGGAACCCGGCAGCGATCGAAGTGCGTTTCGACGACGGGCACCGTGCGGATGCCCATCTTGTCCTCGACTTTTCCGATCGTGAATCCAGGCGTGCCCTTTTCGACGACGATCGCGCTGATGCGCCTCGACTTGCTCGTCGGGTCCGTCACGCAGAACACGGAATAGATGTCGGCGACTCCGCCGTTGGTCGTCCACTTCTTCTCGCCGCAGATCACGTAGTGATCGCCGTCCTCTTCGGCCGTCACCGATAGGCCGCCCGCATCCGAACCGGCGTACTTCTCCGACAGGCAGAACGCGACGAACTTGTCGCCGCGCGCGATTTGCGGCAGCCACTTCTTCTTCTGTTCCTCGGTTCCACCGAGGATGATCGGGAAGGAACCGAGCGCGTTGACCGCAAAAGCCACGCCGAATCCGGAGTCGGCACGCGCAAGCTCCTCCGTGACCAGAGCAAGGGCCAGAACGCCGGCGCCGTGCCCTCCGTACTCCTTCGGAATGAAGGTCTTGAACAGGCCGGCCGCTGCGACGGCCCGCGCGGCTTCGAAGTTGTACTTCTGTTCCTTGTCGTGCTTGACGGCCCCGGGCAGCACGTGCTTGCGCGCGATTTCGCGCGCCGTGGCTTGGAGCTCGAGGGCCAGTTCGCTGAAGACGATGTTGTTGGGCATGGTCGGGCAGTAGGGCCGGCGCGCAAGCCTGCACGAGCAGCAACGGTGCTTGGCGCGCCTGGGCGCAGGCAGCTTCGTCCGGGGCGCGCAGTATACCTGCGTGGGAGCCGCTCCGCTGCTGGCGGGCCGCGGCGAGCAAGCTCAGGTCACGGCGCGCGCGGCGACCAGCATGCGCTGAGCTCCCGAGTTGAATTCCCGCCCGTCCCAATCGCCGCACACTCGCTCCACGGCCAGACCGGCGTGTTGGAGCGTGCGTGCGAGCTCGTCGGGCTCGTAGAGTCGGACGGACTCGGTCCAGCCCCCGACCACGACCTGCTCCTCCAGGATCAGCACGTCTTTCCGGACGCGCGAAGGGCGCTCGTCCACACGGCGGCGCTCCAGCACGCGCAAGCTGCCGACCGTGCGCTCGGAGCTGGCGACGAGACCGTCGCGCACGCGCGCGGCGTTCATCAGGTCCAGCCATGCGATTCCGTCCCGCCGCAAGACCCTGCGCATCTCGCCGAGCACGTGGAGATTCTGCTCGTCGTCGAAGTACCCGAACGAATTGAACAGACAAGTGAGCGCATCGAGGGAGTTCGCGCGCAGCGGCAGTTCGCGCATGTCGGCTCGCACGAGGCGGCCGACGAGCCGCTCGGCACCCTCCGCGCGCAGCGCCCGCCCGAGAAGCTCGGGCGACCAGTCCAGCCCGAACGCATCGAGACCGGCGGAACGCATCGCTCGCGTATGCCGTGCGTTGCCGCAGCAGAGGTCGAGCAGGCGGCCCCGCAAGCCGAGCGCGATCAACGCCGCGACCTCGGCACGCGCGGAAGCGTCATCGCGATGCGCATAGACGTCCAGATAGCGCGCCCCGAACGCTTGCTGCCACCACGGCCGAGTCGTCGGATCCGGCTCCTGCATCGACAGCAACCCGGGAGTCTGACTGCGGCTGGCGTGGATGCGCTTCAGGGAAGCGCGATCTCGACCTGCTCGTCGCCGTAGTTCACGGGGACTTCCTTCGCGATCTGCGGGCCGCCGCCGCCGACACTGCCTGTCTTCGAGTACAGCACGCGCAGTTCGGGCTGCTTCGGCAACGGCGCCTCCATGCCAGGCAGAACGTCGCGCTCGGTGATCGTGAATTGGAGCCGACGCTCGCCATCCTTCGGATCGGAGATCTCGACGCCGCCGTACACGTACGAGCGCATCCGCGCGGGCATGCGCGAGCCGCGCTCGCGCAGGATGACGTACACGGTTCCGACCTCCGCATCGGCCAGTTCGCCGCGCAGCCGGATCGTGCCGGACACCTGTTTGCCGGCCACCTGTTCCGGACCCGTCTCCGGCCGGTACTTGGGATCGAGGACCTCTCCGCTCTTCGGATCAATGGGCACCGGCGGCTGACCGCAGCCCGAACCGAACCAAAGGCAAGCGAAGGCCGCCAGGAGCATGCAGGCGCGAGCATTCATTCGCTCACGATAACCCGGACTTGTTCCACATTCGACACGCCACCGGCCGGCTCCCCGTGCATCCTTGGGAAGGAGGGATTCACCTGCGATGATCCGTGCTTCCATGCAAGAACGCTTCTCGTTCCTCGACCGTCGAGCCAAGCAGTTGCACGAGGAGGCCCATCTGATCCCGGCCGCCCTCCACAGCGGGCATTCGGCAGGCCGCGCGAAGCCGGAGCCGGAGGACGAGTTGCGGACCGCATACGAACGCGACCGCGATCGCATCATCCACTGCACCGCGTTCCGGCGCCTGATGCACAAGACGCAGGTCTTCGTGAGCAGCGACGGCGATCACCATCGCACGCGCATGTCCCACAGCCTGGAGGTCGCGCAAGTCGCGCGCAGTATCGCCAGCGCCTTGCGGCTCAATGAGTCGTTCTGCGAAGCACTTGCGCTTGCGCACGACATCGGCCATCCACCCTTCGGTCATCGAGGCGAGTGGGCGCTCGATGCGCTGATGCGAGACCACGGCGGGTTCAGGCACAACGCGCAGGTGTTGCGGGTCGTCGATCTGCTCGAAAGGCGCAGCCCCGATTACGCCGGCCTCAATCTGACGCGCGAATTGCGTGAGTCTCTCTTGAAGCACGAGAAGGCCGAGGACTGGCCCGCGGAGTTCGGCGCGCGGCCGCGCTCGCCCTACCTCGAGGCCCAGGTCGTCGATCTCGCCGATTCGACCGCCTACAACGTGCACGACGTCGAAGACGGCCTGCGCGCGGGAATGTTCGACGAGAGCGCACTCGAGACGGAGGTCGAGCTGTGGAAGCGCGCGCGCGCCAGCGTCGAGCAGAGACACCCCGGGTTCCTCGCCTCGACCAACGACGTGAACCTGAGGGTCAAGCGGATCACGACGGAACTCCTCAAGGCCCTCATCGAGGACCTCGTCCGTGCTTCGGCGGCACGCCTCGCGGAAAGGCCCGCCGGCTCGCCGGCCGAGGCGCGAGCCATGCAGGGCTACGCGATCGGACATGGGGACGTGCTCGAACCCATGGTCGCGCAGCTGCACGCCTTCCTGTATCGCCATTTCTACCGCCACCCGACGCTGCGGGAGCTCGAACGCCGGGCAGCTTCCGTGCTTTCCGAGTTGTTCGAGTCCGTGCGAGCGCGCCCGGCCGAATTGCCGCCGTGGTATCGCGGCTGGGTCGATCGCGTCGGGCTCGAGCGCGCCGTGTGCGACTACATCGCCGGCATGACGGATCGCTTCGCCGAACGCGAGCACGCGCGCCTACGCGAGTCGACCTGAGGCGGCCCGCCGGACTCCGTTCGCCGGGCAGGCTCCCACGCGCTCAGGCCTCGCGGTTCCTGCGTC
The DNA here is from genome assembly GCA_016872755.1 of Planctomycetota bacterium. GTDB lineage: Bacteria > Planctomycetota > UBA1135 > UBA1135 > GW928-bin9. The sequence goes on from VGZE01000016.1 coordinate 32,350, forward strand.
GCCAGATTGCCGATGCGAGCCCGATCGTGCTCAGGCCGATGGCGCTGAGCACGCCCAGCTCCACCAGGATCCCGTCGAGTCCCTTGCCGTACCAGAAGATGCCCTGGTAGGCGTCCATGGCCCACGCGTTCAGCGTGAAGTGGCCGAGCCTGCGGAACCACTCCGGCGCGATCACGAGCGGGAACCAGCTCCCGCCGAGCGCGCTCATCGTGAGGATCAGCAGCACCGAGAGGCCTTCGAGCTGCTTTCGACTGCGGCACAGCACCGCCAGCAGCACTCCGAATCCGGTGGCCGCCAGTGCCGTGCAGAAGGAAGTCGCGGCCAAGGCCAGGGGCGCGTCGAACACGGGAAGGCTGAAGACGAGTGCTCCGAAGGTGAAGAGCACGATCAACTGAAGCATCCCCGAGATCATCGTGAACAGGAGCTTGGCGATCAGGATCGCGTCGAGCGTGCCCGGTGCGCACAAGATGCGCTCGAGCGTTCCGGCGTCGCGCTCTTCGAGCAGCGTCCCGCCGCACGCGCTCAACCCGAACAGCAGCATCATCACGGCGATCCCCGCCACGGCGTGCGCCTGCGCCGCGATCTTGTTGCCGCGGCCGGAGTCTCCGGCGACATCCTCGACCTCGAGTCCGAGCGCCTTGGGGAGGTCGCGCGCGAATTCGAAGCCCGCGGCCGCGTTGGCGCCCGCCTTCGCTTCCTTCGTCTCGGCCACGTCGGCTCCGCTGCGGCTCCAACCAGATCGCATGGCGATCGCCGCCATGCGCACCCAGGTATCCTCGATGACCTCACGGGCTTCCGGATGCAACTCGCTGGGCACGTCGAACCAGTCGAGGCTTGCAAGGGTGAGCTGCTTCGCCAGCTCCTGACCGCGCGCCTCGAACAGCGCTGGAGCAAGGCTCGCGAGCACGATCTGCTGCTCGATCTCCTTGCTCGGATCGCGCAGCAGCCGCAGCTTGCCCGTGCCGGCCGCGAAGCCGGTCTCGATCACCAGCGCCGCGGGCTCCCGACCCTTGGCCACGCGCTCGGCGGCGTCCTCGCGTTCCTCGACCTCCAGGCTCTGCGAATCACGCAGCGCATCGACGATGCGTGCTGAATCGGGCGTGCGATCTCGATCCAGCACGAGCAGCTCGACCCTTCCGATCGATTCCTCACCCCCCATCGCCCCCATCGCCGAGCCGAAGATCAGCACGAGCACGATGGGGATCGCCAATGCGGAGAGAACCGCTGCGCGGTCGCGCAGCCACCCGCGCAGGTCCTTCGAGCACAACAGCCAGATCGTCCTCATCGGACCTCCTCGTCTCGCAGCTTGCGTCCGGTCAGACCCAGGAAGACCTCTTCGAGACCCACGGCGGGCTCGCGCAGATTCACGGCGATGCCCGCCTGTTGCAGCAGGCGAATGGCGGTGCCCGTCTTCGTGGGATCTCCGAGGCGAAGCTCTCCGTCGCTCGGTTCGCTCGGGGCACGGCGATGACGGGCCTGCAATTCCGCCAACGAGCCGCAGGCCAACATCCGGCCCGTGTCTAGGATCGCGATCCGGTCGCACAGCCGCTCGACCTCACCGAGCGCGTGACTGGTGTAGATGAGCGTCGTGCCGCGCGAGCGCAGCGCCTCGACCAGCTCGAAGATGCGAGTGCGCGACTGCGGGTCGATCCCGACCGTCGGCTCGTCGAGCAGCACCAGCTCCGGATCGTGCAGGGTCCCGGCCACCACGTTGAGCCGGCGCTTCATCCCTCCGGAGTACTGGCCGACGCGGTCATCGGCCCGCTCGAGGAGCCCGGCAGCCTCGAGTGCACGCGCGACGGCCTCGTCGAGCACGCGCCCGGACAGGCGGTACAGCGCTCCGAAGAGCCGCAGGTTCTCGCGCGCCGTCAAGTCGTCGTAGAGCGCCAGATCCTGCGGCACGAGCCCGATGCGCGCGCGCAGCGCCTCGCCGTCGCGACTGGGATCCAATCCCAGCACCTTCAGCTCGCCGGCGTGGCGCGAAAGCCGAGCGCAGAACATGCGCAGCGAAGTCGACTTGCCCGCGCCATTGGGCCCCAACAGGCCCAGGCACTCGCCGCGGCGTACCGTCAGATCCAGTCCGTCGACGGCGCGGCGATCGCCGAAGCTGCGCACGAGTCCGCGCGCGTGCAATGCGACGGCAGCCGGCGTACCAGGTGGGGATTCGGGGGAGTTGGGCATGGAAGGACCTTGGAACGAGGCTTCTGCATCCCGCGAAGAAATGCCAGATTCTCCTCCTTCACCGTGCCGTGGCCGCCCCGAGAATTCCGTGATCCGGCCCGCCTCCAGCGGGCACTGACGCACGCCTCGGCCGACGGCAAAGCCAACAACGAGCGCTACGAGCTGCTCGGCGATGCCGTGCTCGCCCTGGTCGTGACCAGCGAACTGCTCGCTCGGCTGCCGAATGCCGACGAGGGCGAGATCTCACGACGACGCGCCTGGCTGGTTTCGCGCCCCGTTCTGGCCGCGGCCGCGCAGCGATTGGGGCTCGACACGCGTGCGCTCGTAGGCGCGGGCATCGATCGCGCGCACCTGCCCGCCCGCATCCTCGCCAATCTGTTCGAAGGTGTGCTCGGCGCGGTTCACGAAGATGGCGGCCTCGAAGCGGCCGCTGAATTCGTGCGCGTGGCGCTGCAGGAGCCGCTCGAGAGCGCCTGCACAGCGAGCTTCGGACAGGACCCCAAGCAGCAGCTGCAGGAGTGGGCCCAGTCGCGCGGACTCGGGTTGCCGCGCTACGTGCTGCTCGCGGAAGACGGCAGCGCTCACGCGCGCTCGTTCCAGATGGCGGTCGAGTTGGCTGACGTGCGGCACCCCGGAGCTTGGGGACGCACGCGCAAGGAAGCACAGCAGGGCGCGGCGCGCGAGGCGCTGCTGCGACTCACAGCGCGGCCCCACGAACCGCCATCCGCCCCCGAAGGCCCCGGGCAATGAAGCCGGCTGGTCCGACCTCGCTGCGCGACACGGTCGAGCGCGTGGCGAGCAGCGAGGAGTTCGACCTCGTCCTGCGCGCGCTGCACCGCGGCGAGAGCAGCGCATGCGGAGGCTTGTGGGGCTCCTCCCAGTCGCTCTTCCTCGCTGCACTGCTGGAACGGACCCCCTCGCAGGCGCTGGTCGTGGTCTCGACGGACTCGGAAGGCGAACTGCTGGCACAAGACCTGGCGCTTCTCGGAGCGACGGTCGAAATGCTGCCCGCGCGGGAGGCAAGCGGCCGCGGCGCCCTGTCGAGTTCGGACCAGGACACGGTACGCGGACGCCTGCGCGTCGCCCAGCGACTGACGGGGCCGCGCGAGCAGGCCCCGCGCGTGCTCCTGGCTTCGGTGCGCGCGTTGCTCCAACCACTGCCCGACGCTCGGGAACTGGAACGCGCGCTGGTGCAACTGCACGTCGGTCAAGCGCTCCCGATCGAGAGCCTGGTTTCACGCCTGGTCGATTCCGGATACACGCGCGTGCCGCTGGTCGAGCGCGCGGGAGAACTCTCGCTGCGCGGCGACATCCTCGACGTCTACCCCTTCGCCTCCGAGCTCCCCATCCGCGTCGAGCTGTTCGGCGAGCAGATCGAAGCCCTGCGCACCTTCGAACCGTCCGACCAGCGCTCCGTCGAAGTGCACAAGCAGATCGCGTTCTCGCTGGCGCGCGACGCCGGCGACGTCGAGGAGGGCAACGGCGCGGTCGCGGTCGAGTTGCTGGAGCCGGACCTGCTGGTGGTCGAGATCGAACCGCTGCGCATCGAGGAACAGTCGGAGACGCTGCGCATTCGATCCGCCTTGCACGCTCGCGCTCTCCAACGGCACCGCGAGCGCATCTCCAAGCGCCCGCGCCTCGTGCTTCAGAGCCTGCCCGCCCGCCCCCACAGCGTGCAGACGCGCTCGGTGCAGGGGCTCGCCACCGCCGGCCGGCGCGAGCACGAAGCGCTGCGCATGCTCGAAGGAGAGGGGCTCGCGACGCTGGTGCTGTGCCGGACCGAGGCGGAGCGGAATCGCACATCAGAGTGGCTCGCGGAGCACGGCGGTGTGCCCGCGGGAACGACGCTCGCGGTCGGCAACCTGACGCGCGGCTTCCGCTGGCCCGCGCTGGGATTCGCGCTCGTCGCGCACCGCGAGCTGATCGGTGCGGAGATCGGTGCGCGCGCGCAAGCCCAGCGCCCGCAACACCGCGTCAAGGCCCTGGAGTCGTTCTTCGAGCTGCGCACGGGGGACTTGGTCGTCCACGCGGTGCACGGGCTCGCGCTCTTCAAGGGACTCGTCACGCTCGAGCGCAACGGCGGAGCGGAGGAGCATCTGCAGCTCCACTTCGCCGACGACGTGGCGCTCTACGTGCCCGCCAGCAGGATCGACCTGGTCCAGCGTTATGTCGGCGCGGGCGGCCATTCGGCCCTCTCGCCGCCGTTGGACAAGATCGGCGGGTCGAGCTTCCGCAAGCGCAAGGAGAAGGTCGCGCGGGCGCTGCAGGACCTCGCGGCGGACCTGTTGGAAGTGCAGGCACGCCGCGAGACACGCCGCCGCGATCCATGGCCGGCGGACGATGCCTTCGTCTCCGACATGCTGAAGGCCTTCCCGTACGTCGACACGACCGACCAGGTGATCGCCGACCGGGAGATCCGGGCGGACCTGTCCAGCCCGCGCCCGATGGATCGCTTGCTGTGCGGCGACGTGGGTTTCGGCAAGACCGAGATCGCGATGCGCGCGGCATTCCGGGTCGTAGCGGGCGGCGGACAAGTGGCGGTGCTCGTCCCGACGACGATCCTCGCGCAGCAGCACTTCGAGACCTTTCGCGAGCGCATGGCGGGCTTTCCGGTCGAGATCGCCGCGCTGAGCCGCTACACGGGAGCCGCGCAAGCCCGCGAGCTCGCTCGCCGCCTCGCGGCCGGTGAGATCGACATCCTGATCGGCACGCACCGCATTCTCTCGTCGAATCTGGAGCTGCCCAAGCTCGGCCTGCTCGTGATCGACGAGGAGCAGCGCTTCGGCGTCACGCACAAGGAGCACTTCAAGCGCATGCGCGCCAGCGTCGACGTGCTCACGCTGACCGCCACGCCGATCCCGCGGACGCTGCACATGTCGCTGTCGGGTGTGCGCGACATCTCCTCCCTTTCGGTGCCGCCCGAGGGACGGCAGTCGGTGGAAACCCGCCTGGGTGCGTGCGAGGACGACAAGCTGCTCAAGGAGATCCTGCTGCACGAGAAGGAACGTGGAGGGCAGGCCTTCTTCCTGCACAACCGCGTGCAGACCATCGAGGCCGCCGCCATGCGGTTGCGCCGTCTGGCTCCGCAGTGCTCGTTCGTGGTCGGACACGGACAGATGAACGGGCGCGAGCTGGACCGCGTGATGCACGCGTTCACGCGCCACGAGGCCGATGTGCTGGTCTCGACGGCCATCGTCGAGAACGGGATCGACATTCCGGCGGCCGGCACGATCGTGATCGACCGCGCCGACACCTTCGGACTCGCGGAGCTCCATCAATTGCGCGGCCGGGTCGGGCGTGGAGCCCACAAGTCCTACTGCTGGCTGCTCACGGAGGAATCGCGGCCGCTGTCGACGCTCGCCCGCGAACGCCTGAAGGCCCTCGAAGAGCTGTCGCAGCTAG
>VGZE01000017.1 GCA_016872755.1 Planctomycetota bacterium
GGGTGCGCGGCGGAGGCCGCGCGCGACGGCCGCGCGCGCCAGGCGCACGCGCCGGGAGCACGCGGTCAGTTCACGAACGACGGGCGGATCAGGCCTTGGCGGGCGTTGCCGGCTCGGCCTTCGGAGTGCGCTCGACGAACTCGAGAATGCAGCGCGTGCCGTTGTCGCCCAGGCGCGGCTTGCCCAGCTTGAGGATGCGGCAGTAGCCGCCCGGGCGCGCCTTGAAACGCGGCCCGATCACGTCGAACAGCTTGTCTACGTTCGACGCATTGCGCAGCTTCGCGAATGCGCGGCGACGGTGGTGCGTCGACGAGACCTTGGACATGGTGACCAGCTTCTCGACTTGCGGACGCAGCGCCTTCGCCTTGATCAGCGTGGTCGTGATCCGCTCGTGCTCGATCAGCGCATTGGTCATGTTGCGCATCAGAGCCGAACGGTGGCTCGTGGTGCGACCCAGCTTGAAGCCTGCTACACGGTGACGCATGGGAGGTGTCGGATAGAGAGGTGCGTTGGGATCAGCCGGTGTAGCCCAGGGACAGGCCGAGCTCGGTGAGCTTCGTCTTGATCTCGGTCAGGCTGGTCTTGCCGAGGTTCTTGAGTGCGATGACTTCTTCCTCCGACATGCGCACGAGGTCGCGCACGGTCTTGAGGTTCGCGCTGTCGAGGCAGTTGCGCGCGCGGACCGAGAGCTCGAGGTCCGTCAGCGGCCGCTCGAGCAGGTGCTCGACCTCGGCCTGCTTGCGCGTGGTCTGGTTGAATTCCGACATGGTCGGATCGCCGGCCACCAGGCGTTGATCGCTGCTCTTGTCGGACAGCACGAACGGGTTGAGGTGCTTGCGGTAGATCTTGGCCGCCTCGGTCAGCGCCAACTGCGGCGTGATCGTGCCGTCCGTCCAGATCTCCAGCACCAGGCGGTCGTAGTTGGTGAACTTGCCGACGCGCGTGGCCTCGACGGCGTAGCGCACGCGCTGAACCGGCGAGTAGACCGAGTCGATCGGGATCGTGCCCAGCGCCTGGTCCGGCGAAACGTTCTCGTCGGCCGGAATGTAGCCGCGCCCCTTGCTGATCGAGAGCTCGATGCTGAACTCGCGATCGACGGTCAGCGTCGCGATGTGCAGGTCCTTGTTGACCACGACGCCCTCGCCCTCGCACACGACATCGGCGCCGGTGACCGGCCCCTTGGTCTTCTTGTGGATGCGCGCCTTGATGCCGTCGGTGCCGGGGAACTGCACGCGCAGCCGCTTGAGGTTGAGGACGATGTCGGTCATGTCCTCGTACACGCCCTCGAGCGAGGAGAACTCGTGCTCCGCGCCTTCGACGTGCACGGCGGTGATCGCGGTGCCCTCGATCGACGAGAGCAGCACGCGCCTCAGGCCGTTCCCGATGGTGTGCCCGAAACCGCGCTCGAACGGCTCGACCACGAATTTCCCGTACGACCCGGAGAACGAGTCGCTGTCGGGGGTCACCTTGCTGGGCAGTTCGAAATTGCGCCAACGGATTCGCATGTTCGGTTCCTTTGCGAGCCTCGGGCTCGCGGTCGTGTGAGAGGCGCGGGCGGTCGCTCGCGCAGTGTGTCGGGAAGGTGGTTGGACGGGGCGGTTGTGCGCGCCGCGCGACCGGGGTGCCGGCGCGCGCGGAGGCGGCGCCGGTCTCGCTCCGGCGCGCGTCTACTTCGAGCAGATTTCGACGATCAACTGCTCCTGGATCGGGTGCGGCACGTGCTCGCGACGCGGCATGCCCGCGATGCGAACCTTGAAATCGGCCGCGGTCACGTCGAGCCAGTCCGGAATGGTCTGGGACTTGTTGACCTCGACGGCCAGGCTGACCGCCTTGCGGCTCTTCTCGCGGCCTCGCACGGACACCACGTCGCCGGGCTTGACCTGCACCGACGCGATGTCGCACTTGCGCTCGTTCACCGCGAAGTGGCCGTGGTTGATCATCTGCCGGGCGTGGTTGCGCGAGAGCGCGAAACCGCTGGCCAGCACGACGTTGTCGAGGCGCCGCTCGAGCAGCGAGAGCATCGTCTCGCCCGTGTTGCCCTTGCTGCGCGAGGCTTCCTGGAACACCAGTCGGAACTGGCGCTCGTAGAGCCCGTAGATGCGCTTCAGCTTCTGCTTCTCGCGCAGGTGCAGGCCGTAGTCGGTGACCTTGCTGCGGCGCTGAGCGTGCATGCCGGGCGGATAGTCGCGCCGCGACAACGCGCATTTGTCGGTGAAGCAGCGCTGCCCCTTGAGGAAGAGCTTCATGCCCTCCCGGCGGCAGAGCTTGCACTTGTTGCCGATGTAACGTGCCATGGTTCTGGATTCCGGTGCGTGTTGTTCGGGTGTCGCCGAGGGACTAGACGCGGCGCTTCTTGCGCGCGCGGCAGCCGTTGTGCGGCAGCGGGGTGACGTCTTGGATGCACAGCACGCGCAGGCCCGAGGAGGCCAGTGCGCGGATCGCCGACTCGCGGCCGGAGCCCACGCCCCGCACCATCACGTCGACCTCCTTGACGCCCTGGCGGATCGCCGACTGCGCGGCGGTCTCGGCGGCGCGTTGCGCGGCGAAGGGCGTGCTCTTGCGCGTGCCCTTGAAACCGACCATGCCGGCCGAGCCGCGCGAGACGGTCTCGCCGTTGCCGACCGTGATGGTCACGTGCGTGTTGTTGAACGTCGCCTTCACGTGCGCGATGGCGCGCGCGATGTTGCGGCGGATCTTCTTCTTGGCCGCGGGTGCGGCCGGCTTCGGAGTCGTGGTCATGTGCTACTTGACGCCCTTCACGGCCTTCTTGCCCGCGACCGTCTTGCGCGGGCCCTTGCGGGTGCGGGAATTGGTGCGCGTGCGCTGACCGCGCACGGGGAGGCTGCGGCGGTGGCGGATGCCGCGGTAGCAGCCGATGTCGCGCAGGCGGCCGATGTTGGCCGCGATCTGCCGGCGCAACTGGCCCTCCACCGCGTAGTTCTTCTGGATGTGGTTGGCGAGCAGTGCGACCTGCTCCTCGGTCAGATCGCGCGCGCGGATACCGCCGTCGATCCCGACCTCCTTGCAGATCTTGGCGCCCAGCGGGCGACCGACGCCGTAGAGATAGGCCAACGAAATCTCCAGGCGCTTGTTCGCCGGGATGTCGACACCGAGAAGACGGGGCATGGTTGGTGGATTCCTGAGGCTGCTGTGCTGGTACCGGCCGCGCTCAGCCTTGGCGCTGCTTGTGGTTGGGATCTGCCTTGCAGATGACGCGGACGACACCGCGACGCTTGACGATCTTGCAGTGCATGCAGATGCGGCGGACGCTGCTGCGGACTTTCATGGGGATATCTGGGGTGGCTCTGAGCGGGGCTGCCGGTCGGACGTGATGGGATGGGGCGTGGAGTGAGGGGGTCGTATGCGGATCAGGTGCGCGGCTTGCGATCGCCGCGATAGACGATCCGCCCCTTGGTCAGGTCGTACGGCGACATCTCCACGGTGATCTTGTCGCCCGGCAGGATCTTGATGTAGTGCATGCGCATCTTGCCGCTCACGTGGGCGAGGATCTCGTGCCCCGAGTCGAGCTTGGCGCGGAAGCGCGCGTTGGGGAGCGCCTCGGTCACGATGGCCTCCACGGTGATCGGTTCTTCCTTCGCCATTGCGGCATCGGCACTAGGCCGCCTCCTGGGGGGGCAGCAGGCCCATGAGCGAACGGAAGACGGCCTCGGGCGACTGCTCGCCGTCGAGTTCACGCAGCACACCGGCGGTCTGGTAGTAGCCGACCAGCGGCTGGGTCTGTTCGTGGTACACGCGCAGGCGCTCGGTCACGACCGCGGGCGCGTCGTCCGGGCGCTGCACGAGCTCGGCCGAGCAACGATCGCACTTGCCGGCCACGCGCGGCGGGGCGAAGCGCGCGTGCTGGATGTTCCCGCAGGCCTTGCAGGTCAACCGTCCGGCCGCGCGCTCGACGATCGTCGCGTCGCGCACGACGAAGTCGATCACGATCGGCTCGATCCGCCCGAGGCGCTCACCGAAAGCCTGCGCTTGAGGCAGCGTGCGCGGGAAACCGTCGAGCACGTAGCCGCGCACGCAGTCGGGACGCGCGACGCGAGCGAAGAGCATGTCGAGCACGAGTTCGTCGGGCACGAGCCAGCCGGACTCCATGTAGCCCTTGGCTTGCTTGCCCAGCGGCGTCTCGAGCTTCAGGTTCTCGCGGAAGAGGTCGCCCGTGGAAACGTGCGGCAAACCCCTGGCGGCCGCCAGGCGCACCGCCTGGGTCCCCTTTCCGGCGCCCGGAGCGCCGAGCAGGATGATCACGAAGGGTCGCTGCATGGAGTGGCCTGCGCGTCGCGCTAGCTGCGTCGGGTCCAGTTGGGACCCGTGCCCCCCTTCATGAAGCCTTCGTAGTTGCGCATCACGAGCTGCGCATTGAGCTTGTCGACGACATCCATCGCGACGCCGACCACGATCAGCACCGAAGTGCCGCCGAGGAAGTACGCCATGCGCTGGCTGATGTCGTGGTTGCCTGCCGTGATGAAGTTCGGCAGCACCGACAGGATCGCCAGGAACACCGCGCCCGCCAAGGTGATGCGCGTCAACGTCTGCTTGAGGAACTCCGCCGTCTTCACGCCGGGGCGGATCCCGGGAATGAACGAGCCGTGCTCGCGCAGGTTGTCGGCGATCTCCTCGGGCCGGAACATCAGGTTGTTCCAGAAGAACGCGAAGAAGATCACGAGCACCATCTGCAGCGCGACGTACGTGAAACCCGAGACGTCGCCGAAGACGCCTTCCCAGTACTTCCAGCCGAGCGCGCTGAACAGCATCGTCGGCACGATGAAGATGGTCGAAGCGAAGATGATCGGCATGACGCCGGCCATGTTCACCTTGAGCGGCAGGAAGTGGCGCTGACCGCCGTAGACGCGGCGGCCGCGCTGCAGCCGCGCGTACTGGATCGGAATGCGGCGCTCGCCCTTCTGGACGTACACGACGACGAACACCATCACGCACCAGATCAGGCCGAGCATCGCGATGGTGCTCCAGGCGCTGGACTGGTCGTTGACCCACAGCATGCGCATCGCCGTGGGCATGTTCGCGATGATGCCGGCCATGATGATCAACGAAGCGCCGTTGCCGACGCCGTACTCGGAGATCAGCTCGCCGAACCACATGCACAGCAGCGCGCCGGCCGTGAGCGCTACGACGACGACGAGCATCAGCCCGAGCCCGGCCTCGTGACCGGGAGCGACGATGTCCGGGATCGAGCGGAACACGCCGAACCAGATCACGATCGCCTGCACGATGCTGATCGGCACGACCGACAGGCGCGTCCATTGGTTGATGCGCTTCTGGCCGGACTGCCCTTCCTTCTGCAGAGCCTCGATCGAGGGCACGACCTTGCCGAGCACCGAGAAGATGATCGACGCCGAGATGTAGGGCATGATGCCCAGCGCGAACAGCACGGCGTCACCGATCGCGCCGCCGCTGAACGCGCTCAGGATCCCGAAGATCGAGCCGTCCTGGGTGCGGCTGAGCTCGGCCACCTTCTCCGGGTTGATGCCCGGGATCGGGATCTGGAATCCAAGCCGATACGCCGCCAGCAGCCCCAGGGTGATGAGGATGCGCTGGCGCGTTTCCGGGATCCGGAAGAGCTTGAGTGCCGGGTGGTCCACGAGCGGGTCGAACTCCGATGAGGGGGCTGGCGCGGCGCGCCTAGCCGTCTCCGTCCTTCTTCTTCTTGGAGGGCTTCTCCGCGTCCTTGGCGGGGGCCTTCTTCGCGGCAGCCTTCGTCGCCGCGGCCTGCTTGGCCGCCAACGCGGCTGCGGCCTCCGCGTCCTCGGCGCAGCCGCCGATCTGGTTGATCGTGCCGCCGGCGGCCTTGATCTTCTCCTCGGCCGATTTGCTGAAGCGGTGCGCGGTCACGTCGAGCTTGCGCTCGAGCTTGCCGTTGCCGAGGACCTTGAACAGCCGGGTCTCCGGCGTGGTCAGGCCCATCTTCAGCACGGCGTCGAGATCCACCTTGTCGCCGTCCTTGAACGCGTTGAGGTCGTCGACGTTGATGATCGTGTAGGCGATGTGGAAGCGCGCGTTCGTGAAACCGCGCTTGGGCACGCGACGGTACAGCGGCATCTGGCCGCCTTCGTAGCCCGGCCGGCGGAAGGAGCCGGAGCGCTGACCCCAGCCCTTGTGACCGCGGCCCGAGGTCTTGCCCAGCCCGCTGCCCAGACCACGCCCGATGCGCACGGACGCTTCGTGCTTGATGCCCTTGTCGAGGACTGTCTTGAGATCCATGGATTCGTACTCGGTGAAAGGCGGTGGTTCAGCTCGCGGTCGTGACCGCGGCGGGTTGCGGAGCGGCGGCGTTCAGCTCGCGGACGCCGCGCAGGTCCTTGACCTGCTCGGCCGTGCGCAGTTGCGACAGCGCGTGCAGCGTGGCCTTGACCAGGTTGATCGGATTGGTCGAGCCGTAGGCCTTGGTCAGGATGTTCTTGACGCCCGCCATTTCGCACACCGCGCGCACCGAGGCGCCCGCGATGATGCCGGTACCGGCGCCGGCCGGGATCAGGCGCACGCGCGAGCTGCAGTAGCGGCCGTCGACGACGTGCGGCAGCGTCCCCTCGCGCGTGACCGGCACGCGCAGCAGGTGCTTGCGCGCGTCCTTGGCGGCCTTCTCGATCGCGTTGGGAACCTGGCGCGCCTTCGAGTAGCCGTAGCCGACGACACCTTCGCGATTGCCGGCCACGGAGAGCGCGGCGAACGAGAAGCGCCGACCACCCTTGGCCACTGCGGCGCAGCGGTTCACGCGGATCAGGATCTCGCTGACGTTCTGCACGTCGGCGGCTTCGACGTGATCGAGGTATCGGATGTCTGCCTTCATGGAGTGCGGTGTCGTGCGTCGGTGAACGGGTGGGTCGTGGAGTTGCGGCTTGCGATCGAGGGGTGGCTAGAACTTGAGACCGGCCTCGCGCGCGGCATCGGCCAGGGCCTTGACGCGCCCGTGGAAGCGGTAGCAGCCGCGATCGAACACAACGCTCGAGACGCCGGCGCCGAGCGCCTTCTTGGCGATCTCGCGGCCGATCAGCTTGGCCTGCTCGGTCTTGGTCTTGCCGTCGAGCGCCTCGCGCATCGCCTTGGCCGAGGTGGTGGCGGCGGCGACCGTGTGGCCCTTGGAGTCGTCGATGACCTGGGCCGAGATGTGCTGCACCGAGCGGAACACGGACAGGCGCGGGCGATCCGAAGTGCGGCGCAGGTGTGCGCGAGTCGAAAGACGGCGGCGCTCGCGGCGCACGTTCTTCTGGGTGGCGGGGCTCATCGGGGAAACGGGTCGGGGCTGGTGGTGCTGGGGTGAAGGAGCTGAAGCGTGGACTGCGACGTCGGGGATCGAATGGGCGGAGCTCGTGACTAGGAGCCGAAGCTCTTGCCGGCCTTGCGCTTGACGACCTCGTCGACGTAGCGGACGCCCTTGCCCTTGTAGGGCTCGGGCGGACGGATCTTGCGGATCTTCGCGGCCAGTTCGCCGACGGCCTGGCTGTCCGGTCCGCTGATCACGATGCTCGTCGCGCTGGGCGTCTGCAGGTTGATGCCCTTGGGGATCGGAACTTCGATCGGCTTGCAGAAGCCCGCGGCCACGACGACCTTGGTGCCGGAGAGTTGGGCGTTCCAACCGACGCCGACGATCTCGAGGCGGCGCTCGTAGCCCTTGGTCACGCCCTCGATCATGTTGCGGATCAGCGCGCGCGTCGTGCCCCAGAAGGCGTTCGACTCGCGCTCGTCGCCGCTGCCCGTGCGCGTCACGCGAACGACGCCTCCGTCGACGGCGACCTCGATCTCGGGGCGCAGCGCGAACTCGAGGGTGCCCTTGGGACCCTTGACGGAGATCTTGCGCTCCGGCGTGCGCGTCACGGTGACGCCGGCCGGCACGGAAATGGGGAGCTTGCCTACGCGCGACATGGTCGGGGACTGCTGGAGGGGATCGAGGAGAGTGGGAGTGCGTACGAGGTGGGCGAGGAGACGCGGATCAGTCGATGCGGGCGAGAACCTCGCCTCCGACGTTGGCCGCGCGTGCTCCGCGATCGGAGAGCACGCCCTTGGGCGTCGAGAGCAGCCACATGCCCATGCCGCCGAGCACGGCCGGCAGTTCGCCCGGTCCCTTGTAGACGCGGCAGCCCGGCTTGCTGACGCGACGGATGCTGCGCACGACGCGCTCTCCGTCGATGCCGTACTTCAGCGAGATCTCGAGGGTGCCGCGCGGCTTGCCCTCGCTGACCTTGTAGGCGGAGATGAAGCCCTCCTCCTTCAGCACCTCGGCGATGTTCACCTTGAGGCGCGAAGCGGGCATGGAAATCACCTTCTGGCCGTTGGCGTTGGCGTTGCGGATCCGCGTCAGCAGGTCCGCGATCGGGTCGGTCATCATGGCGGTGTGGGGATGAGTACGGAGCGTGCGGGTGGACTCGCGCTACCAGGAAGCCTTGCGCATGCCCGGGATCTCGCCCTTGTGCGCGCGCTCGCGCAGGCAGATGCGGCAAATGCCGAACTTTTTGTAGACGGCGCGCGGGCGGCCGCAGAACGTGCAGCGCGTGTAGGCGCGCGTCTTGAACTTCGGCGTGCGCTTCTGCTTGACGATGAGGCAGGTGCGGGTCATGGGTTTGGGTTGGGCCTGGACGGTCGGGCTGGGTGCGGTCGGGCTGGGTGCGGTCGAGCGGAGTGCGGTCGGGAGAGGGGCGTTCGAACGGAAGATCAGGCCTTGTCGGCGAAGGGCATGCCCAGTTCCTTGAGCAGTGCGAAGCCCTGGTCATCACTGCCGGCGGTGGTCACGAAGGTGATGTCCATCCCCTGCGTGAACTCCATCTTGTCGAAGTCCACTTCGGGGAAGACCGACTGCTCGGACAGGCCCAGGCTGTAGTTGCCGCGGCCGTCGAGCTTCGACTTCACGCCGCGGAAGTCGCGGATACGCGGGAGCACGACCGAGACCAAGCGGTCGGCGAACTCCCACATGCGATCGCCGCGCAGCGTGACGGCGACGCCGATCGGCATGCCCTCGCGCAGCTTGAACGCCGCGATGGCCATGCGCGCCTTGCGCACGGTCGGCTGCTGGCCTGTGATCGCCGCCATCTCGCGCACGGCCTGATCGATCAGCGCCTTGTTCTCGACGGCGCCCTTGCAGCCCATGTTGATGACGATCTTGCTGAGCTTGGGAACCGCGTTGACGTTGCCGATGCCGAACTGCTTCATCAGCTTCGGCTTGACTTCGTCCTTGTAGCGGGTCTTGAGACGCGGAGGCATGTCTGGGGTCCTGTGCGGGGAGTGCGGTGCGTGCGGTGCCGTAGGGAGGTGCGGGAGGGTGCGTCCGTGCGCGACTAGGCGGGACGACGACGCGTGCCCTTGCCCGACTTGGGATCGAGCAGCATCACGTTGCTGTGGTGGATCGAGGTCTCTTGCTGCACGCGCTCGCCCTTGGGCTGCTGCTGCGAGGGCTTGCGGTGCTTCCAGCGCAGGTTGACGCCGGCGACGAGCACGCGCCCGGACTTGGTCAGGACTTCCTTGATCTCGCCGGTCTTGCCCTTGTCGTTGCCGCTGATGACGACGACCGTGTCGCCCTTGCGAACCTTGAGGGTGCGCGGAGCGTTGGGATTGCGAACAGCCATCAGACGACCTCCTGCGCGAGCGAGATGATCTTCATGAAGTTGCGCTCGCGCAGCTCGCGCGCGACGGCGCCGAAGATGCGCGTTCCACGCGGATTGTTCTCCGCGTCGATCAGCACGAGCGCGTTCTGGTCGAAGCGCACGTAGGAGCCGTCCTCGCGCCGCGTGTTCTTCTTGACGCGCACGATCACGCCCTTGACGACCGAGCCGGCCTTGACCTCCGAGCTGGGGATCGCCTTCTTGACCGAACCGACGACGATGTCGCCGAGGCCGGCGTAGCGGCGACCGGTGCCGCCGAGCACCTTGATGCACATCACGCGCTTGGCGCCGGTGTTGTCGGCGACGTCGAGTTCCGTGGTCAGCTGGATCATTGGGCACCTCCGCCCGCGGACGGCTTCTGGGCTTGCTTCTGGCCGAGAACCGAGGCCATCTCGGCCTCACCGACGGTTTCGAGCGTCTTGCTGGCCTTGGCCAGGATCTCGATGAGGCGCCAGCGCTTGGTGCGCGAGAGCGGCCGCGAGAGCTCGATGCGCACGAGGTCGCCGACGCCGGCCTGCTCCTGGTCGTCGTGCGCGTGGTAGCGCTTGGACTTGGTGACGTACTTGCCGTACTTGGGGTGGCGGTACGTGCGCTGGACGACGACCGAGATGGTCTTCGTCATCTTGTCGCTGGCCACGAGGCCTTCGAGGACCTGGCGGCTGGCGGGTTGGGTGGGTGAGGACATGGCGGATCGGGTGGGCGGATTCGGGGCGACTAGCGCGACTGCGCTCCGCGGATGTGGGTCTTGCGCTCTTGCAGCAGCGTGCGAATGCGCGCGATCTGGCGGCGGTTCTCGCGGATCCGACCGGGCTGCGCGGCGGTCTCCGTGGCGGACTTGAAGCGCGCGTCGAAGAGCGCCTTCTGGAGGCGGTCGAGCTCGAACTCGAGTTCCGAGTCGCGCTGTCCGCGGAGGTCCTTGATCTTCATGTGCGTTCGCTGGGGGCTGGCTGCGTTGAACTGACGGGGTCGTCGATGAGCGGGATCGAAAGGCGGATCAGGTGGTCGGCAGGCGGCGGACCATCTTCACCTTGATGGGCATCTTGTGAGCGACGCGCTTGAGCGCGACCTTGGCGCGGTCCTCGGGCAGGCCGCCGATCTCGAAGAGCACCGTGCCCGGCTTGACCACCGCGGCCCAGTACTCGACTTCGCCCTTGCCGGTGCCCATGCGGGTCTCGGCCGGCTTGCCGGAGACCGGCTTGTGCGGGAAGACGCGGATCCAGATCTTGCCTTGACCGCCGGCGATGCGCGCGGCGGCGATGCGGCCGGCCTCGAGCTGGCGGCCGGTGATCCAGCCCGCGTCCATCGACTGCAGGCCGAAATCACCGAAGGCGACCTTGTTGCCGCGCGTGGCGAAGCCTTTGACGCGGCCGCGCATCACCTTGCGGTACTTGGTCCGTTTGGGCATCAGTGCCATGGTTCGTCGCTCCTGGAGAAGGCCTGGTAGGTACCTGGAGAGTGTTGGGGCTGTGGATCGCGGTGCGCCGGCTCAGCCGTTGATCGCGCCGGCGGACGGGCGCCGCTCCTGGCGCGGAGGACGCGTGGCCGAGCGCTGGCGATCAGCGCGCGTCGCGACGCCTTGCGCCTGGCGGAAGTCGATGCGCTCGCCGCTCTCGAGGTCGCCCTTGTAGATCCAGACCTTGACGCCGAGGATCCCGTAGGTCGTGCGAGCCTCGGCCGTGCCGTAGTCCACGTTGGCGCGCAACGTCGAGAGCGGAACCTGGCCTTCGCGCTCCTTCGCCTCGCGCGCCATTTCCGCGCCGCCGAGGCGGCCGTTGAGCTCGAGCTTCACGCCCTTCGCTCCGGCCTGCATCGTCGACTGGATCGCCTTCTTCATCGCGCGGCGGAACGCCATGCGCTTCTCGAGCGCCTCGGCGACCATCTCCGCGACCAGCGTCGCTTCGAGCTCGGGCCGCTTGATCTCGCGCACCGTCAGGTGGCAGGTCATGCCGGCGATCTTCTGCAGCGACTCCTTGAGCTGGTCGACGCGCACGCCCTTGCGACCGACGAGCACGCCGGGACGCGCCGTGTGCACGATCACGTTGACGGCCTCGCCCGTGCGCTCGATCTCGATGCGCGGGATGCCGGCGGACTTGAACTCCTTGGTGATGTGCTTGCGGATCTCGAGGTCCTGCAGCAACAGGCGCCCGAAGTCCTTCTTCTTGGCGTACCAGCGCGAGCGCCAGGGCTCGATGACCGCGAGGCGGAACCCGGTCGGGTGGATTTTCTGACCCATGTGTTCTGTCGTGCTCCTGCTACGCCTTCGCGCCCTTGCCGGCCTTCGGTTGCTTCGCCTTCTTCGCGCGAGCCTTGCCTGCTGCGCGCTTCTTGCGCGGCTCAGGCTCGGCGGCTTCCTTCAGCGCGATCGTGATGTGGCAGGTGCGCTTGCGAATCGGCATCGCGCGGCCCTGCGGACCCGGACGGAAGCGGATGCGTCCCTGCACCAGCGGGCCGTCGTCGGCGCGGCTGTCGGCGACGTAGAGCCGGTTCACGTTGACGTTCTCGTCGGCGCCCGCGTTGGCGACGGCCGACTTCAGCACCTTCAGGTAGAAGACGGCGGCGCGCTTGGGCGAGAACGAAAGCTGCTCGAGCGCCTTGTTGACGGGCATGCCGCGGATCAGGTCCGCGACCAGGCGCGCCTTGCGAGCCGGCATCCGCGCGTAGCGGTGCATGGCGCGGTACTCGCCGGGCGCGGCGCCATCGGCCTGTTGCGCGGCCTGTTCTGCGACTGCGGTTTCAGCGCTCATGACGGCACGGCTCCCGGCTTGGCCTCTTCCTTCTTGTTCGTGTGTCCGCGGAAGACGCGCGTGGGCGCGAATTCGCCGAGCTTGTGGCCGACCATGTCCTCGGTGACCTGCACCTTCAGGTGCATGCGACCGTTGTGGACCATGAACACGTGCCCGATGAAGTCAGGCGGAATCGTGCAGCGGCGCGACCACGTCGTGATCGGATCGCGCTTGCCGGTCTTCGCCATCTTGGCGACCTTCTTCGCGAGCTTGGGCTCGACGAACGGTCCCTTCTTGATGCTGCGTCCCACGGGGTTTCTCTTGCGCGCTTTCTGGTTGGTTCGTGTCGACCGCTACTTGCGGCGACGGAGGATGAAACGGTTGGTCGGGTGATTCGGGCGGCGGGTCTTGCCGCCCTTGGCGAGCACGCCGGTCGGCGAGCACGGGTGACGTCCGCCCTTGGTGCGGCCTTCGCCGCCGCCCAGCGGGTGGTCGACCGGGTTCTTCGTCGTGCCCCGCACGTGCGGGCGACGGCCCCAGTGGCGATAGCGCCCGGCCTTGCCGAGGCTGACGTTCTGGTAATCGGTGTTGCCCACGCGGCCGATCGAGGCGCGGCAGGAAGCGTGGATGCGCCGCAGCTCGCCCGAGGGCATCTGCACGATGCAGTAGTCGCCTTCGCGCGCGGTCAGCTGAGCGGCGCTGCCGGCGGTGCGACAGACTTGGCCGCCGCGACCGGGCACCAGCTCGATGTTGTGCACCATCACGCCGACGGGGATGTTCGCCAGCGGCAGGTTGTTGCCGGGCAGCGGCTCGGCCGTCGGCCCCGACATCAGCGTTTGTCCGACCGCGATCTCGAGCGGCGCGAGGATGTAGCGCTTCTCGCCGTCCTTGTAGTGCAGCAGCGCGATGTTCGCCGAGCGGTTCGGATCGTATTCGAGCGAGGCCACCTTGGCCGGGATGCCGTCCTTGTTGCGCTTGAAGTCGACGATCCGGTAGATGCGCCGGTGGCCGCCGCCGCGGTGGCGCATGGTCAGCACGCCCTGGTTGTTGCGTCCGCCCTTGCGCGGAATCGCGACGCACAGGCTCTTCTCGGCCGGGGTCTTCGTCAGCTCGGAATAGTCGAGCACGGTGCCGTGGCGGCGGCCCTTGGACGTCGGTCGGTAGCTCTTGATGGCCATGGAAGTGTGGGTGGGGCTGGGGACTGCGTGCGGCTACAGGAGGTCGATCGCGTTGCCTTCGGCGAGCACGACCATGGCCTTCTTCCACTCCGGCGTCTGGCCGGCGACCCAACCGCGGCGGCGCGCCTTGGGGGTCACGCGCAGCGTGTTGACCTTGCGCACCTTGACCTTGAAGAGCTTCTCGACGGCCTGCCGGATCTCGACCTTGTTGGCGTCGACCGGAACGCGGAAGTGGTACGCGTTGCGGGTGGCGGTGTCGTCGCTGCCCTTCTCGGTGATCACCGGCTTCTTCAGGATCTCGTAGGCGCGTGTGAGGCTCGTCATCGGAGTGCTTGGGGCGCGGGGAAGGTGCGGGTGGAGTGGAGTGGGGCCGGCGCTCAGGCGGGCTTCGACGCGACGTGGCTGGTGCGGGCGGCGGAGACGCGCTCGACCAGGACGGCGAGCGCGGCGCGCTCGGCGACGATCAGGCCGCCGTTCAGCACGTCGAGCGCGTTGAGGTCGCGCGCGGCGCGCATCTCGACGCCGGGGAAGTTGCGGAACGACTTCCAGGCGTTCTCGTCGTGCTTGGCGACGACGATCAGCGCGCGGCGCTGCGCCGGCTTCGAACCCTTGGCCGTCGTGTAGCCGAGCGAGCTCAGCAGCTTGCGCGCGTTCTTCGCCGACGGCTTCTCGAAGCCCGAGAGCTCGGCCAGCGCGACTTCGCCGTCGGCGAACTTGCCGGCCAGCGCCGAGCGCAGCGCGACGCGGCGCGCCTTGATCGGCATCGCGAACGAGTAGTCGCGCGGCTTGGGTCCGAAGACCGTGCCGCCGCCGCGCCAGATCGGCGACTTGCGGTCGCCGGCGCGCGCGCGACCGGTGTGCTTCTGCTTCCACGGCTTCTTGTTCGAACCGGCGACCTGATCGCGGCCGCGCGTGTTCACCGTGCCCAGGCGCTTGTTCGCCTGGTACATGTAGACCGCGTCCTTGAGCGTGCGGAACAGGACCTTGTCGCCGAACGCGCTCGCGTCGACGTCCGCTTTACCGACGCTGCCGGCCTTGTAGTGCTTGACCTGCATGGGAGTGTGCTGCTGCTGGCGGGTGGAGGGATGCGGTGGGCGCGCTACTTCGCGGCGACCTTCTTGGCAGCCGTCTTCGCGCTGCAGACTTGCACGTAACCGCCGCGCGGCCCGGGGACCGAGCCGGCCAGGAAGAGCAGGTTGCGCGCGCTGTCGATGCGCACGACGCGGATGTTCTTGACCGTGCGGCGCACGTTGCCGAACTGGCCCGCCATGCGCTTGCCCTTGGCGACCTTGCCGATGCGCTTGGTGGCGATCGAGCCAGGCGCGCGCACGTTCATCGAGCCGTGGCCGGCCGGACCGCGACTGAAACCGTGGCGGCGGATCGTGCCCGAGAAGCCGCGACCCTTCATCGTGCCGGTCACGTCGACCAGTTGGCCGACCGCGAAGGCCTCGACCGTCACGCTGTCGCCGACCTTCTTCGCCGTCGGGGCCGTCAGCCGTTCCTCGCGCAGGTAGCGCTTGGGCGCGACGCCGACCTTGCGGAAGTGTCCGGCGAGCGGACGCGTCAGGTGCTTGTCACCGACGTCGTCGAAGCCGAGCTGCACGGCGTCATAGCCGTCGCGTTCGGCGGTGCGCACCTGGCTGATGACGCAGGGGCCTGCGGCCACGACGGTCACGCCGACGAGCGTGCCGTCTTCCGCAAAAAACTGCGTCATGCCTTCTTTTCGTCCGAGGATCAGCGTCATGAGTCCTAGAACCGGGGGGGAGTCCCCTGGAGCTTGGGAGGGTATTTGCCGGTTCGACCAAGATCACTGGAGCGCGAGCACGGCGCGCGGCTCATCGAGCTCGTAGCTCGGGAGCAGCGGCACGGCGCGCGCGTCAGGACGACGCTTGGCCACGCGGCGGAACGGGACAGGTTGGAAAGAACGCCCCGCCGTCGCCGAGGCGACGAGCAGGCTCGTGGGTTCGATGCAGGGCGGGTCGAAGCAGGTTCGTGGCGAGCGCGATGCGCTCGATCCGACGCGCGTGCGGCTCGGGATGAGCCGGACGGCGCGCTCAGAGGCGCTAGGCCTTGATGCGGATGTCCACGCCTGCCGGCATGTTCAGGCTGCTGAGCGCGTCAACAGTCTGGTTGGTCGGTTCGGAGATGTAGATCAGTCGCTTGTGCGTTCGGATCTCGAACTGCTCGCGCGACTTCTTGTCGATGAACGGCGAGCGCAGCACCGTGTAGCGCTCGACCCGGGTCGGCAGCGGGATCGGACCGGCGACCATGGCTCCCGTACGCTTCGCGGTCTCGACGATGTCGAGCGCGGATTGGTCGAGAGCCTCGTGGTCGTAGGCCTCCATGCGGATCTGGATCTTGTCCTTCACAGGCGCTTGCTTTGCCGTTCTGCTTGAGCTGCGTGGGTTTCCGGCGCCACGCCTTCGGCTGAGCGCCGGAGGCGTGGTCGGGGGAAAGGGCCGAGAAAAATAGCAGTGGCGATCTGGAGGGTCAATGATCCTCTGCTTCGCGCCCCTGCGTCGGCGCGGATGGGCGCCCCGGTGCCCGCTACCCGGCCGGCTGCCGGTACGAGGTGCGATCCGGGCGTCCGCCCACCTGGGCGCCGATCCGTGTTCAATTCGTAACTACTTTACCACAAGTAATTTACATCGCCCTATACGTGCAGCCCTCGGGCCTGCAGGCGGGCCATTTCGACGCGCCGGAAGCCGCACGGTTCCAACGCCATTCCGGCCCGCCCCTGCGAGAGCGAACGCACCGCGGTCGAGTATCCGAAAACGTCGGCCAGCGCCACTTCGGCGCGAATGCGCCGGCGCGGCCCCTCGGCGCTCACGTCCGAAACTTCGGCTCCGCGAGCACCGAGATCGGCGATCAGACCGCCCGCGAACTCCTGCGGCGTATCGAGCTCGACGCGCACCAGCGGCTCGAGCACATGGACCTCGGCCTGCTCGAGCGCTCGCTGCAGCGCCTCCACCGCGGCCTGCGCGAAGGCGGCCGGATGATCGCGCCCGGGCTGCGCGACGCAAGCGAGCACGCGCATCGTGAAACCATACAGCGGGTAGCCGAGGCACGGCCCGCTGCAACAAGCCGAGACGAGCGCCTCCTCGATCGCGGCGCGTAGCGCCGGCTGCGCGGCCACGCCGGCGGCGAACTCGACGTCCGGCACGGCCGCCTCACCGGCCCGCGGCAGCAGTTCCAACTCGACATCGCCGTGCACGTCGCGGCCGGCGAGGACGCGCTCGACGCTCGCGCGCGCGCGCGCCGCGGCGCCGATCGCCTCGCGATACGCGACGCCCGGCTTGCCGGCGCGCACCGGCGCGTGGAAGTCGCGCTCCAGGCGCTGGCTCGCGATCTCCAGATGCAGCTCGCCCAAGCCGGAAACCAGCCATTGCCCCGACTCCGCGTCCTCGCGCACGTGCAGCGCCGGGTCCTCGAAGCTCAAGCGCGCGAGCGCCATGCGCAACCTGTCGCGCTCGCCGCCGTCGCGCGGCTCGAAGCGCTGCGTGATCACCGGTTCGGGACACTCGAGCCCGCGCAGCAGGATCGGCGCCTTCGGATCGCACAGCGTGTCGCCGCTGCGGGTCGCGCGCAGTCCGGCCAGCGCGACGATGTCCCCCACTCCGCCGGCCTCGGTCGCGACACGCTCGTCGGCCAGCATGCGCAGCACGCGCGTGACCCGCTCGCTGCGCGCGCTGCGCGGATTGAACAGCACGTCACCGGCCCGGATCGAGCCCGAGTAGATGCGCACGTAGACCAGATCCTCGTTGCGGTCGGCCAGCGTCTTGAAGGCCAGCGCGCAGGTCGGCGCGCTCGCACTCGGCGCGCGCTGCGTGACGCCGCCGTCGCGCGGATCGACCCCCTGCACGGCCGCGCGCTCCAGCGGCGACGGCAGCAGGTCCACCAGCGAGTCGAGCAGCGGTTGGACGCCGATCGAGCGCAGCGCGCTGCCGCACAGGACGGGCAACAGCTCGCCCGATTGCACGCGCGGACGCAGCGCCTTCCACAGCGCGCCGGGCCCCAGATCGCGCTCCTCGAGGGCGGCCGCGAGCACGTCCTCGTCGTGCTCCGCCAATAGATCCACGAGCTCGCTGCGCAGCACCTCGGCCTCCTCGTGCAGCTCGGGCGGAATGGCGGCACGCCGCAGCGCGCGCCCGCGCGGACCTTCGTCGGAGTACAGCGCCGCGCGCTCCAGCAGGTCGATCACGCCGCACAGCTCGCGCTCGCGACCGATCGGCAGTTGCAGCGGCACCGGCCGCGCCCCGAGGCGCGTGCGCAGTTCGTCGAGGCAGCGCTGGTGGTCGGCCCCGACGCGATCGAGCTGGTTGACGAAGGCCAGCGCCGGCACGCCGTGCCGACGCACCTGGCGCCAGACCGTCTCGGTCTGCGCCTGCACGCCGTCGACGGCCGACAACAGGAGCACGGCACCGTCGAGCACGCGCATCGAGCGCTCGACCTCCAGCGTGAAATCGACGTGGCCGGGCGTGTCGATCAGATGCAGCTCGTGCCCGCGCCAGGGCAGCGTGGCCGCGGCGGCGCTGATCGTGATGCCGCGCTTCTTCTCCTCCTCCATCCAATCGAGCGTCGCGGTGCCTTCGTGCACCTCGCCGAGGCGCGTGATCACGCCGGTCTGGTAGAGCAGGCGCTCCGACAGCGTGGTCTTGCCGGCATCGATGTGCGCGACGATGCCGAAGTTGCGAATGCGGCCGGGGTCCATCGCGGCCGATCGTAGGGCGCTCAGCGAGCGCGCGCGAGCAGCCAGGGATTGGCGGCCAGGAACGCTTCGCGGCCGCGATAGCCGTCGAGCAGCTCGGGACGACTCCCCCACAGAAGGTGCACCGCCGCGTACAGCGCTTCGATCGACGCGAGCCCCGCCCCGGGGTCGGCGAAGGTCTTGCTCTTGCGCGGATACGCGGTGACGAGCGGGGGCAGCCGGCGCAGCAGCGGCGCGCGCGTCAGCCGGCGCTGCAAGGTCGGCACGCGGCGCCACGCACAGTCGATCAACAGCAGGCCGTGGTGGGCGTCGGCGCTCGTGAGTTCGTCGCCCTCGACGTGCAGCAGGATGCGCTCGCCCGGATCGAGCGTGCGCTCGGGGTGGTAGTCGACAAAGCGGATCCCGCTCCTGCCGCGCAACGGCGTCAGCGAGCACTTGGCGAGCATTTCGCGCGGGTCGCGGAAGATCAGGATGTCGAGAGGGGCTTCCAAATGCGAAGCGGACACGCAGTTGCGTGTCCGCTTGGATCTTACCGGGCGCCGCGCCTCGGGCGCGCTAACGAGCGTCGCGCCTCGGGCGCGCTAACGAGCGTCGCGCCTCGGGCGCGCTACCTTGCGCCGCGCCTTGGGCGCGCCTAACGAGCGTCGCGCCTTGGGCGCGCACTAACGGGCATAGTGCGCGTACGCGCGGTTGGCCTCGGCCATCTTGTGCACCGATTCCTTCCACGCGACGGACGCCCCGGTGCCGTTGTAGGCATCGGTGATCTCGTCGGCCAGCCGCTGCGCCATCGGCTTGCCCTTCTTCTTGCGGGCATTGTCGACGAGCCAGCGAATCGCGAGCGACTGCTGGCGCGCGCGCTTGACCTCGCGCGGCACCTGGTAGTTCGCGCCACCGACGCGCTTGGAGCGCACTTCGACGGCCGGGCGGATGTTGTCGATGGCCTTGTTGAAGATCTCGGCCTGGTCCTCGACGTTGAGCTTCTTCTGCGCCAGCTCGAGCGCGTCGTAGAAGATTTCCTGGGCCGTCGAGCGCTTGCCCGAGTACATCAGCTTGTTGATGATCTTCGTCGCCAGCATCGACTGGAAACGAGGATCCGGACGCTGCAGGACGGCGGTCGACTTGTAGTTGCGGGGCATCGTGGCTCCTGGAAGCTGCGACTGGGGGCTGCGGCGCCTACTTCTTCGGGCGCTTGGCGCCGTACTTGGACCGTCCCTGGTGGCGATTCTCGACGCCGGAGGTGTCGAGCGTGCCGCGGATCACGTGGTAGCGCACACCGGGCAGGTCGCGCACGCGGCCGCCGCGGATCAGCACGATCGAGTGCTCCTGCAGGTTGTGCCCCTCCCCCGGGATGTAGACCGTGACTTCCTTGCCGTTGGACAGGCGCACGCGCGCGACCTTGCGCAACGCCGAGTTCGGCTTCTTGGGCGTCTGGGTCTTCACCTGCAGACACACGCCGCGCTTCTGCGGGCACGCGTCGAGCACGGGTGACTTGGTGCGCCGCCGCTGCACGACGCGCGGCTTGCGCACGAGTTGGTTGATGGTCGGCATGAATCGGTCTTTCTGGCTCCGCGCGGGGCCGGCCCCGAGCGCTTGCTCTGGGCCGGAACGCCCACTGGGCGGAAGGGGCGAGAATTCTACGGTTCTGGGCGTATGGGTCAAGCACGAGCGGCCCGGGCCGCATGCCCGGACCGCTCGCTGCGGGTCATTCCTCGCCGTCGCCGTCGTCCTTGCCGTCGTCCGCCACGGCGGCCGGAGCCGGATCGGCATCGTCGTCGGCCTGGGCCTGCTCGGCGCGGCGCGCGGCCGCTTCTTCCTCGGCCTTGAGCGCCGCCGCCTGCCGGGCGCGCGACTCGGCCGCGAGCTTCGTCGACTCGGTCCCCGTCGCCGCATAGGCGAGCAGCGACTCCGGCGACAGCGGGTCGGGGCTGCCCGAAAGCAGGCTGTCCATGCTGGGCTCGAAGTCGGCGGGCGAGAGCCCGGTCTGGCGACCGATCTCGCCGAAGTCGATGTTCTTCTTGACCCGCGTGCGGTAGTGATCGCGGAAGCCGGTTCCCGTGGGAACCATGTGGCCGAGGATCACGTTCTCCTTGAGCCCGACGAGGTGGTCGAAGCGACCCGCGAGGGCGGCCTCGGTCAGCACCTTGGTGGTCTCCTGGAAGCTCGCGGCCGAGATGAACGACTCGGACGACAGCGACGCCTTGGTCACGCCGAGCAGCAGCGTCTGACCGGTGGCGGCCTTCTTGCGCTCCTTGCGCAGACGCTCGTTCTCGCGACGGAAGCGGAACTTGTCCACCACCGCTCCGGGCAGGAACTCGCTGTCACCAGGATCGGAGACCTGCACCTTGCGCATCATCTGCCCGAGCACGATCTCGATGTGCTTGTCGTCGATCTGCACGCCCTGCGAGCGGTACACGCTCTGGATCTCGCGCAACAGGTACTCCTGCACGGCTTCCTCGCCGGTGATGCGCAGGATGTCGTGCGGAACCAGCGGCCCGTCCACCAGCGGCGTGCCCGCGCGCACCTCGTCGCCCTTGTGGACGCGCAGGTGCTTGCCCTGGGGCACCGAGTGCTCCTGTTCCTGGATCACTTCGCCCTTGGGGCCGGTCGCGCGCACGATGATCGTGCGCTTGCCGCGCTTCTTCTCGCCGAGCTCGACCACGCCGTCGATCTCCGAGATGACCGAGGGGTCCTTGGGCTTGCGCGCCTCGAACAGCTCGGTCACGCGCGGCAGACCGCCCGTGATGTCCTGCGTGCCGCCGACCTCGCGCGAGGTCTTGGCGAGCAGCGCGCCGGCCTTGATGTGCGCGCGGTCCTCGACCTCGATGTAGGCGCGCTCGGGAATCGGGTAGACCGCCACGACGTGGCCCGAGGAGTCCTCGACGATGATCTGCGGGTGCAGGTCGCCCTTGTGCTCGATGACCTGCCGGCGCAGCGTGCCGCGGCCGGCATCGCGCTCGGCCTTCAGCGTCTTGCCCTCGATCAGGTCCTCGTAGCGCACGCGACCGCTGGACTCGGCCAGGATCGGCACGTGGTGCGGGTCCCACTTGCACATGCCCGTGCCGGCCTTGACGGCCTGCTCGTGCGTGACGAACAGCTCCGAGCCCATCGGCACGAGGTAGCGATCGAGCTCGCGTCCCTTGTCGTCCACCAGCTGGATCTCGCCGTTGCGGTTGAGCACGACGCGCTGGCCGTGCTCGTTGGTGACGACGTTCAGGTTCACGTACAACGCGCGACCGTCGCGGCGCGCCTTGACTTCGCTTTCCTCGACCGAGCGGCTGGCCGTTCCACCGATGTGGAAGGTCCGCATCGTCAGCTGCGTGCCCGGCTCGCCGATCGACTGCGCGGCGATGATGCCCACGGCCAGGCCGCGCTCGGCCATCGTGCCGCGCGACAGGTCCATGCCGTAGCAGCGCGCGCACACGCCGAAGCCGGCCTCGCAGGACAGCGGGCTGCGCACGCGGATGCGTTCGTAGCCGAGCTGCTCGAGGCGCTGAGCCGCGTCCTCGGTGATCATCTCGCGCTCGCGCACGATCACCTCGTCGTTGATCGGGTCGATGATCGTCTGGCACACGACGCGGCCGCGCAGGGCCTGCGCCAGCGTCACGACGACCTTCTCACCCTTGTAGACGGCCGACTTGAACACGCCGTTGGGCGTGTTGCAGTCGTCCATCGTCACGACGACGTTCTGGGCGACGTCGGTCAGCTTGCGCGTCAGGTATCCGGCGTCGGCGGTCTTCAGCGCCGTGTCGGCCAAGCCCTTGCGCGCGCCGTGCGTCGACGAGAAGTACTCGAGGACGCGCAGGCCTTCGCGGAAGTTCGCCTTGATCGGCGTCTCGATGATCTTGCCCGACGGCTTGGCCATCAGACCGCGCATGCCCGCCAGCTGGCGGATCTGGTCGATCGAGCCGCGCGCGCCGGAATGCACCATGCAGTAGATCGGGTTCACGTAGACGTCGTTCTCGCGCACGTCCTCGCGCAGCACCTTCAGCAGGTCCTGGGCGACGCGTTCGCGGGCGTGCGTCCACATGTCGATGATCTTCAGGTAGCGCTCGCCCTCCGTGATCACGCCCTTCAGGTAGGCCTTCTCGACGGACTCGATCTGCTTCTGGGTCTCGTTCAGGATCTTCGCCTTCGAATCCGGCACCCGCATGTCGTCCTTCGCGAAGGACAATCCGGCGCGCGTGGCGGCCTTGAAACCGAGGTCCTTGAGATCGTCGAGCAGCTTCAGCGTCGCGTCGCGCCCGAGCAGGCGATGGCAGTCGCTGATCAGCGCGGCGATGCCCTTCTTGTCGAGCTCGTAGTTGTAGAACGGCATCCCCGGGGGAAGGATGTCGTTGAAGATGCAGCGCCCGACCGTCGTGATCGGGAAGGCGCGCTTGCGCCCGCCCTTGGCGGCGTCGGGCTTGGCGCCCGGAGCGGGAGGCACTTCGACCTTGCCGTCCTCGCCGACTTCGCGCGGCGGTTCGTTGCGCGAGGTCTTGACCAGGCGTCCCGCATCCATGCGCACCGTCACCGGCTGGTGCGTGTTCAGCTGACCGTGGCCGTAGGCCAGGAACAGCTCGTGCAGCGAGGCGAAGAGGCGGGGCTTGGACTTGGCGAAGCCCGCCGCGTCCTTCGACAGGTAGAAGATGCCGAGCACCATGTCCTGCGACGGCGTGATGATCGGCTGACCATTGGCCGGCGAGAACACGTTGTTGATCGACAGCATCAGCGTCGACGCCTCGATCTGCGCCTCGTAGCTGAGCGGCAGGTGCACCGCCATCTGGTCACCGTCGAAGTCGGCGTTGAATCCGCCGCAGACCAGCGGGTGCAGGCGGATCGCATTGCCCTCGATCAGCACCGGCTCGAAGGCCTGGATGCCCATGCGGTGCAGGGTCGGTGCGCGGTTCAGGAGCACCGGGTGGTCGCGGATGACCTCGTCGAGGATGTCCCAGACCTGCTCGTCGCGGCGCTCCAGCATGCGCTTCGCCGACTTGATCGTGTCGGCCAGACCAAGCTCCTTCAGCCGTCGGATGATGAACGGCTGGAACAGCTCGAGCGCGACCTTCTTGGGCAGGCCGCACTGGTGCAGGCGCAATTCGGGACCGACCACGATGACCGAGCGCGCCGAGTAGTCGACGCGCTTGCCGAGCAGGTTCTCGCGGAAACGCCCCTGCTTGCCCTTGATCATGTCCGTCAGCGACTTGAGCGGACGGTTCGATGAGCCGAGCACCGGGCGGCGGCAGCGACCGTTGTCGAACAACGCGTCGACGGCCTGCTGCAGCATGCGCTTCTCGTTGCGGATGATGACCTCGGGCGCATTGAGGTCGAGCAGCTTCTTCAGGCGGTTGTTGCGGTTGATCAGGCGGCGATAGAGATCGTTCAGATCGCTGGTCGCGAAATTGCCCGAATCGAGCAGCACGAGCGGACGCAGGTCCGGCGGGATGACCGGGATGACTTCCAGGATCATCCACTCGGACTGGTTGGACGAGTCGCGCAGCATCTCGACGTTCTTGAGGCGCTTGATCAGGTCCTTCTGCCGCTGTTGCGAGCGCGTCGCGAGCAGTTCCTCGCGCAGCTCGGTCGAGAGCTTCGTCAGCTCCAGGCGCTTCAGGATCTTCTTGACCGCCTCGGCGCCCATGTCGGCCTCGAACTCCGAGCCGTACTTGGCGCGCATCTGACGGAACTCGTCCTCCGTCAGCAGCTGCTTCTCCTCGAGGGGCGTGTCACCGGCGTCGATGACGATGTAGTCCTGGAAGTAGATCACGCGCTCCAGGCTCGAGGTCTTCATGCCCAGCAAGGTGCCGAGGCGGCTCGGCATGGCCTTGAAGAACCAGATGTGCGCGACCGGCGCGGCCAGGTTGATGTGGCCCATGCGCTTGCGACGCACGCGGCTGTGCGTGATCATCACGCCGCACTTGTCGCAGACGATGCCCTTGTGCTTGATGCCCTTGTACTTGCCGCAGAAGCACTCCCAGTCCTTCTCGGGACCGAAGATGCGCTCGCAGAACAGGCCGTCGCGCTCGGGCCGGTACGTGCGGTAGTTGATCGTCTCGGGCTTCTTGACCTCGCCGTAGGACCAGGAACGGATGTCCTCCGGCGAAGCGAGGCTGATCTTGACGGAGCCGTAGTCGTTGATGCGGTTGTAGATCGCTTCCATCGCGTGCTCCTTAGAGGCTCGCCTTCTTCTGCAGTTCGATGTTCAAGCCCAGACCCTTGATCTCGTTGGTGAGCACCTCGAACGAGACCGGCGTGCCGGGCTCGAGGATGTTGGTGCCCTTGACCATCGATTCGTAGATCTTGGTGCGGCCGTCCACGTCGTCGGACTTGACGGTGAGCAGCTCCTGGAGGATCGCCGCGGCGCCGTACGCCTCGAGCGCCCACACTTCCATCTCGCCGAAGCGCTGTCCGCCGAAGCGCGCCTTGCCGCCCAGCGGTTGCTGGGTGATCAGGCTGTAGGGGCCCGTGGCACGGGCGTGCACCTTCTCGTCGACGAGGTGGTGCAGCTTCAGCATGTACATGATGCCCACGGTGACGGCCTGCTCGAACGGCTGGCCGGTGCGGCCGTCGTGCAGCCTGAACTTGCCGGTCGGAGGCAGCTTCGCCTCGACCAGCGCCTCCTCGATCTGCTCCTCCGTGGCGCCGTCGAAGGCGGGCGTCAGGAAGCGGCAGCCGAGCAGCTTGCCGGCGAGGCCGAGGTGCGTCTCGAGGATCTGGCCGACGTTCATGCGGCTCGGCACGCCGAGCGGATTGAGCACGATGTCGACCGGCGTGCCGTCCTCGAGATACGGCATGTCCTCGACCGGGAGCACCTTCGACACGACGCCCTTGTTGCCGTGGCGTCCGGCCATCTTGTCGCCGACCTGCAGGTTGTACTTGGTCGCGACGTAGACCTTCACCATCTCGAGCACGCCGGTCGGCAGCTCGTCACCGCGGGAGAGCCGATTGACGATCTTGTTCTTGTCGGCTTCCTTGCCCTCGATCTTGGTCTGGCTGTCGTTGATCGCGCTGAGCGCCTTCTCGCGCCGTTCCTTGCTCTGGGCCTCCTCGGCGGCGGCGACGCACAGCAGCTTGACGCGCCGCAACTCGTCGAAGGTGGCCGTGTCGTCGAACTCGACCTTCTTCCCGGTCAGGTCGTCCTGGACCTCGAGGCCGAGGGCCTTCTGCACTTCCTTGAGCATGGCCGCCGTGATGTCGCGGAAGGCCTTCAGGAAGTCCTTCTCGGCTTCCTTGATCTGATTCAGCGCGGCCTTGCGCTCCGACTCGGACAGGTTCACGCGGCGCGAGAACTTCTGCGCGTCGATCACGACGCCGCGCGTGCCCGGAGGCATCGTCAGCGATGCGTTCTTCACGTCGACGCCGGCGCGACCGAAGATCGCGTGCAGCAGCTTCTCTTCCGGCGTCAGCTCGCTCTTCGACTTCGGCGCGACCTTGCCGACCAGGATGTCGCCGGCCTCGACGCGCGTGCCGATGCGCACGATGCCGCCCTCGTCGAGATTGGCCAGCGCCTTCTCGCCGACGTTGGGGATGTCGCGCGTGAACTCTTCCTTGCCGAGCTTGGTCTCGCGGATCTCGACCTCGTATTCCTGGATGTGGATCGAGGTGAACGCATCCGAGCTCACCAGGCGCTCGGAGACGAGGATCGCGTCCTCGTAGTTGAAGCCGTCCCAAGGCATGAACGCGACGAGCACGTTCTTGCCCAGGGCCAGTTCGCCGTCGCTGGTCGCGGCACCGTCGGCGAGCAGGGTTCCCCGCTCGACCTTCTCGCCCTCGACGACCTTCGGACGATGCGATTGGCAGGTGCGCTCGTTGAGCCCGCGCATCTTCGAGAGCGGGTACTCCTCGTCGTCGACCTTGATCATCCGGCTGTCCACGTAGGTGACCGTGCCCGGCTTGGCCGCGCGCAGCACCAGGTTCGTGTTGTCCGCGCAGACCTTCTCCATGCCCGTGCCGACGATCGGCGGCTCGGTGATCAGGAGCGGCACGGCCTGGCGCTGCATGTTCGATCCCATCAGCGCGCGGTTGGCGTCGTCGTGCTCGAGGAACGGCACGAGCGAGGCGGAGATGCCGACGATCTGCTTGGGCGATACGTCGAGGTAGTCGATCTCCTCGGGGCTCACTTCGATGTTGTCACCGTCGCGGCGAGCCAACACGCGCGGCCCGATCAGGCGGCCCTTGTCGTCGAGCGGGGAATCCGCCGGCGCCATGACCTTGGCCATTTCCTCGTCGGCGCGCAGGTACACGACCTCGTCGGTCAGCTGGCCCTTCTTGACGCGCCGGTAGGGCGCCACGAGGAAGCCGTACTTGTCGAGGCTCGAGTAGATCGCCAGCGAACTGATCAGACCGATGTTCGAGCCTTCGGGCGTCTCGATCGGGCAGAGCCGGCCGTAGTGCGATAGGTGCACGTCGCGCACGTCGAAGCCGGCGCGCTTGCGGTTCAGACCTCCCGGTCCGAGTGCCGACAGGCGCCGCTCGTGGGTCAGCTGCGACAGCGGGTTGGTCTGGTCGACCACCTGCGACAGCTCGCCGCGTCCGAAGAAGTACTCGACCGCGCTGGAGAAGGTCTTGGAGTTGATCAGGTTGCGCGGCGAGACGGTCTCGGGGTTCTCGAGGTTCATCCGCTCCTGCGCGGTGCGGCGCAGCTTGAGCAGACCCTTGCGGAACTCCTCCCCCGCCAACTCGGCGATCGTGCGCACGCGCCGATTGCCCAGGTTGTCGATATCGTCGATCTCGCCCTGGCCGTTGCGCAGCCCGATCAGGTACTTGATCGAGTTGACGATGTCCTCCGGCTGCAGCACCTGCACATCCTCGGGGATCGTCTGACCGTACTTGCGGTTGAGGCGGAAGCGGCCGACGCGGCCGAGGCGATAGCGCTGCGGATCGAAGAACTTCTCGTGGAACAGCTCGCGCGCCTTCTCGATCTGCGGCGGATTGCCGGGACGCAGGCGGCTGTAGATCTTGAGCAGAGCCTCGTTGTGGCTCTTGGTCGGGTCCTCGCGCAGCGAGTTGATGATCAGCGGATCGAGCGTTTCGATCGCCGCGTCGATCACCTCGACCTCGGCCAGGTCGCTGGCCGCGATCTCGAGCGCGGCCGTTTCCGAGATCGGCTGCCCCGAGTGGACCAGCACTTCGCCGGTCTTGATCACGACGATCTCGCGGACCGCGATACGGTCGGTGATCGACTTCGCGAACGCGCTCTGCGTCTGCGCCTTGGTCTTGCGCACGACCTTGGTCGGGTAGAACTGGCGCAGCACGTCGTGGTCGTTCGACAGCGACTCCGACAGCGCGCGCAGGAAGGTGACCGCGGAGAACTTGCCCGACTGGTCGATGCGGACCGCGAGCACTTCCTTCTTCGTGACGTTGAGCTCGATCCACGAGCCGCGCTCGGGGATGATCCAGCACGAGTGCAGCTTGCGCTCGGCCGACGTCGTGTCGACCGAGAAGTCCACGCCCGGCGAGCGGTGCAACTGGCTGACGATCACGCGCTCGGAGCCGTTGATGATGAACTCACCGCCGCCGACCATGATCGGGATCTCGCCCAGATAGACCTCTTCCTCGATCGGCTCGGGCTTGACCAGGCGCAGGCGCACCTTGAACGGGTACCCGTAGGTCAGGCGCAGCTTGCGGCACTCGTCGATCGTGTAGCGCGCGCGCCCGAGCTCGTAGCCCAGGTACTCCAAGCACATCGTCTTGTCGTACGAGTAGATCGGGAAGACCTCGCGCAGCAGCGCTTCGAGCCCCTGCGTGGAGCGCGTCGAAGAGGGCGCCTCCACGCGCAGGAACTCGTCGTAGGCCTTCGTCTGGATCTCGACCAGGTTCGGGACTTCGACGATGTCGCGATAGCGGCCGAAGATGCGAACGGGTTGGGCGGTCTTGGTCATGGGGTGAGTCTCCCGACGCGGCAGCCGGGGCGTTCGGCTGGAGCGCGCATGGCGAGCGACCGGGGCGAGGTCACTCAGGGAAGGAAAGGAGGTGCGTTCGCTCGGAAACGACTCGATCCGGCCGGGCCCCGGAACGGGCTTCGGTCGGATGAGCAGCCGACAGGTCCTGCCGACGGGCGGGTCGGCGACTGTGGGCGGAGTAGAGAGGAAGGGGGCTCAAGAGGCCAGGGAAAAGTTCCGCTGCGGTTCGTGGCCGCGGGAACGGGGTTCCCGCGCTGGACGCCAGCTTGCGCTGCGTCGCGATCCGCCCGCCCGGCGCCTACCGGCGAGCACCCGGCCGGCACGAGGCCGGCGGTGCCGCTGGCAGGCGCGGGCGGGCGCGGGCGCTGGGGCGGCTGAACCGCCCGTGCGCTCCGCGCCGCCGGAGCTTGCCTAGGCGATCTTGACCTTGCCGCCGGCCGCCTCGATCTGGGCCTTGATCTTGTCGGCTTCTTCCTTCGTGACGCCGCCCTTGAGCGGCTTCGGCGCGCCTTCGACCAGGTCCTTGGCCTCCTTGAGGCCCAGGCCCGTGATCGCGCGGACTTCCTTGATCACGCCGATCTTGTTGGCGCCGGCGTTCTCGAGGCTGACGTCGAACGAGGTCTTCTCCTCGGCCACCGGTGCGGCGGCCGCGGCGGCGGCCGGAGCGGCGGCCATCGCGACGGGGGCCGCGGCGCTGACGCCCCAGCGCTGCTCGAGCGCCTTGACGAGCTTGGAGGCTTGCAGCAGGGACAGGCCGTCGAGTTGCTTGGCCAGGTTTTCGAGCTCGGGCTCGAGGGTCACGGTTTCGGACATCGGAATCGTCTCCTGAGGGATGGGTTGGCGATGGAGGGAGATTGGGTCGGTCGTACGGGGGCGGTCCTGGCGGGTCTCGCTCGAGGTTCGCTCCCTTGTGCGCGCCGCATGACCGGGCGCGGCGCACCGTTCGGGGGTCGCGGAGGTCTAGCTCGCGGGTGCGGCGCCGCCTCCGGATTGCTCGAGGCGGTCGGCGCGCGCCTGCAGCACGCGCGCCATGCTCGAGGTGTTCGCGTCGATCACGGTCGCGAGCGCGCGCGCCGGGCCGCTGATCAGGCCGAGCAGCATGGCCTGCAGCGTGGCGCGATCGGGCACGTCGGCCAGCGCCAGCGCGTCGGCTGCGGAGAGGGCGGCTCCTTCGAGCATCCCCGCGCGCAGCGAGAGCTTCTTCTCCTTCAAGAGCGGCGAGGCCTTGAGGATCTTCGCGGCGGTGATCGCGTCTTCGCTGGAGCCCGCGATCAGCGCGAGATTGCCCTTGGCGTAGGCGCTCTCGGGCAGCTCGATGCCGCGCTTGCGCAGCGCGATGCGAACCAGGCGGTTGCGCACCAGGCGCAGGCGCAGCTTCTTCGCGCCGAGCTCACGACGCAGGGCCTCGGTCTGCTTGACCGTCATGCCGCTCGCATCGAGCAGCAACATGCCCTGTGCATCGCCGAGTCCATGGTCGAGGACTCGCAGGATCATTTGGTTGACGAGATTCGGCACGGGAGTGCTCCGTTGGGTGTGCGGCGTTGGGGTGCGGCGCGGGGTGGTGCGGCTGAGGACGTGCTGCGGATGGCGTGCTGCTGATTGCGTGCTGCTGGAGAACGACGGCGGCGCGCTACGCGCCGGACTCGAAGGCGACCCAGGCGCCCGGCCCCATCGAGGTCGAGACCGAGACCTTCGAGACGTACGAGCCCTTCACCGTGGACGGCCGGATCGAGAGCAGGTGGTCGATGAAGGCCTTCAGATTGGCCTCGAGGTCCTCCACGGCGAACGAGCGCTTGCCCAGCCGAGCGTGCACGTTGCCGCCGGCATCGGTGCGGAACTCGATCTTGCCGGCCTTGAACTCCTTGACGGCCTGCGCGACGTCGGGCGTGACCGTGCCCGACTTGGGGCTCGGCATCTTGCCCTGCGGGCCGAGCACCTTACCGAGCTTGCCGACGTGCTTCATCATGTCGGGGCTGGCGATCACGATGTCGAACTCGGTCCAGCCGCCGATGATCTTGTCGGCCAGTTCGCCCGAACCGACCACGTCGGCGCCGGCGCCCTTGGCCGCCTCGGCCTTGTCGCCTTCGGCGAACACGACGACGCGTACCGACTTGCCCAGGCCCTTGGGCAGCGAGACGGCGCCGCGCACGAGCTGGTCGGACTTCTTCGGATCGACGGTGAGCTTCACGGCGATGTCGACGGTCTCGTCGAACTTCGCCGCGGGCAGGCTCTTGAGAAGGCTGAGCGCTTCGCGAGCCGAGTAGACCTTGTTGTGGTCGACCTTGGCCGCGGCCTTCAGGTAGCGCTTGCTGCGAGTGACCATGGGAGGGTGATCGTGTAGCGTCGGGTGCGGAGGTTGGGGCGTCGGTGGCTGGGCCGTCGAGGGTGGTAGCGGCTTGAACCGCTAGTCCTTCACCTTGATGCCGGCCGCGCGGGCGGTGCCTTCGACGATGCGGCAGGCCGCGTCGAGGTCACGCGCGTTGAGGTCCTTGAGCTTGAGCTTGGCGATCTCCATCACCTGCGCCTTGGTGACCGTGCCGGCGACCTCCGTGCCGACCAGCCCGGCGCCCTTCTCGATGCCGGCGGCCTTGATCAGCAGCACCGAGGCGGGAGGCGACTTGAGGATGAAGGTGAAGCTGCGATCCTTGTAGATCGTGATCTCGACCGGGATGATCAGGCCCTTGTCGTTCTTCGTCCGGTCGTTGAACTCCTTGACGAACGCGGCGATGTTGACGCCGTGGCTGCCGAGCGCGGGACCGACCGGCGGCGCCGGGGTGGCTTGGCCACCGGGGCACTGCAACTTGACTTTGGCTGAGACTTCCTTGGCCATGGCGTTCTAGGTTCTGGTGCGCGCGCCCGCTGGGGCGTCGCAGGGGATCGGCTGGGTTTGGAGCGACCGGTGGAGGGGGTGTGCGGGGGAGGGTGCGGCGAGCGGCGAAGCGCTGGGAATCAGTGCGAATCGCTGCGGGGAAGGGGTGAGTGTGGAACTGCTGCGCGCGGAGCGCGTCAGACCGCCTCGACCTCCCAGTACTCGAGCTCGACCGGAGTCGGGCGACCGAAGATGGTCACGATCACCTTGACCGTGCCCTTGTCCGGATTGATCTCGTCGACCTGTCCGTCGAAGCCGTCGAAGGCGCCGGACTTGATCTTGACCATGTCGCCCTTGCGCATCGAGATCGCGACTTGCGGGTGCTGGGCGCTGTCGGACATGCGCGCCAGGATCTTGGTGACTTCGAGCGCCTCGAGCGGCGTCGGCTCGCCGCGCGCGCCGAGGAAGTCGCCGAAGCCGGGCGTCTCGCGCAGCACCAGGCGCGCCTTGCGGATCCGCACCAGTTGCGCGATCGCGCCCTCCTGCGTGCTGGACACCGGGGTCTCGTCGCCGCGCTTCTTCTCTTCCAGTTCGGGCTCGTCGATGTCGGCCTGCACCATCAAGTAGCCGGGGTAGAGCTTCTTGTTGGAGACCTTCTTCTTGCCGCCCTTCAATTCGGTCACGCGCTCCACCGGCACGAGGACCTGCGGGACCACGTCCTGGAGGCCCGCCGCCTTGATGCGGGTTTCGAGTTGCTTGCGGATCGAGTCCTCGCGACCCGATTGGCAGCGCACGAAGTACCACTCGTAGGCCATGGCTGGGGTGGGCTTGCTGGTGAAGGGTGGAGGGGTGGGACGACGGACGCGGTCAGTTCAGCAGGAGATTCGTCATCACCCGCCCGATCACGTAGTCGGCGGCGAACAGGAATGCGAGCAGGAACAGCACCGAGAGCACGACGACGATCGATGAGTTGACGACGTCGTCCATCGTCGGCCAGGTGACCTTGCGCAACTCGGTCTCGGTCTCGATCAGCAAGTCGGCGTTCTTGGGCTTCTGCAGCAGCATCTGCAGCAGGAAGAGTCCGAGCGCGAACAGCACGGCGGCGGCGATCAACGCCCAGGACACCGGCCAGCCCACCAAGGGCACCGACAGTCCGCCCAGCTTGTCGGCCATGCCGCCGATGTAGGTGGACAACGTCGTGTGCAACGCGATGCAGCCGTACAGCAAGAGCAGCACGCACAGCCAGAAGGCTGCGAGCCGGACGAAGCGTCCCTGTTCTTCCTTGTACGTCTTCATGGGCGGGCGGCGGAGGCGGCGGCGCGCTGGCGCCGGGGCGATCGCGACGGTCGAGCTGCTAGAGCTTCTTCTCCTTGTGCGCGGTGTGCTTTCCGCAGAAGCGACAGTGCTTCTTCTTCTCGAGCTTGTACGTGGCCTTCGAGCGCTTGTGCGTCGTGTAGTTCCGGTTGCTGCACTCGGAGCACACCAGGAAGACGTGGCGTTCCTTGATCTTCATCGAAGCGGACGCTGTGGGTCGGACGGGCGGGGTGGGTCGGAAGCGGTTCAGCGGGAGCAGTCGACGCCGCCGCGCGAGCCCGGAGCAGACCGGGCTCGCGTGGTGCGTCGTGCTCGCGCTACTTGATGATCTTCGTGACCACGCCGGCGCCGACCGTGCGGCCGCCCTCGCGAATCGCGAAGCGCAGCTGCTCGTCCATGGCGACGGGCGTGATCAGTTCGACCTCGATGCGGACGTTGTCGCCCGGCATGCACATCTCGGCGCCGCCGAGCAGCTTGGCCGAACCGGTCACGTCGGTCGTGCGGAAGTAGAACTGCGGGCGATAGCCGTTGAAGAACGGCGTGTGGCGGCCGCCTTCCTCCTTCGAGAGCACGTAGACCTCGGCTTCGAAGTGCGTGTGCGGCGTGATCGAGCCGGGCTTCGCGAGCACCATGCCGCGCTCGAGATCCTTCTTCTCGACGCCGCGCAGCAGCACGCCCACGTTGTCGCCGGCCTGACCTTCGTCCAGCACCTTCTGGAACATCTCGACGCCGGTGCAGACCGTCTTCGTGATCTCGGGCTTGAGGCCGACGATCTCGAGCGTGTCGTTGACCTTCACGCGGCCCTTCTCGATGCGGCCGGTGCCGACGGTGCCGCGACCCATGATCGAGAACACGTCCTCGATGCACATCAGGAACGGCTTGTCGACCTCGCGCTGCGGCGTGGGGATGAACGAGTCGAGCGTCTTCAGCAGCTCGTCGATCGGCGCATTGGCCTTGTCATCCGCGCCGTTGGACTCGAGCGCCAGCTTGGCCTGGCCGCGGATGATCGGGGTCTTGTCGCCCGGGAAGTTGTACTTGTTCAGCAGCTCGCGGATTTCCATCTCGACGAGCTCGAGCAGCTCGGGGTCGTCGACGAGGTCGACCTTGTTCAGGAACACCACGATGTGCGGCACGCCGACCTGGCGGGCGAGCAGCACGTGCTCGCGCGTCTGCGGCATCGGACCGTCGGCGGCCGAAACGACCAGGATCGCGCCGTCCATCTGCGCCGCGCCCGTGATCATGTTCTTGACGAAGTCGGCGTGGCCCGGGCAGTCGACGTGCGCGTAGTGGCGCGTGGCCGACTCGTACTCGGTGTGCGAGGCCGCGATCGTCACCGTCTTGTCGGTCGAGCGCACGGTGCCGCCCTTGGTGATCTCGGCGTAGGACTTCGCCTTGGTGCCGTGGACGTGGGCCGAACGCGCGGCGATCGCCGCGGTGAGCGTGCTCTTGCCGTGGTCGATGTGGCCGATCGTGCCGACGTTCACGTGCGGCTTGGTCCGCTGAAAGACATCTTTTGCCATGGTCGCAGTGGTTTCGGGTTGGAGAGTTGAGGGTTGGTTCGTCGCGCCGCGCGCGCTCCGGCGTGGGAGCGGGCGCGGCGTGTTCGGGGGAGATCGGGTTGTGAGGAACGGACGACAGGATCGGAGGAGCGGCGCGCGTGCTGCGCGGCGCAGCGCGAGTGTGGAGCTGCTGACGGGACTTGAACCCGTGGCCTCCTCCTTACCAAGGAGGTGCTCTACCGACTGAGCTACAGCAGCGGAGAGTTCGAAGCCCGAGGGCCCCGAGTTCGATGCGCGCGGCGGATGGAGCGGGCGATGGGAATCGAACCCACGCCATCAGCTTGGAAGGCTGAGGTTCTACCATTGAACTACGCCCGCTGGCGGAAGCGTGCGACGCGGCGCGACCGAGACGGGAGCACGGGGAATCGCGAGCGCTTTGCGCAGGCAGTGGCGCCTGCGAGCGGAAGGGTTGGTGGGCAGAACAGGATTCGAACCTGTGAAGGCGTCAGCCACCAGATTTACAGTCTGGCCCCTTTGGCCACTCGGGTATCTGCCCGGATCGAATCCGGTCGCGCGCGCCGCGCTTGGCGCGGCGGAGCAACGCGGTGACCGACGTCGGTGCGCTCGTGATCCGATGTGCGGTGCGAACGCCGCGCGCGCGCCGCGCCTTTCGAGCGCGGGGCCGTGCGGCTCCCGTTCATCTTGGATCCTGTCTCGTTGCCACGGAGCGAGGCTTGCGCGCGCCAACTCCGAGGAACTCGGGGGCGCGGCTGCGAAGCCTGAGCGGATGGAGCCAGCGATGGGACTCGAACCCACAACCGCCTGATTACAAATCAGGTGCTCAGCCAGTTGAGCTACGCTGGCGGGGGTCGAGTGCCGACGCGCAGCGCGCCTCTCGGGACGGCGCGGCATCGACCATCGCAGATCTCGCAATCGAAAGAGCAGCGCCTGGCGACGAGGTTGCCGTCGGACGCGAGGGGCGGACATGGTACGCATCCGGGCCCTCAGCGCAAGCATCCGTTTCCGGACCCTGGTCGGGCTGACTGCGCGCCGACGCGCCCAAGTCGAGTCTGGACAGGCAGCTGGGCGCAGACGGCCGCCGACCCCAAAAATCGGATATAAACCGATGTGAATAAATGACTTACGCTCGCAGCGCGCAGCCAAGCGGGCCAGGGTCCCTCAGAGGACCTCGAGCTGGGCCCGCCAGGCCCCCCACGCCTGCCGCACCTGCTCGATCGAATCCCCCCCCAGCTTCTGCAGCAGCGCATCCGCCAGCACCAGCGCGACCAACGCCTCCCCCACCACGCTCGCCGCGGGCACGCTCGTCACATCCGAGCGCTGGTAGGTGGCGCGCACCGGCGCTCCGCTCGCGAATTCGACGGTCGGCACGCCTTGGCGCAGCGTCGGGATCGGTTTCATCGCCGCGCGCAGCACCAGCACCTCCCCCGTCGTCATGCCCCCCTCCAATCCGCCGGCGCGGTTCGACGCTCGCGCGTAGCGGCCGCCCGAACCCTGCGCCGCGACGATCGGATCGTGGAAGCGCGAGCCGGGCTGGCGCGCGGCCTCGAAACCCAGACCGATCTCGACGCCCTTGATCGCGGGGATCGAGAAGAGCGCGCCACCGAGGCGCGCGCTCAAGCGCTCGCGCGGGTCGGCGTAGCCGCCCAGACCCGGCGGCAGGCCGAAGGCGAGCACCTCGAAGACGCCGCCCAGCGAGTCCAGCTCCGAGCGGGCCGCATCGATCCGCGCGACGATGCGCGCCTCGGCCTCGGAATCGAGACAGGCGACCGCGCTCGCGGCGCGGCGCGCTTCGCGCTCGGCGCGCGGCAAGGGCGCGGCCTCGACATGCGCGCGCTCGGCGCCCAGCTCGACGACGTGCGCGAAGACCTCGATCCCGAATTGCGCGAGGAGTTGCGCGGCAGCGGCACCCAGCGCGCTGCGGATCGCCGTCTCGCGCGCGCTGGCGCGCTCGAGCACCAGGCGCGGGTCGCGAACGCCGTGCTTCTGGCAACCCGCGAGGTCGGCGTGTCCGGGCCGCGGATTGTCGGGCACCGGCAGGGTTTCGATCGTCGCGTCGCGATTGCGGATCAGCAGCGCGAGCGGGGAACCGAGCGTGTGCCCGCCGCGCAGACCGGCGAGCACCTCGACGTGATCCTGTTCCAGCTGCTGGCGCGCGCTGCGGCCGTGACCGCGTTGGCGCCGCGCGAGCAGCGCATCGATCGCAGCGATGTCGAGCGGCAGGCCGGAGGGCAGCCCCTCGAGCACGCCGACCAGCGCCGTGCCGTGCGATTCCCCGGCCGTGGTCCAGCGCAATCCGCTCATGAGCCGACTCCTTCGTACGCGCTGACCTCGTCGAAGTCCACGGTGAACTCGCGCAGGCCCATGCGCACCGTCACTTCGCGGCGCTTCGCATCGACCTTCAGCACCTGCAGCCTGCGCTTGAAGCGCGTGACCCAGACCTGGTCGTTGCGCTTGAGCGCCGCGAGGAACTGCGCCCGCCGCTCGGACAGCGTGGCGCTGCCCAGCGCGCGCTCGAGATCGTCGAGCGCGCATTCGAGTTCCACGCGCGCTTCCTTCGACAGTTGCGGCAGCAGCGCCCGCGCGCGCGCCAGCGGGTCGCGCGTGCCGGCGACGCGCTCCTCGAGCGAGCGCTGCGCCTCCGCTTCCAGACGTGTGCGCGCGCCCTCGGCCTCGCGGTGCAGGCGCCGCGACTGTTCAGCCAGCTCGGCCGCTTCGGACAGGCGCGTGTCGAGCTCGGCGCGCACCCCCTGCGACTGCGCGCGCTCGATGCGCACCGCCTCGAACAGCGCGTGGCGCTCTTCGTCGCGCCGGGCGACGCGCTCGGCAGCCCGCTCGACGATGGCCGGGTCGAGCCCCAACCGCCGCGCGATGGCCAGCGCGCGCGAATCGCCCGGCATTCCGATCACCAG
Organism: Planctomycetota bacterium; assembly: GCA_016872755.1. Taxonomy (GTDB): domain Bacteria; phylum Planctomycetota; class UBA1135; order UBA1135; genus GW928-bin9. Next base: position 36,663 of record VGZE01000017.1, read on the forward strand.
TCGATAACGCGGACGCAGCGTCTCGACGTCGAAATCGACGCAGGCGTTCTCCGCGCGCGGCACGCGGTACGCGAACTCCTTGAGCTTGCCGATGTGCGTCGAGGCCAGCGTCGGCGCGCGCTTGCGCAGCAGCGCCTCCAGGATCGCCTCCGACAGCGCGGCTCCTTCGTCGGGATCGGTCCCGCCGCCCAGCTCGTCGAGCAGCACGAGCGTCTCCGGATCGGCGCGCTCGAGCCCGGCGCGAATGCGCCGCAGGTGCGCCGAGAACGTGGACAGGGACTGAGCGATGGCCTGCTCGTCGCCGATGTCGGCGACGACTCCGGTGTACAGCGGCACGGTCGTGCCGGGCTCGCAGGAGAGCGGCAGACCCATGCGCGCCAGCAACGCCGCCAGCCCGGCGCTCTTAAGCGCCAGGGTCTTGCCGCCGGTGTTGGGCCCCGTGATCACGAGCAGATCGAAGTCCTCGCCCAGGCGCAGGTCGAGCGGCACGACCTCCTCGATCCGCCCGGCCGCGCGCTCGGCGATCAGCAGCGGGTGCAGGAACGCGCGCAGCAGCAGGCCGCGCGCGGCGCCGGGCTGTCCGGGCACGAGCGGCGCGCGCGCGCCGTGCTTGCGCGCCCAGGCCGCGCCGATCGCCGCGAGCTCCAGATCGGCCCAGCGCGCGCACAAGGCCGCCACGTCGCGCTCCCGCTCGAAGCACGCGTGCGTGAGTTCGGCCAACACGCGCTCGACCTCGTGCTCCTCGTCGGCGCGCAGCGCGGCCAGCCGGTTGCCCGGTTCGACCACTGCCTGCGGCTCGACGTACAGCGTCTCTCCGCTGGTCGAGCGGTCGTGCACCAGCCCGGGCAGGTGGTGCAGCTGCGTCGCGCGCACGGGCAGTACCGGCCGCGCTCCGCGCCGCTGCACCTTTCCGGCCAGGCCCTCGGACAGGTACGCGCGCAGGTCGGAGCGCGCCGCCAGCGCGCGCACGGCGCGCTCGATCTCGTCGTCGAGCTCGCGCGCCGCGCGCCGCAACGCCGCCAGTCGCGCACTGGCCTCGTCACGCACCGCGCCCTTGCTGTCGACGCTCGCTTCCAGGCGCATCCGCAGCGAGGACAGCGCGGCGGGCAGCCCGGCCAGCGCATGGCATGCGGGCAACGCGGCGCGCTCGAGCTCGAGCCAGGCGAAGAGCTCGCCCGCCGCGCGCAGGAACGCGGCCAGATCGGACAGCTCCTGCGCCGCCAGCG
>VGZE01000018.1 GCA_016872755.1 Planctomycetota bacterium
CTCGTCGACCGCGTGGTACTCGATCGCGATGCGCTCGTGCGAGCCGAGGCCGCGCGCACGCTGGTCGCGGCAAGCGAGCCCGACGTCGCGCTGCCGGTGCTGCGCGCGCTCGGATCGAAGCACGAGGCCGTGCGCGCGAACGCGGCCGAGGCGCTCGGCATGTTCGGCGCGCTGGGGCTCGCGGGAGCGACGAACGCCGTCGAGCCGCTCGTCGCCGCGCTGGGTCTGTCCGCGGGCATGTCCCCGGGCGCCGCGCCGCCCGCGGCGAGCGCCGGCGCGGGGATCCCGTCGAGCGGCTCGCTGTACGTCGGCAAGCAGAGCGCGTACATCCGCGACTACGACGTGCAGATCGCGCAGGGTGCGTCGATCGCCGATCCGATCGTCGATGTGGTCCACGAGGCGGTGCAGCTCGATGCCAAGGTGCTCGGCGTGACCGAGATGCGCGTGGGCGTCAGCGCGTCGACACAGGTCTGCCGCTCGCTCTCCAAGCTGACCGGACAGCCGCTGGGCGATGATCCGGCGGCGTGGCTCGCGTGGTGGAGTGCGAACGGTGCGCAGTGGAAGGCCGCGCGCTCGGCTCACCAGCCCCCGCGCACCGGCGCCTGAGCCGCCGGCGCTCGCCCGACCGGGCTAGGGCACGAGCGGGAAGAAGACCGGAATCAGCCCGACCGCGACCACGCCGACGAGCAGATCGAGCGGCAGCCCGATGCGCACGAAGTCGCTGAAACGGTAGCCGCCCGGGCCGTACACCATCATGTGCGTCTGGTAGCCCAACGGCGTCGCGAAGCCGCAGCTCGCCGCGAAACAGATGCACACCGCGAACGGCAGCATCGAGAGCCCCTGTGACTGGGCCGCGGCGTGGGCGAGCGGGAAGGCCAGCACGGCTGCCGCGTTGTTCGTGACGAGTTCGGTCAGCACGAGCGTCAGCAGGTACACGCCGGCCAGCACGCCGATCGGCCCGAACGGCTCGGCGATGTGCAGCATCTGCTCGGCCAGTGCGGATGCGGCGCCGCTGGTCTGCAGCGCGCGCCCGATCACGAACGACGCGCCGATCGCGAGCAGCGTGCTCCAGTCGATCTCGCGCAGCGCGCTCTCGCGCGAGCAGCAGCCGAGGATCAGCATCAGTGCGGCGGCCGCCAGGGCTGCGAACAGCATCGTGACTCCGTACGGCTCGCCGAAGGAGGCCGCCAGCACCATCGCGATCAGGATCGCCGCCGCCATCAGCGCCTTGTCGTGCCGGCGCGGCGCCGAGTCGGGCACGCCGGACACGAGGTAGAAGTCGCGGCTGTTCTTGTGCTTGTCGACGAAGCTCGGGTGCGTTTCGAGGAGCAGGTTGTCGCCCGCGCGCAGCACGATGTCGCCGAGCTTGCCCTGCATGCGCTCGCCGTCCCTGTGCACGGCGATGACCACCGCGTCGTAGCGGTTGCGGAAGCGCCCTTCGCGGATCGTCTTGCCGACCACCGGGCAGGTGCCGGATGCGACGACCTCGACCAGGCGCCGCTCGTGGCGCGGCTCGTCGAGCTTGTAGACCTGGTTCGTCGCCGGCCGCAGCCCGCGGATCTTCTGCAGGTCGACGACCGACTCGACCACGCCGACGAAGATCAAGCGGTCGTCGCCGCGCAGCCGCGTCTCGGGGCCGACCGCGACCAGCGCTTCACCGCCGCGCTCGATGCCCGACAGGAACAGCCCGGGCAGGTGCCGCAGCCCCGCCTCGGTGATCGTCTGCCCGTCGATCGCGCTGGCGGGCTCGACCATCATCTCGACCGTGTAGCGGCGCGGATCGTCGATCTGCGCGCCGCTGCCGCGTCGCTCGGGCAGCAGCCAGCGTGACGCCAGCACGACGAATGCGATGCCGAGCGCCGCGATCGGCAGACCGATCGGCGCCAAGGTGAACAGACCCAACGGCGGCTGCTGCGAGTCGATCATCAGGCCCTGCACGACCAGGTTCGTGCTCGTGCCGATCAGCGTGACGCAGCCGCCGAGCACGGCCGCGTAGGACAGCGGCAGGAACAGCTTCGACGGCGCGATGCCGATGCGCTTGCACCAGTCCTGCACGACGGGCATGAACATCACGACGACGGGCGTGTTGTTCAGGAACGCACTCATGCCCGCGACCGGCAGCATCATGCGCAGCTGCGCGCTGGTCACGCCCTTGGGATGGCCGAGCGCGCGCTGCACCAGCCAGGCCATGCCGCCGGTCTCCGACAGGCCCGCGGACACGACGAACAGCACGCCGACGCTGACCAGCGCCTCGTTGCCGAAGGCGCGCGCGAAGTCAACGCCATCGGGCAGCGCCTTCGAGAAGAAGCCGAGCACGACCAGCGCGACCGCCGCGCCGAGCAGCGCGAGGTCCGCGGGCAGCCAGTTGCGCACGAGCGCGACCAGCATCACCAACACGATCGCCAGCGTGACCCAGGCTTCCCAACTCATCGCGGCGACTCCGTCACACAGCGACTATCGGATCGCGTGTCGCGGAACTGGACCGCGAGGGTGGGTCGGGGAATGCGTCATCCGTTCAGGCCGGCGCGGTCGCGCCCTCCGATACCTTCGCGCCGAAGGTCCCGGCGACGAAGCCCTGGAAACCCTGGATCGCGCAGCGATTCAGGTACAGCGACAGGCCGCGCAGCCCGCCCAGCTCCTCGCCGCCGCCGGCGCGGCCGGGACCGCCGTGGTTGGTGTGCGGCAGGACGAGCCCCGGCGCAGTGGCATGACCGGCCAGCTTGTCGGACATCGTCCAGACGCGACCGAGCCACGGCGCGACACCCTCCACGACCGCGCCGAGCCAGCGCGGGTCGTTCGAGTACACGCTCGACACCAGACCGCCACCGCCGCGATTGCACAGCGCGGCGGCCGCCTCGGGCGCGCCGTCGTACGGCAGGATGCTGGCGCAGGGGCCGAAGACCTCGTGCTCGTGGAAGACCTTGGCATTCGCGTCGACCGCGACGAGCAGCGTCGGACGCACGAAGTAGCCGCGCGAGCCGATCGGCTCGACGCCGCCGCAGGCCGCGCGCGCGTAGTGCTGCAGGCGCTCGATGCCCGCGCGCACATCGCGCAGCGCCTCGGCGCTGGCGAGCGGACCGACATTCGTCTTCGCGTCGGCGGGGTCGCCGACCACCAACCGACCCAGCGCGGCGGACAACTCGGCCACGACCTCGTCGACGCGAGCCTTGGGCACCAGCACGCGGCGCGTGGCCGTGCACTTCTGCCCGGCCTTCTGTTGGATGTCGAGCGCGACGTTCGCGAGGAAGGCGCCGTAGGTCTCGCTCCCGGATTCGACGTCGGCAGCGAGCACGGCCGCGTTGAGCGAATCGGCCTCGATATTGACCCGCGTGTTGTGGCGCACGAGCGCCGGGTGCCCGCGCAGCCTCGCCCCCGTCGCGCTGGAGCCGGTGAACGCGAGCGCGTCCTGCGGCCCCATGTGGTCGAGCAGGTCGCCGGCGCTGCCGCACAGGAACTGGTAACTGCCCTCGGGCAACAACTTCGACTCGACCAGAACTTCTGCGATGCGCCAGGCCACCAACGCGCTCGGCGTGCCCGGCTTCTCCACCACCGGCATGCCGGCGAGCAGCGCGCAGGCCATCTTCTCGAGCATGCCCCAGGCGGGGAAATTGAACGCGTTGATGTGCACGGCGACGCCCGGGCGCGGCACGTGCACGTGCTGGCCCCAGTAGCGCGCGGTGCGACCGAGCTGGATGCCCGCGCCATCGGGCAGCACATTGCCCTCCGGCAGCGCCTTGGCGAGGCCCGCGTAATACGCGAGCGTGCCGGTCGCGCCGTCGATGTCGAACTTCGCGTCGCCACGCGTGTTCCCGCCGTTGGCCACCGACAGTTCGATCAGCTCCTCGCGCTTGGCGTGCAGCGCCTGGGACAGCCCCAGCAACAGCTCGCCCCGACGCCGGAAGCCGAGCGCGCGCAGCGCCGGACCGCCCTGCTCGCGCGCGTGCCGCAGCACTGCCGCCATGTCGACGCCGCCGGTTCCGCACTGCGCCAGCGGCTCCTCCGTCGCGGGATTGTAGAGCAGCGTCGGAGCGCCGCTGCCGGTCTGCCAGCGGCCGAGCACGTACGAGGAAAGGGTCTGCATGACGGTGGGAGAAGGGGCTTCTTGCGCGCGCAATCTATCAATTCGCGGCAGTCAGCGCGGCGCGCAGCCGCTCGACGATCTCCGGATGTTCGGCCGCGACGTCGCGGCGCTCGAGCGGATCGCGTTCGAGGTCGTAGAGCGCCAGCGCGGGCACCGGGTAGTCGCCCGCGCCTCCGGGATCGAGTCCGTCCGGATTCAGCACCAGCCGATGGCGGCCGTCGCAGGCCGTGCGGATCGCCGCGCGCCAGCCGCCGACGGCGGGGCGTTCCTGCCACGTGCTGCGGGGGCTCGAATCGGTGAGCGCGAGCAGCGATCGACCGACGCCGGAGGGACGCCCTTCGAGGCCGAACCACTCGAGCAGCGTCGGCGCGACGTCGCCGAGCTCGACCGGTGCATCCAGCACGCGTGCACCCGTCAGGCTGCCCGGATGACGCAGCAGCAACGGAACCCGCAGAGAGGAGCTCCACACCGAGCGATCGGCCACGAGCCAGCGATTGCGCTGGTACAGCTCCTGTCCGTGCGTGCCCGCGAACACGAGTACGCTGTCCCTCAGCAAGTCGTGCGGCTGCTGGTCGGAGTACTTGCCGGCCCACAACTGCAGGAACGAGCGCACCAGCCAGTTCACGCGCGCCAGCTCGCCGTCGTAGGCGGCGACCACGCGCTCCAGATCGAGCGCGCTTGGTTCCAGCTCGCGTTTCTGCACCGCCTCGATCCACGCGCTCGACCCGCTGGCCGGGCTCTGTGCGTCCGGATCGTCGAACAGCTTCGCGAAATCGACGCTGCCCAGCGGTGTCGGCTCCCACGGCGCGCGCGGGCCGACGAAGTGCAGCCACACGAACAGCGGGCGCGGATCCGCGGGCCCTTGTTGCTTCAGCCAGGCCAGCGCCTGCTTCACGACCGCGTAATCGGGATCCGCTTCTCCCGCGGCCATCGCCTCGTAGTGCGCGAAACCCTGCGCGAGTCCCTTCGCAGCGTCGAGCCCGGGCGCCGCGACGAAGGCCGCGCTGCGGAATCCGGCGCGCGCGAAGCGCTCGGCCAGCGTGTCAGCCGATTCGGAGAGCGCGTCGTCCTCTCCGAGCACGCCCAGCGAAACGGGCGCGCGCCCCGTCATCAGGCTCGCCAGCGCCGGCAGGTCGGCCGCGCTCGGCGAGTACGCGTTCCACCACAGGACTCCCTGTTCGGCGAGGTCGTCGATCGACAGGTTCTCACCGCGCTCGCGCTGGTCGGGCGCGGTTTCGATGCGCGTGGTCGTGCGCGGGTACAGGTACGCCGACAGGTGGTCGGCGCGTGCGCCCGCGCAGGTCAACAGCAGCACGTGCCGCGGCGGCGTTCCCGGGCGATCGCGCTCGCCAGAACAGCAGGCGAGCACGCACACGAGCAGCGACAGCACGCGCATTCTCATCGGAACAGGAGCCTACCCGCTCAGCGCGCGTGAGCCCAGGCCGGCAGCGCATCCTGGATCCCCCACAACGGTCGCAGCCAGAAGTGGAACACGAGCGTGATCAGCGCGATCAGCAGGAGGTCCATCATGGCCCCGTGGCGCGCCATCACCGGCGCCGGAACCATGCGCGTCGCGTACGCGAGCGCGTTGGGCGGCGTGCCGACCGGCAGCATGAAGCCGACCGATGCCGCCAGCGTCGCCGGCAGCAGCACGACCAGCGGGTTCAGACCCGCCGCTTCGGCGGCGCTGGCCAGGACCGGCAAGAGCACCTGCGCGGTCGCGGTGTTCGACGCGATCTCGGAGAACAGCGCGATGCACGCGACCACGCCGAGCACGACCTGCCAGCTCGGACGGCCCTCGATCCAACCGGCCAAACCGCGTCCGATCAGCTCGTCGAGCCCGCTCGCGCGCACGCCGGCCGCCAGGCAGAATCCGCCGCCGATCAACAGCAGCACGTCCCAGGGCATGCGCTCGGTGATGCGCCAGTCCAGCAGCCGTCCGCCGCCTTCGCCGGGCAACAGGAAGCCGAGCGCGGCCAGGCACAGCGCGACCGTCGCATCGGTGACGCGCCCCTCCGCGCCGAACCACCGCTGCCAGCCGGGAATCCGCAGGGCGCCGAGATCGAGATCGGCGCGCGTGATCCAGGCCAGCGCAGCGGTGGCGAACAACAGGGCCATCGTGCGTTGCGCGCGCGTCCACGGACCCAGGACCGCGCGCTCGCGCAGGATCTCGTCGGCGCCGGCGCGCCCGGCGGCGCCGGCGGCATCGGTCGCGGCGCTGCGCCCGAGCTTGCGCGACAACAGCCACCAAGCCAACGGGATCCACAACAAGAGTACCGGCGCCCAGCCCAGCATCCATGCGCCGAACGCGATCTCCGGTGCCGCCTCGTAGCGCGTGCGGAGCTGACCGATCAAGACCTGATTCGGTGCGGTGCCGACCGGCGTGCCCATGCCGCCGACCGAAACGCCGTAGGCGATCGCCAGCAACAGCGCGCGCGCCAGCGGCGTGGACCCGTCGCCGCCCACGGCGCGCGCGACGGCCAGCCCGATCGGGATCAGCATCAGCGCCGCCGCCGTATTGTTGAGCCACAGCGACAAGAACACGCCGGCCATCAAGAAGCCGAGCACGAGTCGCCGCGGCGCTCCGCCGACGCGCGCGAGGATCGCGAGCGCCATGCGCCGGTGCAGGTCCCAGCGCTCCAGGCCGAGCGCGATCAGCATTGCGCCGAGAAACAGCATCACGACGTCGTCGAAGTAGTGCGGCGCGGCCTGCTTGGCGCCGAGCACGCCGAGCAGCGGGAACAGCGCAGCCGGAAGCAGCGAAGCAAGACCGATCGGCACCGCCTCGGTCACCCACCATGTCGCCGTCAGCACGGTCACCGCCGCGGCGCTGCGTTGCTCGCGCGTCAGCGCGTCGCCGGGCCACAGCAGCACCAGCAGGAACAGCGCGGGCCCGAGCCAGCGGCCGACCTTCGCGACGCGCGAGCCCGCGGTGACTTCGTTCACTCCGCGCCACCTGTTTCGGCCGCGATCCAAGCCGCGTAGCGCGGATCGACCTGCGCGGCGTCGAGCACCACGAACTCCCACACCTCGTACGGATGCACGCGCGCGACGGCCTGGCGGCAGTTTTCGACGCGCGCACGCGTCGTCTTCACGACCAGCAGCACCTCGCGCGCCTCCTCGACCGCTCCCTTCCAGCGGTAGATGCTGGCGAGCCCGGGCACGAGGTTCACGCAGGCCGCGTGCCCGGGCTCGACCAGGGCCCGCGCCAACGCGCGCGCGACGGGCTCGTCGGGCGCGGTCACGAGAATCACTGCGATCGCCTCGTCCATGGATCGGCGAGGATCGCGCCTGGGGCTCGGCTCGACAAGCCCGTGCGCCTAGAATGTCGTCCCCCATGGGCCTGTTCGAGCGCGCCGTCCTGTCCACCCTGCCCTATGTCCCGACGCCGCTGATGCGCCGGCTGGCCTCGCGCTACATCGCCGGCGAGCGGCTCGAAGACGCGCTGGCGCGCATCGCCGCGCTGCAGGCGGCCGGGCACGCCTCGATCATCGACGTGCTGGGCGAGGACGTGCGCGACGAGGCGCACTGCCGCGAGGTCGTGGATGCGTACAAGCGCTGCGCCGAGGCCGTGTCCGAGCGCCGCCTCGACTGCTACGTGTCGGTCAAGCCGACGCACGTCGGGCTCAAGCTGTCCGAGGAGCTGTGCTACTCGCTCTACTCCGAGCTCGCCGAGCACTGCCGCGCGCGCGGCCTCTTCCTGCGCGTCGAGATGGAGGACGCGCCGACCACCGACGGCACGCTGCGCGTGTTCGAGCGGCTGCGCCCAAGCTTCGCGAACGTCGGCATCGTGCTGCAGTCGCGGCTCTTCCGCACGCCCGACGACATTCGCAAGCTGGCACCGGGCCCGCTGCACGTGCGCATGGTCAAGGGGATCTACCTCGAGCCCGCCGCGATCGCGCACACCGAGCCGCAGCCGATCCGCGATGCATACGTCGAATGCACGCGGCTGCTGATCGAGCGCAAGGCCTGCGTGTCCTTCGCGACGCACGACGAGCAGCTCGCCGACCGGTTGATCCCGCTCGCCGAAGGCTCGGGACAGCCGCGCGAGGCCTTCGAGTTCCAGGTGCTGCTCGGCGTGCGCGAGCCGCTGTGGAGCACGTGGAAGGCGCGCGGCCAGCGCGTGCGCGTCTACGTTCCCTTCGGCCCGGAGTGGCGGCCGTACAGCCTGCGCCGCATGCGCAAGAATCCGCAGATCCTCAAGCACGTGATGAAGGCGGCGCTGACGGGCGGTTGAACACGACCGACTCACCTGGCGGCGCGCAGTGACCTGCGCCAGATTCGATCACCTGCGCCAGATTCGATACAGCGGCGCATTACGAGCGGCGCCGACCAGCGCGTCAGCGGCTCTCGGGCTGCCCGCCTGAAGTCCGAGCGGCCTTGCGGGCAACCAATCGGTCCAGGACTCCAAGTTCACCGAGCCCGCGGACAAGTCCGGTCGCGCACATGTCGTGGAGCAGCGGCGATGGGTGCGGATTGTTCGGCTCGACCGCGAGCGGCGAACGCGCGTGCGAGGCCGGGTTCAACGGCTCGCCCTGGTGCTGCAGCATCCAATTCTGCATCGACTCGAGCATGCTGATGATCGGAATGTTCCGCGCGCGGGCCTCGGCCAGCATGCGCGGCACCGGTTCGGAGAATTCGCAAAGCGTGAATACGACGAGTTCGAAGCCGTGCTCGTCACGCAGAGCGATCAGTTCGTCGAGCGCGCGACCGAAGGCCTCCCAACCGATCATGTCGCGATAGTGTGGGGCGATCGGCCCGGCTAGGGTCGAGTTCGGCAGCAAACTCCTCGGGGACCGGCAGGAAGGCACCGTAGTCCGGTCCAACCTGAGGGCCCTTCTTCAGGTATTCGTAGAGGAACGAGCGGCTCGGGTTCCAGACGTTTTTCTCAGCGATCAGGTAGATCGGCAATTCGAGGTCATTCGGCACGAAATCGATCACGACGAGATCGGGCGCCAACGCCAGCCCCTTCTTCTTCAGGGTCTCGACCTCCATGACCGTGGTGTACCCCGGCACGGCCGTATTGACGGTATGCCAGCGACGCTCGGGTCGATGCTTGTTCAAGCGCCGCTCCAACACCGACATGTAGGGCTCACCGTCGCCCACGCCGTGCCCGAACATGACCGAATCACCGAGGCCCAGGACGACGATGTCATCCGGCTCCTTGGAAGCCGGCAACTCGGCCGAGCGAAAGCCGCGACTGTCCGTGCTGAGCGGCCGGCCCTTGAACGGCACGTCTCGCATGTTCGGACGAAGTTCGTAAGTGATGCGCGGCTCGACGCTCGGGCGCAGGATGTCGACGAAGGCGACACGCCCGCTTGGTCGGTTCGGCATGCTGGAGGTGATCGCACGCTCGAACGTCTTTTCGTTCTCTTGGTGCGCACGCCAGCGCATCAGGATCTCGCCCCCTACGAGAGCGGAGATACCGAGCGAGAGCGTGAAGAGCCCGAGGCGCGACCAGAGCGTGCGTGATCGCGCTGAAACCATCACGCCCTCGACTCGATCATCAACTTGCGCACGTCCCCATGTGCGCATGGCACCGCGAGGATGTGCCTGGGTGGATCAAGCGGTCCATCGACTGCCTCGGCGCGATCAAGAAGTGACTGTTGCAAGCGCACACGGAGTATACACGCAGGCAGAATGACCAAGGAGAACTCGCAGCGTGAACGCGTCGCAAGAGCGCGAATTCGCCGCAGCCTGGAAGGCATGCCGCGCACGGGGCCTGTCCGCGCCGGCCGAGGGTGTCGCGGTCGATGCCGGCTCGACCTGAGGTTGGGTAGACTGCGGCGCATGGACGCGCATACGAAGCCAGGGGCATGCGAGCGTCCCTCGAATGAGTCTGGATCTCTACGACCGACCCTTCGAGCCGGCTGACCACGCCGCGGTCGCTCGCATCGCGCGCCCGCTCGGGCGCGCGCGCTGGACGCGCAAGCAGTTGGCCGAGTACCTGGGCCTGCCGGGCGGATACGCGCGCGTCATCGCCGAGCGCGCTCGGCCCGCTCACGCGATCGGGTGGTTCCTGCTGATCGACACGCCGGAGCATCTGTACCTCGCGAACATCGCGGTGGCGGCCGAGTTCCAGCGCCGAGGCGTGGCCGCCTACGGCTTGCGCTGCATCGAGCGCTATGGCCGCGAGCACGGCTACCGGCGCATCGCGCTCGACGTCCCACAGGACAATGCGGCGGCACGAGCGCTGTACCTCGCGCATGGCTATCGAGCGGCCGCGGCGGCGGCGCGATTGCCGCGCGATCAGGACCATCGGATGACGAAGACGCTGCGGCGGTAGCATGTGCGCCATGAAGACGCCTTGGATCCCCGTGCTGCTGTGCCTGCTCGTCTCCGGCTGCTTCGTTTCGCGGTCGACCCGCAATCCAGCGCTCGCGCAGCAGGCGATCGCGGACCTGCCGCGCGGCACGGATGCACAACAAGTGCTCGATGTGCTCGGAGCACCGAGCCAGGTCGTGCAACTCGGACTGCGCTCGGCCTGGCTCTACGAGCACGTCAATCACAAGCGCGCGGGCTTCACCGCGATCGTCGTGACGCTGCTCAACGAGGATTTGCGCAGCGACCGGGTCTGGCTGTTCTTCGACGAGCAGGGCAAGCTCGCGCACGCGGGCGGCAGCTTCGATGCCGACGGTGCGAAGTGGGCGATGCCGTGGCAGGACCTGGATGGGAACTGAGCGCGGCCTGCTTTCCCGAGCCTGCGGCCTCTTGCTCGCGGCTCTGCTCGCGAGCGGATGCCTGAGCCTGCGTTGGCGCCGGTCGACGACGGACCGCCCGCCCGAATCCGAGCGGCTCGCCGCGCTCGTGCCCGGCGTTTCCGATCTCGACGCTTGCCTGCACGAACTCGGGGCGCCGAACGAGGTGTGGGAACTGCCGGGCGGCGGCACCGCGCTCGCCTGGGCCTGGAGCAAGAGCCGGTCGCTCGGCGCTTCGGTCAGCATCCCGCTCGCGGAACACGCGAACGCCAGCTTCGACTACGACCGCGCCGACGCGACCCGCGAGGCCTACGTCGCATTCTTCGACAGGAGCCTCGTGCTGCGCGAGCTGCGCCGGGGGCGACTGGCGGACCTGCGCGCGGCCACGTCGCCGTCGCTGCCCGAGCCGCTGCTCGAGCCCGACGCGGAGCAGTGAGCGACGCGGCCGCCCGTGCCGGACCTCGCATCGGCCGCGGGCCTGCCGGGCTGTGCGTGGAGTCATCGACCCTGGCCTGACTGACTGCGCGCATCCAAGCGCTCGCGGTTGTCCACCTCGGGAGACCACCAGCCGTTGGGGCTCCAACGGACGCGCGCAGCCAACCAGACCAAGGTCCCCCCACGCCTTGCAGCTCCGGGATTGCCCCTGCAAGCTGGCGCGATGCGTTGGGCCTTGCTCCTGCTTGGACTGGCGTCCTGCGCGGCCGGCCCGCCGCGAGTGCCGGCCCCCAGTTCCGACGAAGGCGAGAGGCGGCAACAGGAGCTCGACTGGCTGGTGTCGGCGCTCGAGTGGCGCCATCCCGATCTGCACTCGATCACGCCGCCGGCGCGTTTCGAGGCCGAGGTGGCCGAGTTGTGCGAGCGACTGCCGAGCGCGACGCCTCAGGCGGCCTTCGTCGGCCTCCTGCGCATCGTTGCCTTGGTGGGAGACTCGCACACGCGGTTGCAGGACTACGGACCGGTCGAGGAGCGCGTCACGCCGCTGGTGTATGGCGCCTGGCCCGAAGGCTGGTGGGTGGTCGGCGTGCAGCCCGAGCGCGCCGACCTGTTCGCCTGCCGGCTGATCGCGATCGAGGGGCGGCCGCCGGAGGAGTGTGCGCGGGTGCTCGCGCCGCTAGTGCCCCACGAGAACGAGATCGTGTTGCGCCAGGGCGTGGCCAGGCTGCTGTCACTGCCGCAGGTGCTCGCCGAGGTCGGTCTGGCGGCCGATCCCGCGCGCGTGACGCTCAGGCTGCGCGACCCGGGAGGCCTGGAACGCGAGCAGGTGGTCGAGTCGGTTGCCCAGGCTGATCTGCAGGGCTGGACCGCTTATGCGCCCCCGGACTGGGAGAACCCGATGTACCGCTCGCGCATGGACGCGCTCTGGTGGTGGACCGTGCTGCCCGACGCGCGCACGCTCTACTTCCAGTACAACCGCTGCGCGCAGACCCTCGAGCGGCCCTTCGTCGCGCAGGCGACCGAAATTCTCGAGCGCCTCGATCGCGGCGACCTGAAGCGCCTGGTGATCGACCTGCGCCACAACGGCGGCGGCGACAGTCGGGTCTTGCAGCCGCTCCTCGACGGTCTGTCGAAGCGCGCGCCGTGGCGCGGTGGCGAACGCCTCGTCGTCCTGATCGGAAATTCGACCTACTCCTCGGCCCAGTTGAACGCACAGATGCTGCGCCGCGAATTGGGCGCACGGCTGGTGGGCGAACCCAGCGCGCAGAAGCCCAACAGCTTTGGGGAGGTGCGCTCTTTCCGGCTGCCTTTCTCGGGCCTGGAGGTCGGCTGCTCGACGCGTCGCTTCCGTCTGGTGGACGGCGATCCGCCGACCTTCGACCCCGATGTGCACGTGCCGACCACCTTCGACGACGTGCACTGCGGTCGCGACCCCGTTCTGGAATGGGTGCTCGCTCGTCCGCCGGGCTAGCGCGACCTCGTGCCCGCTCGTCTTCTGCAACTCGCGCATTCAGGGCGAGTGCATCCCCACCTCGAGCGCGAGCCGCGCCCGCGCAGCGTCACCGGAACGCACGCGGAACGGACCCTGGTCGGGTCGACTGCGCGTCGGCTCCGCGGGCACTACCGCTCGTGGTCGAATGGACCGATCGACCACCGGCAGAAGTGGACGCGCAGCGAACCAGACCAAGGTCCGCTTACTGCGCGATCATCGAACCTGGAACCGGCGCCCGGCATCGGGCACGCGGATCCGTCGTATCTCGTGCTCGAGTCGATCCCGAGCAAGTCGCCCGGCACCTTCCTCCCCGCCGCCCCCCAGGCTTCAGCGTGCGCCGGCAACCGCCGGCAACGCGTATCACGCGCTCGCTTCTGCGTGCTCGCGCCCGCTAGAACACTACAGCATCCAGGCAGGCCGCCAGTTCGGCCATACGGCGTTCGTGGCGTTCGCCGAGTTGTCCACGCGCTTCGACAGAGGCGCGCGGCGACGGCTCGATCGCGCGCTGCCCGTGACCGATCGATCTCCGCATGCCGGGGGATCCCGGCGGGGGGCTGCGCAAGGAAGGGAAAGTGGTAGGGCTCAGGTTGAGCGTTGGAGAGACCTCCGGAGTGGTCCGGTCGCGGCGGCCCACTTGCGCAGACCCTTGGGTAGTACCGATTCACCACAGCTGAGACACCGCGATCCCCTTCGCCGCTTTGGCACAGCACTAATGGACATCAAGCGATTCGCAATCAGCATCTGCCTTGTTCTCTTCCCGCCAGTCCTGGCGGCGCAGAACGTCGTCGTGCTAGCGCCGAGCGCCGGTCCTGGAGTCGACGCGACAACGCTGCCGTCCGCGATCGCGCTTGCGGCCGATGGTGACATCGTGTTGATCAAGGCCGGAACGTACTCGAACGGAGGATCTCCGAACGAAACCGTCATCAGTGCGAAGTCGATCACGCTCGTCGCCGACAACGGCGCCGCCGTCACGCTCCAGGATCGATTGCGGATTCAATCGATCGGCGTGAACCAGCGCGTCGCGGTGCGCGGGATCAAGGTTCAATACCCCCTTCTGACTGGAGGTACGCCGGCCCTCGACGTGAGCAACTGCCTCGGCACGCTCTGGTTCGAGGATTGTGAGTTCAATCTCACCTTGCTCCTTCCGAGTGGCACGGGAGCCGGTGTCGCCGTACGGGCGACCTCCTGCGCCGCGCTGCTGTTCGCGCGCTGTTCGATCCAAGGAGCTTCGAGCGGCGGAACGACGGTTCAGAGCGGAGCCGACGGCTACGTTGGCACGCAATCGAGTGCCGCGTTCTACGAGTGCACAGTCAAGGGGGGCACTCCCATGGCCGTCGAGGGGAATGGCGGCAGCGGCGCCACGCTGAACGGCGGATTGCTGTTCGCGTCTGGATCGACGTTCGTCGGCGGCAGCGGCGGTCCCGGCGACACGTTCTTCAAGTGCCCCGGGGACGGCGGTGACGGCATTCACCTCGCAACGGGCGCGCCGGCGCTCGTCAGCCTCGCGTTGACGGCAGTAGGCGGCTCAGCGAGCCCGAGTAGCGCGTTCTGCTTTGGTCCGGGGGCAGATGGCGTACCCGGCCAAGGCGTGCGCGTCACGAGTGGCGTGCACAGCGCGCTTTCCGGCACGGCGCGCACCTTCCACGTGAACCCGACCGCGCGCGAAGGCGGGACCATCATCAAGTCCTATGGAGCTCCGGCGGGTGACTTCGCTTACCGCAGCTACTCAGGCTTCAGCGGATTCACCTACTTCCTCGCTTACAAAGGAGTGCTCGGGCTGTCGCTGGGGGCGCCGATCAACACGAAGTTCGACGGGCTCATGCCCGCTTCGGGAACATTGGCGGTGCCGAGCACGATCGGCCCGCTGGCGGGGACCGTCGAGGGAGTGACGTTGTTCCTGCAGGGCAGTTTCTACAGCGCGAGCAGCGGGATCTTGCTCGGAACTCCCTCGTTCACCGTGCTGCTGGATTCGTCGCTGTAGAGTTCCCGCAACGCAGGGTTCGCTGCATGCTTCGTGTAATGCGCGTGGCTCTCGAGCGCGTGCGCCGCCGGGCCTCGGAATCCGGAATGCGACCGCCGGTGTAGGTTCGCGATCGAGTTTCGTGCGTTGCCCGCCGCGCAGCCTGAAGCGCTGCTTGGCTGCGCCCAGCCCGGCGAGCCACGCGAATACGTCCGTAAGCGCGGCGGCGACCACGAGCAGGTGCTCGCAATTCGGGTAGATCCGCTGCGCCGCCGAAGTCGAGCCTGCCGCGACCATCGGGCGGTGCGAGCCCTGGGCGCCGCGGCGCCCGAAGTCGCGCGCGCCCGCGCCGAACGAGATCGGCGGGCCAACCCACCCCCTGGGCCGATGCCGAGTGCGGCAAGTAGGATGGTCCAACCCGCGCAGCGCAGGCTGTCTCGCCGCGCGAACCAGCCGACTCGCGTCCCATTCCCACGCGCCGATGTCGAAACTCACCTTGCGCCTTGCCGCCGGCTCCCTCGCCCAGTTGTTGATTCTCCCGTTCGTCGCGACGTGCAGCGGGAGCGGAGGAGGTAGCGACCGGCCTCTCCAAGTCAGCTCCCGCTTCCAGCTTCGACGGCGGGATCGCACGCGCGTGGATGAACGAGTTGTACGAGCTCGTGAAGGCGAATGGAACGCAACCGGCACCGGCGGCCCGCTTCTACGCCTACAGCGGAATCGCGCTGTACGAGTCCTGCGTGCGCGGGATGAACACGCACCAGTCGCTCGAGGGACAGCTCCAGGCACTGCCCGACGTCCCCGAACCGTTCAATCAGGTGTACCACTGGCCGAGCGTCGTGAATCGCTGCATGGCCGTGATGGCGTCGAGCCAATTCCCCGGGGATCAGGCACAGATCGACGCGCTCGAGGACTCCTTCGACCTGACCTTCGATGCGACGGTCGCGGCCGCGGTTCGCCTGCGCTCGGCGGTGTATGGCGAGAGCGTCGCGAACGCGATCCTCGCCTGGGCCGCCACGGATGGCCAGGCGACGCTGGCCGCCTGCGGCTCGGCCTTCGTGCCTCCGGTCGTCGATGGCCCCTGGTCCGGGACGGGCACCGGAGATTTCCCGTGCTGGAGCGCTCTGCGGCCGTTCGTCGTCACGGATGCGATCGAGTGCCGGCCCGGGCAGCCGCCCTTCTTCTTCACGCTTCCGACGACCGAATGGTACGCGGAGGCGCTGCAGATCTACTTCCTGACCGGGGATGCCGGCGCCAGCCTGAATCCACAGAAGATCGAGATCGCCAATTACTGGGACGACGCGCCGACGACAACGGGCACGCCGACCGGACACTGGCTCGGGATCGTCGGAGTCGTCACGCGCGACATCCCCGCCAACAATCGCCTCGACATCGCGGCCGAGGCGTTCGCGCGCGCCGGCATCGCGGCCGCGGATGCCTTCATCACGTGCTGGTACACGAAGTACGACAAGTACCTGCAACGGCCGGTCACCTACATCCAGGCCAATATCGACTCGGACTGGACTCCGCTGCTCGCGATGCCGAATCATCCGACCTACACGTCCGAGCACGCCACGCAGGCCGCCGCGATCGCCCAAGCGCTGACCGACATGTTCGGACCCACGGCGTTCGTCGATACCACGCACACCGACCTCAATCCCGAGCTCGGCTACGTGGACCGCTATTTCGACAACTTCCTGGTGGCCGCCCAGGAGGCGGCGTCCGGGCGCCTGTTCGCGGGCGCTCACTATGCATTCGACACGAGCGAAGGGTTCAACAGCGGCGTCTGCGTCGGCAACGTATTGAACGCCGGGCTTCAATTCCTGAAGTGAGTGCGCCGGGCGGCGACTGAAGTTCTCGACGAACTGCAGGCCGCGGACTCGCGAGTCTCGACCGCGCTCCCGCTACGGCAGGAATTCGATCTCGAGCGCGTTCGACAGTCCAACCGACTGCGGGAGACTCGGGTCGAGGTAGCCGAACTGCCCGTACAGCGTGAACGGACCGCCTCCCCCGAGGATCGGCCCTTGCGTCACGCTCCCGCTCGCGCTGGTCAGGAATGGCAGCAACAGCAACGCCGATTGCAGCGGGACGACGGTCCCGCCGAACAGCGGCAGCGGATTGTTCGTGCTGCCGACGACGAGTACGGCCGGCTGGAGCGGCGCGGCCCCCACGAGCTTCAATTGAGCCGTGCTTCCGCTCGACAGATCGCCGCCGCACATGCTCGCGTACGAGCTTCCCGGTCCGCCGTAGCCGAGGTTGGTCTGACAACTGTCCGTCCGGTGCAGCAACACGGCTCCGCTCTGGCCGGTGCTCTGATTGCTCGCCATCACCGCGACGTCACCGGCGTCGTTGATGCCGTTCCCGAAGCTGGTCCAGAGGAACCACTGGCCCTGCGAGGTATCGATTTGATTCTGCAGGTTGTAGGAACCGAAGCCCTCGAGCCTGACCCAGATCGAGCTCGCAATCTGCATCACGGTGTCGCCGGCCGCGTTCAGCTCATAGGCCGCATTGTATTTCCCGCAGCCGCTGAGGATCTGCCAACCGACTCCGTCGGTGTAGCGTGCGGCCTGCTGACTGCAACTGGTACTGGTCGCGAGCAGCGCAGCGCCGGCCACCTGCCCGGGTTCGTTGATGTCGTACGCGTAGACGCCGACATAGTTCGACGGCAGGCCGGTCGGCACGCCGAGGTTCTCAACGCTCACCGTGTCGAGGTCGAGGCGCTTCGGTGAGAACGAACCATCGACGAGCACGCGCTGGTTGTTGATCGCCTTGGGGCCGGACACGCCCGTGGCGGACAGGTCGAGCGGCCCGCCCGGCGCGCTGAACAGCGTCGGTCGTGTGAAGAGCCCGCTCTTGCACGTGCCGACCACGTCCCCGACGTCGTTCAGGGCGCTCGCGGCTCCTTCGGTGGTTCCCGGCAACAGCGGCAGGAGCTGCACGCTGTAGCCGCCCGCGCCGTTCGGCGTCCACAACACGGGCCTGCCTGCGATCTCCGGTGTGAAGCTCGTCCCGACCGTGCCGCAGACCGCGCCCGCGGCATTGATGTCGGCAGCAAAGCTGCTCACGTAGCCGGGCGGCAATGGCAGGTCGAGCATGCCCTGTCCGACGCCGGCGACCCAGCCACGCACGCTACCGCCGGAAATCGTGCGCCAGCCGACCGCGACGCCGGCATTGCTCAAGGAGGCAACCGTAGTCGCGGTCCCCAAGAACTGCGCGGTGTAGCTCGGCGCCTGAGCGGACACGAGGAAGCCGTGGAGAAGGAGACCGATCCCAAGAACGACGCGCGGGGAATGGAACATGGGTGACTTGCGTGCAGATGCGGACGAGAAGCACAGGACTGCGCACGTGAATGAGCCCGACGAAGTTCGACGGCTCACGGCATGCCTCTGCCGCCGCGGATCCCCCAGGGCGGCCCAGACTGCCGAACGAGCGTGGAACGACTCAGGTCTATTCAGGATACATCTATCCGCTTATAGATCCAAGCCCCCCCTACCCGCGGTCCGAATCCCGGAATCCCTGGCGACCCTGATGCGGCAGTCACACCGAGAGCAGGCGCTGGTCTCGAGCCCGGCCGGAGCTTGGATCGTCCGCGCGGATCGCGCGGATTCCGCCGCTCGATCAAGGGTTTCCTAGCGCATGCCGATGGACGGATGCGCCCCGTCCCGCACCCCCCATGCCCACCCACGACTCCGAACTCGCGGCGCTGCTCGGTGCCTGCCGACTGCTGTTGCGCAGCATCCTGTCACGAACGCGGACCGAGGACGATGCGGGCGGCTGGACCGTGCGCCTGCGCACGGCGAAGAAGCACGTCGACAAGGCCATCATGAGCCTCAGCCTCGACGAGGACGCGGTCAAGCAGATGCAGGATGTGCCGGCCGGCGAGGTGGACCGCATCACCGCCTCGCTGACCGCGCACCTGGTGCACGATCTGTTGGCCGAGGTGGACCGCGAGCATTCCGCCGAGGTGGACGAGCGCATGGCACCCGTCCGGGATCGCGACGGTTTCCACGGCTACAACTGGGCCATCCCGCTGCCCGAGCTGATGGGCTTCCTGCAAGTGCAGCAGAAGAGCGGCGTGCTGCGCGTCAACACCGGCGGCGAGGTCATCTCGCTCGTGTTCGACGGCGGCGACCTGATCCACGCGAGCAGTGACAATTCCCCGCCGGGCATGCGCCTGGGCGAGTTGCTCGTCTCGCAGAGCGCGATCGACATGCTCCGTCTCGAGCACTTCCTGCTGCGCTACGGAGCCGCGCCCGGACGCCTCGGCGACGCGCTCGAGGCAGCCGGCCTGATCACGAAAGCGGCCCTGCGGCGCGCGCTCGACAGTCAGGTGGCCGGGATCTTCCAGCGCCTGTTCCACTCGCGCGATGCCTACTACGCGTTCCGCGAGGGCCACAGCGTCGCGGGTCCGCAGGTTCGGCGGAACGTGTGCCAGTTGCTGCTGGAAACGTGCCGCGTCCGCGACGAGTCGCAGCGCAAGAGCGCGTAGCGGCGCCTGATCGCGCCCGCGCTCAGCTGTGGATCTGCGACCACTCGACGCGCTGGACGCCGGGCTCGCGCGAGATCTGCTCGAGCAGTTCGGGCGCCTGCTGCGAATTGCGCAGTCGGATGTGGAAGACCAGCACGAAAGGCTGATCCGAGCCGCCGCGATGGCCCGACAGATCCTGGATGCGGATCGAGCGTTCCTTCAGGACGGCGCTGACGCGCGCCGAGACGCTCGAGAATTCGGATCCGATTCCGCTGACGCTGAGCTGCCGGTAGACGACCGGAGCGATGCGGCGCGAGAGCGGATCGAATCCGGCCAGTACGACCAGCACGATCACCGCCCCGACGCAGGCCAACGCGTACTCGCCCTGACCGACGACGATGCCCAGACCTGCCACGGTCCAGATCGTGGCGCCCGTGGTGATCCCCCTCACGATGTCTCCCGCGCGAATGACCGTGCCGGCGCCGAGGAAGCCGATGCCGGTCACGATGCCCGCTGCCAGGCGGTTGGGGTCGACCACGATGCGGCCGCCGGTCGCCGAGGCCGACGCCAGTTCGAACGGGAGCTGGCGCGCCGCGTAGATCAGCAGCGCCGAGGCGAGGCACACGAGCGTGTGCGTGCGCAGTCCGGCGGGGCGTCCGTGGCGCTCGCGCTCGTATCCGATCGCGGAGCCGATCGCGATCGAGAGCAGGATCGGGGTAAGTTCCAGCGCTTCGAATTGCGCGCGGAGTTGCTCGAAGTCCAGCATGGTCAGTCAGCCTCGCCGGGATTGAGTCCGTACGGGTCGAACAGATCGACTGCCGTTGCAGCCCGCCGGTGCTGGCCGAATCCTGCTGCACCGGTGGCGGACAAGCAAGCGGATGAGTTCGGCCACCCGGTCGTGGCTCGACGGGTGCCGGTCTGGAAAGCCGCCGCGCGGCGGACGCCGGCAACACGGTCTGCTCCGGCTCCGCGAACCCGCCGGTAGAATCGAGCGCATGCCCACTGCACGCGGCTCGAAGTCCCCCGCCCCGAAGACCGCTCCGGCGGCGAAGGCCGCGAAACCGGCGGCCGTGAAGCCCGACTCGAAGGCGAAGTCCCCGGCGCCCGCCAAGGCGCGCATGTCGCTCGCGCAGGCGATGGCCGCACTCGAGAAGGCCGGATCCGAGCAGACGCGCAAGACCTACCGCCGCCACGGCGCTCGCGATCCGATGTTCGGCGTCAGCTTCGCGACGCTCAAGGTCCTCGTGAAGCAGATCGGCGTCGACCACGAGCTCGCCCTCGCGCTGTGGGACACCGGCAATCACGACGCGCGCACGCTGGCGGTCAAGATCGCGGATCCCGCCAAGGTCAGGCCCGCCGAGCTGGATCGCTGGGCGCGCGTACAGCGCTCGTGGATGTGCGGCGGCTACGTCGCGATGCTCGCCGCCGAGAGCGCGCACGGTCCCGCCAAGGCGCGCGAATGGCTCGCCTCCAAGGACGATGAGTTGCGCCTGGCGGGTTGGATGCTCGCGGGTCAGCTCGCGAACGCCGACGCGGGCAAGGACGACAAGTGGTACCTCGAACTCGTCGCGCGCATCGAGAAGACGATCCACGCTGCGCCGAATGCCGAGCGCTACGCGATGAACGGCGCGCTGATCTCGATGGGCGGCCGCAGCGCCGCGCTGCGCAAGGCCGCGACGGCGGCGGCGAAGAAGATCGGCGTGGTCGAAGTGGACCACGGCGACACCTCGTGCAAGACGCCGGACGCGGGCCCGTACATCGAGAAGATGTGGGAATTCTCGGCGGCGAAGAAGTTCGATTCGCCGGCCGCGCAGGAACGCGCGCGCGAACCGATGCGCACGCGCTGCTGAACACGGAGCGGCTCGCGGCGGAGTGGCGCGTTCTAGGTGTCGGGGCCTGGCAGATTGTTGCCAAGCGCGCGGGCGCCCGCTCTCGAGTCTTCGCTGCGGCCGCCGCTCTGCAACCATGAACCGACGGACCGTGATAAGCTCGAGACCGGATGTTCCGCTCCATCTTGTCCGGCATGCGCGTCCGCGAACGCCATGGGAATCGGTGCGTGAAGGGTCGCCCGCTTCACGTTCGACCCTGGCGGGTGCTCGCCGCGGCGGCGTTCTTCATCGCTCCGACCTTCACCGCGAGCGCCGTCGCGCAGGACACGCTCTTCACAGTCCACGGCCAAAGAGGCGACCAGGCCGGCTGGATCGTCGATGGTGGCGCTGACGCCGACGGCGACGGCTACGCGGACTTCGTGATGGGAACGAACTGCGCCACGCACGGTCCGCACAGCAACGGCAGCCTCTCGCTCTACTCGGGTCGCACGGGGCTCTTGATCCACCAGTGGAACGGTACGCTGGCCACGGAGTGTCTGGGCTATGCTGCGGCCTTCGCCGGCGACGTCGATGCCGATGGTTTCGCTGACGTGATCGCCGGCTCCTGCCACGATCCGACGGCCGGGCTCTTCGCGGGCAGCGCGACGGTGTACTCGGGCGCGACCGGCGGGATCCTCTACAAGAAGTACGGCAGCGGGCCGGCCCAGGACTTCGGCCTCTCGGTCTCGACCGCGCGCGACACGGACGACGACGGCTACTCGGACTTCGCCGTAGGCGCCCCGGGCCATCCGGCGAGCACCAGCTACGCCGGCAGCGCGCACATCTACTCCGGCGCGAGCGGAGCGGAGATCCGAACCTACACAGGCGCTTCGCCCTATGAGTTCTTCGGCTGGTACGTCAACTCAGTGGGCGACATGGACGGGGATGGGAGGCCGGAGCTGGCGGTCGGCGCGCCCTTCAAAGACGCCGGGCTGCTGGTCGATGCCGGGATGGTACGTGTCTACTCGGGCGCGAGTGGGGCTGTACTACAGGAGCACTACGGCAGCGCCTCCGACCAGTGGCTGGGGATCAGCGTGGCCTCGGCCGGTGACGTGAACGGCGACGCGTACACCGATCTTGTCGCGGGCGCGACGCAGGGCTGGACCGGCCTGGAAGGCATCGCGCGCGTCTACTCGGGACTGTCCGCGACCGTGATCCACGAGCTCCACGGCGCTGAACCGGCCGACGGCTTCGGGATCAGCGTCGACAGCGCCAGCGACGTCGACCTGGACGGGAGGGGCGACTTCGTCGTCGGAGCCTGGAATGCCTCGGTGGCCGGACTCGGCGCAGGCAGGGTGCGCGTGTTCTCAGGAGCGAGCGGGCTCGCGCTGCTCACCTGGGACGGAGCAGCGCCGGGCGACCGCCTGGGCGCCTCGGTTGCCAGCGGCGGCGACGTGAACGACGACGGCGCAAGCGATCTCGTGCTCGGTGCCGATCGTTCCGACGTGGGTGGTGAAGCCTCGGGCAGCGTCCGGGTGGTCTCCACCAAGCCGCTTGCGCTCACGGGCGAGCCGCACTGGCTCTCGCTCGGCTCAGGTGGACAACAGATCCTGGCGCTGAAAGCCGGCCCGACCCACGGCGGCGCGCTCCACTTCTTGCTGATGAGCGAGGCCGGCACGCAGCCTGGAATTCCCGTCGGCAGTGTCACGCTGCCGCTCAACGCCGGGCTGATCCTGAGCTACAGCGCTTCCGCGCCGAATCAACCGCCGCTGGCGGGCTCGCTCGGGACGCTCTCGGGACTCGGCAAGGCATCGGCGACCTTCACGCTTCCCGCCGGCACCGACCCTGCGCTCGCCGGACTTGGTCTCGACCTTGCCTATTTGTTGCTCGAGGGCGGCACGATCACGCTCGCGAGCAATCCGGTGCCGCTCGCGCTGCTGCCCTGACATGGAGACCCACGGGGCAAGCCCCTGTCCGTCTCTTCCCTTCTTGTGTACTTCCTCCGCCGGTGATGAACGGTGGTGAGTAAGTACGGAGACAGCCGCGAGGCGCGCGCGACGGCGAAGCAGTTCGCGCAACCGGCGGCGCAGGAGCGCGAGCCCGCGACGAATCGATCCCGCGCCTCAGCGCCCGATCGCCAGCCGTCGCGCCAGCACCTCGTGCAGCACGCCGGTGCGCTGGATCTTCTCCTGCGTCACGCGAAAGTCGTACGCCACGCGGTGCCAGGTGACCTTCTCATCCTCCAACACCGCGTAGCAGGCCCGATTGTCCCCGTCGCGCGGCTGCCCGGTCGAGCCGACGTTGATGATGTAGCGGCGGTTGGGCGCGAGGTCGTAGCTCTTCTCCGCCGCCCCCTCCAGTCCGTGGAAGCGCAGTTCGTCGTCGAACAGGCCCGGGTGATGCGTGTGCCCGGCCACGGCGACCCCGTCGAACTGGGCGAAGATCTGGCGCAGCTTGTCGGGATTGAGCAGGCCGTCGGTGGCGAGCACGTACTCGCGGATCGGATCGCGCGGTGAGCCGTGGACGAACAGGAAGCGCCCCTCGACGACGCGGTCGGGCAGCGACCTCAACCACTTCCAGCGCGCCTTCTTCTCGGTCGAGCTGTACCAGGCCGGCTCCATCAAGCGCTTGGTGAAGTCGATGGCGGTGCGCGCGTAGGAATTGAAATCGTAGGCGTCGCGGAACAGCGCCTCGTCGTGGTTACCCATCAGGCACCAGCGCGCATGACCGCGCACGAGGTCGACGCAGTACTCCGGATCGGGGCCGTAGCCGATCACGTCGCCGAGGCAGACGAGGTCCTCGATCCCCTGCGCGCGGATGTGCGCGAAGACCGCTTCCAGCGCCTCGCGATTGGAATGCAGGTCCGAGATGATCGCGACTTTCAAGCACGCCCCCCGGACGCGGCTGGCGTGCTGAACCCCTCCAGGGCGGCGGCCACGACGCGCTCGCGGACCTCCGACAGGCTGCCCTGGATGGTCGCTCCGGCTGCCTTGCGGTGGCCGCCCCCTCCGAAGCGACCGGCGAGGCGCTGCACGTCATAGTCGGTCTTGCTGCGTGCCGACAGCTTGCAGGTGCCCGCCTGGGCCTCGCGCAGGAACAGCACGACCTCGACCGCCTCGACCGAGCGCAGGATGTCGAGCAGGAGGTCGCTGTCGACCAGCTCGCTCTCGCCGGGAGCCGCTCGCGGCAGGTCGATCACCGCGAGCCTGCGCTCGGCGTGGTAGCGCAGGCGCGAGAGGCCGCGCGCGAGCGCGAGCGGGAGCTCGGCGCTCTGGCGCTGGTAGATCGAGCCGTAGATGCGCGCCGGCTCCAGGCCCAGTTCGAGCAACTCGGCGGCGGTTGCGAGCGTCTCCGCATCCGTGTTCGAGTACTTGAACCAGCCGGTATCGGTCACCAGCGAGGTGAACACGCCGAGCGCGCTCGCGCGGTCGAGCTCGACGCCGAGCGCGCGCGCGATGCGGCGCACCAGCAGCCCGCTCGCCGCGCAATCCACGTCCACGAAAGCCTCGTCCCACCATGGCGGTCCGACATGCACGTGGTGGTCGATCACCATCTTGCGCGAGTTCGCCGCGCGCAGCACCGGCTCCAGCGGGCCGCAGCGCGACAGCTCGGAGATGTCGAGCAGCACGGTCCAGTCGTGCTCGGGCAGCGCGCCGCCGTCGAAGGTGCGGAAGCGGAACTCGCGCGTCAGGTAGTCGAACTGCGGCTCCGGCGGATCGGGGTTGTAGATCCAGACCTGCTTGCCGAGCGCTGCGAGCGTGCCGGCCAGCGCGGCCTGGGCGCCGATGCAATCGCCATCGGGCTTGACGTGACCGGCCAGGACGAAGCGCTGCCCGGCGCGCAGCGCCTCCACGGCTCGCCGCTGCGAAGCATCCAATTCAGGGCGGACGGGAGACGGCATTGTGATGGGAATCCGCCGGAGTCTAAGCCTTTTTCGGGCCCGGCTGCAGCGGGCTACCCGCGCGCGGCCCTCGGTCGTGACACCCGCGGCGGGTCGAGCAGGTCCGGGCAACCCGTGGTCAGCACTTCGAGGACCTCGGAGGCCCGCTGCGCAGCGACCCGGAAGCCGACCCAGGCAGCCACCGCGCCGGGCCGCAGCGTGCCGCCGAGCTCGTCGCCGCCCAGCGCGCGGGCACCCTCGACCGTCGCGCTGCGCCAGGCCTGCGCCGGCGCGAGCCAAGGATGGCTCGCGCGCAGCAGGGCCAGTTCGCGCCGCATGTCCAGGCCCTCGTTGCCGGCCAGCGAGTCGGTGCCCAGGGCCACGGGCACGCCGGCCCGCAGCCAGGCGCGCAGGTCGAAGGGCGCGCGACGGAACCAGCGGTGCGCGCCGGGGCAATGCACGACGCACGCGCCGCTCGCCGCGACGCGCTCGCGCTCGGCGGCACGCGCCTCGTTGGCATGCACGAGCAGCGTGCCGGTGCGCAACAGACCGACGGCCTCGAGCAGATCCAGTCCGCTGCAGCGCGGCGATGCCGTGAGCAAGCGCTTCAGCGGGCCGCGCCCGTGCTCGAGCCAGGCATTCTCGGCGGCGAACTCGGCCCAGTGCACGGCGAGCGGCAGGCGCGGTCGGCGTCGCGCGAGGGCGCCGATGCCCCGCAGCAGCTCGGGGCTGGTCGTGTACGGCGCGTGCGGGGACAGCCCCACGCGCGGCCCTGCGCGAGTCGCGAGCCGCAACCGCGCGCGCGCGCTGCGCAGTGCCTCGGCCGTGCGCTCGGTGCGGCCGGCGTCCAAGAGTTCGAGGAAGGCCACGCCCTGCAGGCCGGTCGCGGCGAGCGCGGCATGCGAGCCCGGATCGACCTGGATGTCCCCGACCTGCGTGCACCCGGATTCGAGCAGCGCGCGCGCGCCGGCGCGCAAGGCGTCCGATTGCAGGCGCGCGAGCTGCTCCGGCCGTTGCGCACGTCGCAAGGCGAGCAGTTGCTCGATCCAGCGCGCCATCGAGAGGCCCGGGCGCAGCGCGCGCGCGGCCCAGCCCAGTTCCAGGTGCGCGTGCGCATTCACGAGCCCGGCGGTGACGACACCGTCCACATGCAGCGCGCGGGCCGCGCCACGCGCACGTCGCGCGGCAGTGCCGCGCAGCACGCGCACGACGCGGCCCGCGCGAAGCTCGAGCACGGCGTCCTGCAGAACCACGTCCGGATCGACGACGATCCACCGCGCGTGCAGGCTCTGCGCCGTCGAGCGTTCAGGGGAAGCGGGCGATGGCATTGGTGCGAGACAGCGTGCTCGATGGGCCCGCGAGAACGCAACGGGCTCCGCCTCCCTGCGGATGGCGGAGCCCGTGTGCGCTGCGATCGAACCGCGACTCAGTTCGGCGTCGCGAGGATCTTCAGGTTGGTGACGCCGAAGAACTGGTTCGGGTAGAAGCTGGTCGTGCGGTCGAACATGATCTGGAAGCGAATCATGTTCGAACGCAGCTTGGCGGCCTCACCCGCCGGCAGGTAGCTGAAGTAGTCGTTCAACTCGGCCGGATGACGCACCCAACCGGTGAGCGACTCGGGCAACACCGGACCATTCGGATCGGTCGTGTCGATCGAGCACAGGTTGTCGACCGCCTTGATCACGCGCGCGCCCTGGAATCGCACCACGAGCGGGCTCTTCGCCGCACCACCCAAATCCGAACCGAGGAAGTCTTCGATCGATTGGCCGCCGATCAGAACCGTCGGTTCGCGCCACGAGAGCAGCTGGAACCCCGGGATGTTGGTCACGACGTCGATGTCCCAACCGTAGACATCGTCAGCCGAGCCGGGACCGCCGAGGTCATCCTCCTTGAAATCGAGCAGGAAGTAGTTGCCGCTCGGGCGCAGCCAGCACGATTGCGAGCCGGAATACCCGGTCGGCCCGATGAGCTTGGTGGCGAACAGTCCCGAGGAGAGGATGATGTCCGAATCCGGGCCGCCGAAGGTCGGGCTGGATGGCGCATAGGGAGACACCTTCCCAGCCAACTGTTGGAGGTCGAGCAACGTGGAGGCCTCGACGCGGAGGAAGCCAGCGCCGCCCGTGCCGCCAACCGTCCCGAAGTCACCGACGCCGCCCGGGCCGCCGGAGATGTTGATACGTCCGGGAGTGTCCGCGATCGCCACATCGGGCGCCTGAATCAGCACCCCGCCGCCGGAGCCGCCACCGCCGGGACGCGCGCCCGCGCGCGGGTCGGGCCCGGTGGGAAGGGAAAGCGGAACATAGTCTCCACCCGAACCACCGCTGGCATCGACGAAGCCGTCGACCTGGACGCGGCGCCCGGCTTGCAGTTGCACGGCACCACCGCCGCCGCCGCCGCCGGCGGCGCTGTGCGAGTAGTACTCGAGCAGGTTGTTCGCGTAGAAGGCGCCGAAGATCGGCTTGATGTAGGTGAGGCCGCCGCCTCCTCCACCGCCGCCGGAACCTCCGACCAACTTGTCAAGCTCAGGATCGAGATTCTTGAAGCTCGGATCGATCGAGGCGGCGCTTCCGGCAGCTGAGGGCGGCGGGAACAGGAAGGTCACCAGCCCGGCCAAATTCAGGATTTCCGACGGAGCGCGATTGGTTCCGGACGTGCCATCCGTCGAGAAGGCCCCGCCCGAGCCGATGCCTCCCACCAGATCGCACTGACCGACGATGTCGTAGAAGATCGCGTCCTTGAATTGGACCGGAGGCGGGACGGTCGGATCGGGCGGAGGGCCGTTCGTGGTCGGGAAATTCGGCGGCCAGTGCTGGCCGGCTCCGCCTCCCCCCAAGCTGCTCGCGCCTCCGCCGATGCCCTCACCCGCGGTGCCGTTGATCAAGGCGCCGGGGTTCAGGACGCCCTTCTTGTCGCCACTCATATTGAGCAGCGAGGTCTGCCCGGTATTGTCAGCGCGGTCGGCTCCTCGCCCACCATCGCCACCCCCTGGACCGGCGACTCCGCCGACGCCGCCATCGATGCTGAGGAGCTGCCCCGCCGAGTCGGAGTTCGCCGCCCAGCTCTGGTGGCCGCCCTGGCCTGTCGAATCCTCGATCGGGGAGCTGCCAGTCACGTCGATCAGGCCGCGCACGGTCATCTCGCCGCGCGCGTACAGCCGCGCGGACTTGGCGCCGCTGAAGCGCAGCACCGAGCCGGTATCGACCTGCACGCTCGCAAACTCGAAGATGCCGGTGGTGATGGTCTCGGTGTGCGTCGTCCCAGGCACCGGATCGACGGCCCCCAACGCCACGACGTTCTGGATGCCGCCGAGGCCGTCGATTCCGCCTGCGCTCGAGGTCCCGTTGAGGACTTGCGAAGTCGTGCTCAGCGTCACCGATTGGCCGTTTTCGATCAGCAGATCGCCGAGCCGACCGCTACCGCCGCCGAGGCTGGGGCGCAGGCCTCCCAGGCCCCAGATCGCGCCTGATCGGCGCGTGTCTTCGTTCTTCGTCAGCGTGAACTGCTCGCCGGTGCCGTCGGGGATGATCGTTTCGGAGAAGATGATCAGCTCGGGCACGAACGAGACCGAGCCGAAGTTCTCGAGCGAGTTGCTGCCCAGGTCCAGGATCGTCGCCGGAGTCTTCACGACGACGCGGCGCGGCAGCGTGCCGGTGCCCGAGGAGGGCAGTCCGCCCGACGGCGTGAACTTCACGATCGTCTTCAGCGAGCTCTGATCGATATTGATCTGGAATGTGCCCGACACAACGGTCTGGTCGGAGGTGTCGGTGACGTCCCCATCGGGGTCGACGAGCACCGAGATGGTCGGCGATACACCCGTGACCGGGTTGACCAAAGTGGCCGGGTTCATCACGTCATCGAAGGTGAGCGTGATCAGGGTGTCGCGGAAAACGTCGATCTCGCCATCGGCCGGCACGCCGAAAGCGAAACCGTTCGGCACGCCGAAGGCGTCGTAGCTCGTGACCTTGTCGACCGTCACCGCGACCGACGGCTTGCCCGGCACCGCATCGTTGATGCCCTTGCTCGCGACGACCGTGCAGAACAGTCGCGAAGAGTTGGACAGACCGGCCTGGCTCTTGATGTGCGAAACGCCCGGATTCTGGGTCGAGCCCGGCACGTCGATCTGGTAGGACGCGCCCTGGTCGAGGCCGAAGATCGGGTTGCCGGTCGAATCGAAGGTGACCTGGGGCCGGAAGATCAGGCGCTTCGAGTTGGACGGATCGAGCGAGTAGGTTCCAATCGGCGTCTTGCCGGTCGCCAGGTTGACGACCTTGAAGGTCGACTTGGTCACCGACGCGAGGTCGACGGCCTGCGCGAACTCGACGACGATCTCCTCGTTGACGTAGATCGCATTCGGACCACAGTTCACCTGCGTGCCGCCCTGGCCTGAGCTGCACCCGAGCGAACAGGACACCACGAACATCTTCGAGCTGCCGCCGGTCGAGCCGCCTGGTGCGCCGCTGCCTCCACCACCCGAGCAAGCGCTCGCGGCGAGGCCCAGGCCCAGGACGAAGGCGAGGAGAGGGGTTCCGTTCGACATCATGAGTTCAGAGGAGAAAGGGCGCTGAGGACGGACATGGCACCACGGCGGGACCGGTCACGCGCGGCGCGACCGGACAAGTCTGGACCACGCAGGAGGGACGGGCGAAAGGGGGGGCAAGGTTGCGGGAGGGCACCAAGTCGGAAACAGGGTGCGCGCTGCGTTCCGATGCCGTGAGAACAGCACTAGTGAGGGGTCGAGCACTATAGTGGCCGGTCCCGCGGGGTTGCCACCCTTTTTCACCCGTTGAGGGCCTGCCGACAGTCCGAGTCCATGAGCCACGCCTTCTTGCCATACAAACGACGTACCCATTGCGCGGATTCACTCGCCGGCCTCGCCAGGACCGGCTGGCGGGCCTCCCAGAGGGGTACGGTCCGCTTCGCTCCTGCCGCGATCGCACGTTCCGGGCGAGCGATTGCGCACCTTCCAAGCTGGCTCTTGGCCTGCGGCCTGGCACTGGCGGGCTGCGCGGAACCGGCATCGGAAGCCGCCCCGGCGGGGTCGTCCCCCCCGGCATCCGCCGCTGTGGAACCGATCTCCGCTTCGATCGGCAAACCGACCAGCGGGCCGGCCGGCCGCGCCGCGGAGATCGATGCGCTGATCCGGGAACTCACGCCGCCGGCCAAGGACGCGACGAGCGACAAATTCGACCTGTGGATCCGCGCTCGCAAGGCCGCGCTGAACGCACGCGCCGCACCGGACCCGGAGTTCGGTCGCGCGTGCTGGGCCGCCTATCGCGAACGTCCCGAGCTCGTGTTCGACGTCCGTCGCGATCTGCTCGAAGTGGCCGCGCGCACGGATCCGGCCGGCATGCGCGACCGCCTGGTCGCGGAATTCGAAGCCTACGAGGTGGAATTGGGACTGCGCGCGCGCGCGATCGACCTGTTGGCCGAGCTCGATCCGCCGCGCGCGCTGGAGCTGCTCGAGCCGCTGGTGCGCGAGCCGCGCAAGTCGAAGACTTGGCCGCCGCAGGAAACGCTGCTGTCGGCCTGGAACGAGGCCGCGCTGCGAGCCGGCATCGCGCGTTCCGACCTGCTGGGCGCGGTGGCAGCCGACCTGTTGCAGGACGATCCCGCCCGGCACTTCGCGGTGCGGCAGCTCGGCACGTGCGGCGACGCGCGCGCCGCGCAGGCGCTGGAGGCGGTGCTGGTCGAATCCACCGGGAACGGCTACCTGCGCCGACTGGCCGCGCAGTCGTTGAGCGGCGACCGGCGCTTCACGCAGGCCTGCGCGACGTTGCGCCGCGTGCTCGAACGCGAGTCGGACGAGAACTTCGCGCTGTTCCTCGACTCGCTCGTGCGCAAGACCTGCCCATGACCGACTCGAGGCCCCGTCCGCCGATGCTGACCGACACGCACGCGCACGTCTTCTGGGACAGCTTCGAGGCCGACCGGGAAGCGGTGCTGGAGCGCGCGCGCGCCGCGGGCGTCGAGCGCATGATCGTGGTCGGCACCGACGAGCAGACCTCGCGCGCCGCCTTCGAGCTGTGCCAGGGCAGGGCCGACCTCTTCCCCACGGCCGGCATCCACCCGCACGAGGCCGCGGCGGCGGACGACGGCATGCGCGCGCGCGTGCGCGAGCTGTGCGCGCGCGCGGAGTGCGTCGCCGTCGGCGAGACCGGGCTCGACTACTTCAAGGAGTTCTCGCCGCGCGCCGCGCAGCTCGATTCCTTCGCGTGGCACGCGGAGCTGGCGCTCGAGCTCGGCAAGCCGTTGATCGTGCACTGCCGCGACGCGCACGCGGACACGTTGCGCGTGCTGCGCGAAAGCGGTGCGGGGCGCGGCGTCATGCATTGCTACAGCCTCGGCGCGGAGGAGTTGCCGGGCTACCTCGAGCTGGGCTTCCACATCTCGTTCTCGGGCATCCTGACCTACCCGCGCACGGAGCGCCTCAAGGCCGCTGCGCGCGCCGTGCCGGAAGACCGGCTGGTGGTCGAGACCGACTGCCCGTATCTCGCGCCGCAGGACCAGCGCGGCCGGCGCAACGAGCCCGCCTTCGTGCGCAGCGTCGTGCAGGAGCTGGCGCGTCTGCGCGGCCGCGGCTTCGAGGACATCGCCCGCTCGACCTCGCGCAACGCCGCCGTGCTGTTCGGGCTACCCCCGTCCTGAGCCCGCGCCAGACTGGGCGGGAAAGCGCGCGTGGGCGCGGTCGATCGCTCGACCGCGCCCACGCGCAGACTGGAATGCCGGCAGCTTTTTACTGCAGCACGGTCCAGGACTCACCGTCGGTCGAGGCGCCGGCCAGACCGACCGCGCTGGCCATGTCGCCCGCCGCCGTGTAGACCGCATCGAAGGCCGGCACGCCGACGTTGCCGTCGTAGACGCTGGCCTTGTTGCCGAACTGCAGCACGTCGCCGTCCTGGTTGATGAAGAACGTGCGGTTGCCGGACTTGCCCGCGTCGATCGGCCAGGCGTAGCAGCACCACAGGATCTCGCAGTTGTTCGGAGCCGGCTCCGAGCCAGCCGTCGCACCGCCGTTGAGGTCCTCGGGGATGCCCGGAGTGGCGCCCGCCGTCACATCGGGCAGGAACATCTTGAAGATGTAGCCCGAACGCGCGACGGTGCCTTCGCCCGTGCCGTCGTTGTCCTGCAGGTTGCCGAACGCGTTCGACAGCATGGCGGGAGAGAGCAGATCGGCGCCGATACCGGGGACGCCGCCGCCCGTGTCCTCGCGCAGCGCGGCCGTGCCGGCGAGCTCGCCGAAGTAGCCGTACTCGCCGCCGCCGTCGCCGTCGGAATCGACCGCGTTCGACGACTGGAACTGAGCTTGCGAGGCCGCGATCGAGCGCAGCGTCGCGATCGCCGCGGACTCGTTGGCGGCCAGACGCGCGCTCATGAGCTTGGGAATGGCGACCGACGCGATGATGGCGATGATCGCCACGACGATCATCAGTTCGATCAGCGTGAAGCCAGAATTGTTCTTGTTACGGATCATCTTGAAGCTGTCCCTCCGGACTTGGTTGGATGTGTCCGGCCCTGGTTGTGTTGCTCCTCTGGGCCGGCACGTCGCCGACACGAACCACAAGTTCGCGCCGACCTGCCCTGTGGCCCGCGCCGGCGAGCCGTCCACCCTGAGCACGACGTCCTACGCCGGACGTCGCGTCGTACGCAGGACCCTTGAACGGGGCCCTTCGCACGCAGGGAGTGTTTCGGCGGCCACGCCCCTGGGGCTTGAAGGGTCGCGCGGATTCATGCTGCTTCGGATCGCGCTCGCGGCGGCCTGGAAGGAAATTCCGGCCCTCGGCCCGCTCACGACGATGCCGCCGGGCGCCCCCGGCGGAGAGCAACGCGTGGCTACTTCGACGAAGAGAGCTTCCCGACGATGTCGAGCAGCGGCATGAACACCGCCATGACCACGCCGCCGACGATGATGCCCATGAACGCGATCAATAGCGGCTCGATCAGGCTCGTGAGCGCCTTGATCTGGGCCTTCACCTGCTGATCGTAGAAGTCGGCGACCTTGTCGAGCAGGGTTTCGAGCGCACCCGCTTTCTCGCCGATCGAGATCATGCGCACGACCATCGGCGGGAACACGTTGCTGCGGGAGAGCGGCTCCGAAAGCATGTTGCCGCCCTTCACGCTCTCCTTGGACTCGCGCACGACGTCCGACACGACCTGGTTGCCGGCCGTGTCTGCGACGATGTCCAGAGTGCCCATGATCGGCACGCCCGAGCGGATCAGCGTCGCGAAGGTGCGCGAGAAGCGCGCCAGCGCGATCTTGCGCGCCAAGGGTCCGAACACCGGCACGTGCAGCGAGAGCTTGTCGTACAGGTAGGACCCGTTCTTCGTGCGCGAGAAGCCGACCAGGCCGCCGATGATCCCGAAGAGCCCCCCGAACGCGATCATCCAGTGCTCGCGCAGGAAGTCGGAGGTGCCGAGCACCATCTTGGTCAGCTCAGGCAGCTCCATGTCCATCTGGCTGAAGATCTCCTTGAAGGTCGGCACGACGCCGAGCATCAGGAAGGCGGTGATTCCGAGCACCAGCGTCAGCGAGATGACCGGGTAGGTCATGGCCGACTTGACCTCGCGCCGCAACGC
Source organism: Planctomycetota bacterium (assembly GCA_016872755.1). Classification (GTDB taxonomy): domain Bacteria; phylum Planctomycetota; class UBA1135; order UBA1135; genus GW928-bin9. The sequence continues at coordinate 33,394 of VGZE01000018.1, forward strand.
CTCGTTGGCCTCCATGTAGTCGGCCAGGCGTTCGAGGATCACGTCCATCTGGCCCGAGACCTCGCCCGCGCAGACCATGCTGATGTAGAGCTGCGAGAACACGCCGGGCATCTTCTGCATGGCCGCGGAGAGATCCGACCCGCCGCGCAACTCCGCGGCGATGTTGTTGCAGCACAGCTTGAAGCCCGGGGTCTCGGCCTGGTCTTTCAGGACCTCGATCGCCTCGAGGATCGCGATGCCCGCTCCGACCATCGTCGCGAGCTGGCGCGTGAACATGACCAGTTCCTCGCGCGAGGCCGACGGACGCGGCTTGAACAGCGCGAATCCCGATCCGCCGGAGCCTCCGGAGCTGACCTCTTCGACCTTCAGCACGACCATGTTGCGCCGCCGCAACTCGGCCAGCGCCTCGCCCTGGTCGGGGGCCTGGATCGTGTCCTCGACGGTGCGTCCGGTGGCGTCCTTGGCTGCGAATCGGAAATTGCCCATGTTCGAATCTCTCCCTAGTCGGAAACCGTGACTCGCAGGACTTCCTCGAGCGAGGTGTGGCCCCGGATGACGTTGAGGATCCCCACGCGACGCAGCGTGAGCATGCCCGCGGCAAGCGCGGCCCCCTTGATCTCGGCCACTGCGCGCCCTTCGACGATCATGCGCTTGATGGTCGCGTCGAGCAGCATCGTCTCGAGCAGCGCGAGGCGGCCCTTGTAGCCGTTCTTGCAGCGCGGACAGCCCGGCGGGTGCGGGCCGTGCAGCTTCAGTCCCTGCAGTTCGCTCGCCTTGAAGCCGACGTTCAGCAGCTCCTTTTCCGGCAGCTCCAGCGGCACTCGGCAGTGCTCGCACAAGCGCCGCACGAGGCGCTGCGCGCACACGACGACGACCGAGCTCGAAACCATGAACGGATCGATGCCCATGTCGATCAGACGCGTGATCGCCTGCGGTGCGTCGTTGGTGTGCAGAGTCGAAAGCACCAGGTGTCCGGTCAGCGCCGCCTTGACCGCGATCTCGGCCGTCTCCTTGTCGCGGATCTCGCCCAGCAGCACGACGTCCGGGTCCTGGCGCAGGATCGAGCGCAGCGCGCCCGCGAAGGTCAGACCGCGCTTGGGATTGACCGGCACCTGGTTGATGCCGTCCATGCGGTACTCGACCGGATCCTCGACCGTCACCACGTTGATCTCGGGCGAAGCGACCTCCTGCACGCACGCGTACAGGGTCGTCGACTTGCCCGAGCCGGTCGGACCAGTGACGAGCACCATGCCGTAGGCCGATTCGGTGCCCGCGCGGATGTCGGCCAGGCACTTGGGCTCGTACTTGAGATCGTCGAGCTTCTTGGCCGCGCCGCCCTGGTCGAGAATACGCATCACGCACTTCTCGCCGCCGACGACCGGCAAGGTCGAGAGACGGAAGTCGATGCGGCGGTTCTCGTGCTTGATCTGGAACTTGCCGTCCTGGGGGATCTGGCGCTCGGCGATGTCGAGACTGGCCAGGATCTTCAGGCGCGAGCTGATGGCCGGTCCCATCGTGCGCGGCACGCGGCCCTGCTCCGCCATACGACCGTCGACGCGGAAGCGGATGCGGATGTCCTTGTCGCCGGGCTCGATGTGGATGTCGCTGGCCTTCTCGCGCAGCGCGCGCAACAGCACGCTGTTGACGACCTTGACTGCCGGCGCGTCCTCGCTGCCGGTCGCGACCTCGCTGGAGAGCTCGCGGACGTCGTCGTCATCGGGCCTGACCGCCTCCAGATCCGACGTATCGCCGGTGCCGAGCACGCCCTCGATCTGCTTATTGTCCTTGTCGTAGTACGCGATCAGCGCCTGGCGCACGGCCGAAGGGTGCGACAGCACCGTGCGGACCTTGCAGCCGGAGATCTGCTTGAGGTCGTCGAGGCGCAGGACGTCGAAGGGGTCGCTGACCGCAACCGTGAGCACGTCGCCGTTGAGCACGATCGGCAGGACGAGCAGCTGCTCGCACAGTTCGCGCTGGATCGCTTCGACGGCGTTCTGCTCGAGCTTGACGCGCACGAGGAACACCGGCACGACGCCGGCCGCGGGACCGACCGTCTCGAAGAACTGTCGCTCGGTGAACTTGCCGCTCGAGAGCAGCAGCTCGAGCACGTTCTCCTTGCCCTTCGAGGCGGTATCCCATTCCTCGGCGGTCACGAAACCGGCGTCCGTCATCAGACGCCGGATCTTGGGAGAGGTACCGACCATTACGCGGCTCGCAGCAGGGTTTTGAGTTCGGAAGTGTCGGACACGCAGCGCTCCGCCGCGTCCTGGCGGATCTTGCCGGTGCGCACGAGATCGGCCAGAGACGCCGACATGGTCTTCATGCCGAGTCGCCCGCCCGTCTGGATCTGCGAGTAGATCTGGTGCGCCTTGCCCTCGCGGATCAGCGCGCGCACGGCAGGCGTCGCGAGCATCACCTCGGAGGCCAGCACGCGTCCGCGGCCCGAGGCCAGCGGCAGCAGTTGCTGGCTGAACACGCCTTCGAGCGTGAATGCGAGCTGCGTGCGCACTTGCTCCTGCTGGTGCGCGGGGAACACGTCGATGATGCGGTTGATCGACTGCACCGCGTCCGAGGTGTGCAGCGTGCCGAAGGTCAGGTGGCCCGTCTCGGCGAGCGTCAGCGCGGCCTCGATCGTCTCGTGGTCGCGCAACTCGCCGACCAGCACGACGTCGGGATCCTGTCGCAGCACGCTGCGCAGCGCGCGCTGGAACGACTGCGAGTCGTGCCCGATCTCGCGCTGCGTGACCAGGCAGCCCTGGTTGGCGTGCGTGAATTCGATCGGGTCCTCGACCGTGATGATGTGGCCCTTCTCGCGCTGGTTGATGAAGTCGATCATCGCGGCGAGCGTGGTGGACTTGCCGGAGCCCGTCGCGCCCGTGACCAGCACGAGTCCCGAGTTCAGATTGCACAGGTTCTCGCAGACCTTGCGCGGCAGGCCGAGCTGGTCGAAGTCGGCGATGCGATGCGGCACCAGGCGCATCACGGCGCCGATCGTGCCGCGCTGGTAGAACACGTTGGCGCGGAAGCGCCCCTGCCCCTCGAGGCCGAACGAGCAGTCGAGTTCCAGCTCGCGGTCGAGCTTCGCGATCTGGTCGCTGGTCAGCACGCTCGTCGAGAGGCGGCGCGTGTCCTCGGGTGTCATCGGCGGGCACTCGACGGGCACCAGGCTGCCGTCGATGCGGATGCGCGGCGGAGATCCCACGGACAAGTGCAGATCGGAACCGCTCTTGCGGACCAAGAGCGAGAGCAGGTCTTCCATGGAGATCATCGGGGCGCTACCTCTCGTGCAGGGAACGACCGCTGCTCGTCGCGCCTCCGAAGCGAGACGACGATGCGGGCAGGGTCGGGGCCTACATCGGAAGCCGGGCCGCTCGCCCTGAATGCGGCGCGGCGGCTGGCGCACCCTCCAGGAGTTGCGCGGGCCGCCGCTGGAAAGAATTTCGCCCCGTCCGGGACCTTGGTCTAGGTGGCTGCGCGGGGAATTGGGGAATCCGCGCCACCACCCCGGGTTGCGTGCATCCAGGGCTGGGGCAACACACGCCCCGATCCAGCGCATGCCCGGAGGCCCTCGATGTTCACACCCCCCTGCTGTCCCAATCCCCTCTGCTCGTCCCACCAAGGCCAGCCTTTCACCTACCAGTGTCGCGGGTCCTTCCACCGCGCTCTCGATGACCGGCTCGTCCAGCGCTACAGCTGCGGCGTCTGCGGCAAGTTCTTCTCCGATCAGAGCTTTCGACTCGATTATCGGCTGCGCAAACCCAAGCTCACCGAGCCCGTCTTCTGGATGCTCGCCTCCAAGGTCACGCATCGGCAGACCGCGCGACTGCTGCGTTGCAATCGCGGCACCGTGCACCATCGACTCGAATTGCTCGGTAGCCACTGCCGAAAATTCCATGCGCGCCAGCTACAGCGATTGAAGGGAACGCTCTCACCCGACCTGGCGCTCGACGAGCTCGAGACCTACGAGACCGACCGGCGCCTGCAGCCGCTGACCGTCCCCGTGCTGCTGCACGAGTTGAGCTGGTTCGTGCTCGACGTTCAGGTTGCGCCGCTGGCCTCGCGCGGCGGTTTGCGTGAGCCCGACCGGATCCGCCGCGACCAGCTCGCCGCGCGATCAGGACAACGCCGCAGCGGCTCGACGGAGGCGGTCGGCAAGTGCTTTGCGAACATTGCGCCGCTGCTCGCGCCTGGCGCAGGCGGCATGTTGCGTACCGATCAGAAGCAGACTTATGTACGGCTCAAACACCGCTCGTTGCCCGAAGGCATGACGCACGTGCGCATTTCGTCGGAGGAGCCGCGCGGAATGGACAACCCGCTGTTTC